>JAFRWN010000128.1 GCA_017437965.1 Lachnospiraceae bacterium
ATACCGGTATCGGTATTTCGGAAGAGGCACAGAAGCATATTTTCGACAGGTTCTACCGTGTTGACAAGGCAAGGGCAAGACAGACGGGCGGTACAGGACTGGGTCTTGCGATCGCAAACGATGTTGTGAAGCTCCATGGCGGAGAAATCAAGGTTTTCAGTCGTGAAGGCATGGGAACATCATTCACAGTAAGGCTTCCGATAAACTCTAACAGTGAGTCGGTAAAAATCATTGAAGAAGTTGTAAAATAAAGGATATAGTATGTTTGGTAAAAGGATATTAAAACTTGGTCTTGCGTTACTCCTGTTGCTTATGCTCGGGAGTCTGGTTTGCTGTGGGAAAAAGAGCAGTGAGAAGACCGGTAAGATATCCATGTATATAATCGATAAGAATAATTTTTCAATAGAACAGACACCATATAAAACAAGGGGTTCAAGCTTTTTAGAGAATCTTAAGAATCTTGTTGCGGATCTTCAGGCCTATAAGGATGAAAGCTTCAGTTCACCTTTCCCCGAGGGCATTACGCTCAGGAACTGGGAGCTTAACAGCGGATTGGTTTCAATCTATTTCGATGAGAATTACTATAATCTGTCGGTATATGATGAGGCTCTTATAAGGGCTGCGATAGTAAAGAATTTCTGCCAGTTCTCCGAAGTTAACGGCGTCAGTTTCTTTGTCGGTGAGCAGTCGCTGGTAATTGACGGAAAAACAATGGGAACAATGAATTCCGACAGTTTTCTTGACAAGCTGAGTTTTACCGAGGGAACCATTGAACTTATGATGTATTTCCCGGGAACTGAAAGCGGAAAGCTGAAGAAGATCAAAAGAGAGGCTGCACTTGGCTCTTTCTATACCGATGAGCAGCTGATAATAGAAAATCTGATAAAAGGCCCTGCAGACGGAGAAAAGGATATTACTTCCTGCATTCCGAAGGGAACCAAGCTTTTGAACATAGTGACAAAGGACAGGGTATGCTATGTGAATCTTTCTTCCGAATTTCTGAATCTTTCCGAGGATGTTGACCCTGAGCTTACGGTTTATTCCATCGTAAATTCACTGACTGAACTTCCCGAAATAAGCAGTGTGGTTCTTAATGTGAACTGGGAAAGCATTGAATATTATGGTGATGTCTATTGTATTGATAATCTGACATTCAATTATGATGCGCTTGAAAACAGCGATGAGCTTTGATTAAGGAGTTATGATGAAAAGACCGGTTATGTTGATGGCCGGCTCATATGTTCTTGGAATTATCACTGTACAAAGCGGTGGAACAGTAGTTTTTCCGCTTTGCATGGTCGTGATCACTCTTGTAGTTCTTTTAAAAACCCATAAAGACCCTAAAAATCTGGCATTTACAGCAATGATTCTTCTGACCTGCGTATTGTTATATGATTTTGGAATATTCAGGACCTACAGGGTTCAGAATTATCCGGGATTTGAAAAATACGAAGGAGAAGATGTTACTTTTTCTGCGCTTGTCTGCGCGGTGAACGGACAGGACGGTAATTACCGTATTGAGTTGCAAGCGGATGGCAAAGAAAATGTAATGCTGTTTTGTGACAGTGAATATCTGCCGGGAGATGAATTATTGCTTACGGGCAGGATAAAGGAATATCCTTCTCCTATGAATGACGGAGAGTTTGATACAAAAGCATTCTACAAGTGTAGAAACATCGGAGCATATGTATATGCCGACGAAATAAGTCTGATCGGAAGAAATAACAGTCCGGAATACAGACTGAAATCAGGACTTTATGAGATCAGAAAAAAATTCTCAATGACTCTGATTAATATATTCGGAAAGAAAAACGGCGGAGTGCTCGCTGCCATGTTTACCGGAGACAAGACTAGCCTTCTTGATGAGGTGAGAACAAGCTATAAATACGCGGGCATAGGGCATCTGCTTGCGATCTCTGGTCTGCATATTTCCATGATAGGCATGGGAATATACGGTCTTTTGAGAAAAACCGGTGCAGGAATTGGACTTGCGGGAGCTTTTTCCATGCTTTTCCTGTTTGTTTTTGCAGTCTTTTCGGGGGAGCAGGTATCGTGCATAAGGGCTATGATAATGCTGAGCTTCATGATGGGCGCAAAGTATTTCGGCAGGAAATATGATCCGCCTACCGCGATTTCCTTTGCTGCCCTGATCGTATTGATAAAGAATCCTCTGTTTCTGACTGATTCTTCTTTTTTGCTATCGTTTTCTGCAGGAGGGGCAGCGGCATTTTCCGGAATAATAAGCAGAAAAGCTGAGCTTGTAGGCTTCGGAAAGCTTAAAGAAAAGATAGTAAGGGCTATGATGTTCGGATTCGGGCTGCAGTTTATGATACTTCCGGTCCAGCTTTATCTTTTCTGGTCTTACAATATTTATTCACCTGTTATCAACCTTTTACTGATACCTCTGATGCCGGCTCTTCTTGTCCTTGCGTTACTTTCAATGCTTTCGTTTTTCTTTCTGCCGGGCATTTTAAGTATTTTCAGCCGTCCCTGCGGATTCATTCTCGGTCTTTATTTCGATTCGGGCGGATTTGTAAAGGAACTTGCGGGAGGCCATATAGTTGCCGGAAAGCCTGAGACTGTAAAAATCGTTTCTGCTATATTCGTTCTGATAATTGTATATGTTTTCTTCGTAAAGGACAGGTACAAATCAGCTGCTTTTTGCCTGCTTTTTATGCTTCTTTTGCTGATACATATACCGAAAAAACAGTTTGAGCTTTACCAGCTCTATGTCGGGCAGGGAGCCTGTTATGTGATTTTTAATGATGATAAAGTGATAATATGTGACTGCGGAAGCAGTGATAAGGAAGATATATATAACAATACCGTAAGGCCCTTTCTTGAGTATCATGGCTATGACAAAATAGATTATTGCATAGTAACTCATGTTGATAAGGATCATTTTAACGGGTTTGAAGAAATGCTTGGGGATGAGCCGGATTTTAATCCCTGCTTTATTTTGCCAGATGTTTCGGATCATGAAGGGTTTGAAGCGGTTTTTGAGGCGGAAGAGGAGAAGCTTGCGGATTATGTGATCGCAAAACCTTTCAGCAACATAAAAATCGATAAGCTTGAGCTTGATATTTTATATCCGGATTCCCAAAATGCCCAGAAATCAGAGAATGAAAGCTCGATGGTTTTCAAACTGAAAGCAGGGGATAAGACGATACTTTTTACCGGAGATATTCCGGCTGAAGTAGAAAAGCAGGTCGTTTCTGAATGTGAAAAAAGAAACTATTCACTTGAATCTGATGTGCTTGTTGCTGCCCATCACGGCAGCAGATTTTCGACAAGTGAAGAGTTTCTTGATAAGGTAAAACCCAGGCTTGCACTGATTTCCTGCGGGATAAACAATTCCTACGGACATCCGGCGGATGAAACGCTTTTAAGACTAAAAAAAGCAGGCTGTGAAATCCATGTGTCTGCCAATGAAGGACAATACCGTCTTGACCATTAAAGGTTGACAAAAACTGTTATTAAGGTTATACTGTATAAGATAAGTGTTTCAGGAGGCCAATTGGTGAATAAACGGTTTGTAGGATATTATAATCCTTCGGTAATATTAACATATACAGGAGTGGTATCAACCTGCCTCAGCATGTATCTTTCTTTTAACGGGATTTTTAAATGGGGCTTTTTTTTCATGATGTTTGCAGGTCTCTGCGACATGTTTGACGGCGCTGTTGCCAGAAAAATAAAGCGTAATGAGAGTGAAAAGAAGTTCGGTATCCAGATTGATTCGCTGTGTGATCTTGTCTGCTTTGGAGTAAATCCGGCTGTGACGGGAATCCTGCTTTATGCAAGATATGACCATGAGGATACCATGATAATCGGTTATTTTGCCGGTGTGCTTCTGATACTTGCTGCAGTAATCCGACTGGCTTACTTCAATGTGACGGAAGAGGAAAGACAGCAGCAGACTACCGAAAGAAGAAAATATTATCAAGGACTTCCGGTAACGAATTCCTGCCTGATGGCACCGCTTTCGTATATTATCGGTTCTCTGATATCAAAGGAAGATGTGCTTCCCTATGTTTATAGTTTTGCACTGCTTCTTACAGCATTTTTGTTTGTGTTCAATTTCAAGATGCCAAAGCCTCACGGAAAGGCCAATGCGATCATAATCATACTTGCATGGTGCCTGTTCTTTGGCGTTCTCGCAGTATAAGGTAAAGGATAAAAATATGGAACGCAATGCTTACAAAGACAGAAACGGTAACATAATCAGAAAAAAACTCATGTCCGGAAAGACTCTTGAGTTTCTCTATGGAAATGCTGTTGGCAGGGCTGCTTTAAAGGTTTTGAGCTCTGTGACGGTAGCAAATATTGAAAGGGCATTCCTTGGAAGCCCTTTTTCTGCACTTGCAATTGATCCTTTCATAAAGAAAAACGAAATCGATATTTCGGAATATCAGAAAAAACGTTATTCTTCCTTCAATGATTTCTTTACAAGAAAGATCAGACAGGAGAAGAGACCGATCTCTTCTGATCCCAATGCCCTGATCTCTCCTTGTGACGGACGTGCTTCAATGTACCGTATCAATAATGATTCTGCTTTTGAAATCAAAAACAGTGTCTATAGTGTTGAGACGCTTACCGGAAGTAAAAAACTTGCAGAATATTATAAGGACGGCTGGTTCGTTCTTATCAGGCTTTGTGTGGATAATTATCACAGATACTGCTATGCGGCTGACGGAATGAAGAGCATGGATCTTAAAATTGAAGGAAAACTCCATACCGTAAATCCGATGGTCTATGACTTTGCAAAGGTATATACCGAAAATACAAGGCAGTACTGTACAATTTACCGCAAGGGCGGAATTAAAGTAACCCAGGTTGAAATCGGTGCGATGGGTGTCGGAAGGATTACCAATCACCATACCGAAGAAGCAGACGTTGTCCGCGGTGAAGAGAAGGGCTACTTTGAGTTCGGCGGTTCATCGATCGTGCTTTTGCTTCCCAACAAGGGCTTTGAGCCGGATATCGATCTTGTCCTGAATACTGCTATCGGTTATGAAACCAAAGTAAAATATGGTGAGAAGATAGGATCTTTCTATTAAAAGGGAGCTGTCTTGAAAAGAATTAAAAGCGATATATCAAACAATACCTTTTCGCATATTTACCTGCTCTATGGCTCGGAGGACATACTGAAAAGACAGTATCGTGACAAGCTTGTGCGTGCAATGCTTCCTGATGCCAATGAGATGAACCTGAATTATTTTTCCGGAGAGGATGTGACGCTTGAAGAGATCATTTCGATTTCCGAGACCATGCCGTTTTTTTCGGAACGCAGGCTGATCTGCATAAATGATTCGGGGTTTTTCAAGTCTTCGTCAGCTTTTGCGGAATATGTTGAAAAGGCACCTGAATATACCTATTATATATTTACTGAAAAAGAGTGCGATAAAAGAAATGCTCTATATAAATATGTAGTATCTGCCGGTTACGCATGTGAAATCACCCTTCCCGCAAAAAATGAACTGATGACCATGGCTGCTGTTTTCCTTAAGACCAGGGGACTGTTGATATCACAATATGATTGTGAGTACCTGATTGATAAAGTGGGAACGGACATGGCAAGACTCCAGTCTGAGCTTGAAAAGCTTGCGGCTTACTGTATGGGTGAGGAGAGTGTAAACAGGCAGGCGATAGATGAAATATGTTCAGAAATACCCGAAGGCAGGATATTTGCGATGATGGATGCACTGATGGCATCCGATTCCGACAGGGCCTTCGGTTTATATTGTGATCTGCTCGCGGCCCATGAAAAACCGATGAACATCCTTTTCATGCTGAACCGCAGCTACGATCAGCTTTATCGTTGTTCTCTGCTTTTTGATGAAGGAAAGGCAAGTGCCCAGATATCAAAGGAAACCGGACTAAAGGATTTCCAGACTGAAAAATATCTGAGGCTGGCAAGGAAAAAGAAGAGGGCAGAAATACATGGAATACTGAGACAGGGAATTGAGCTTGAAAAGAAGGTAAAAAGCGGCGATCTGGACGAAAAAATTGCTGTTGAAATTTTTCTTGTAAAAAACCTTGGTTTGTAGTATAATACATCAGTACGCAAAATCCGGAAGTGTATCGAAGTGGTCATAACGGCCCTGACTCGAAATCAGGTAGCCCTCCGGGGCTCGTGGGTTCGAATCCCACCGCTTCCGTCGTCGAATGCGTGAATATATTCACGCGTTCGACATGGCGACGTTCGGGCGAAGCCCGAATGTTGTTTTATCTCAAAAAATTTAAAAAAAACATTTGACATTTATCCACAAAACGAGTATTATATTAGGGTGCCTGTATAAAACGTCCGTGTCCTGTTTTGTGCAGACCTTCATGCGAATAATATAAGTATTGAGATTCAACAGGAGGAACTCGAATTGGCTAATATTAAGTCTGCAAAAAAGCGTATCTTAGTAATTGAGACCAAGACTTTGAGAAACAAGATGATCAAGTCTAAGGTTAAGACTCTGGTAAAGAAGGTTGAAGCTGCCGTGGCTGCCGGCGACAAGACTTTGGCTACCGAAGCTCTTAAGAATGCCGTTGTAGCAATTGATAAGGCACAGGCTAAGGGTGTTTATCATAAGAACAATGCTGCAAGAAAAGTCTCGGGATTAACTAAAAAAGTTAACTCCATGACCTAAGTCACTTTTAATGATTATTTGACCTGTCCATGGAGAGTGGGCAGGTCCTTTTATTTTGTATAGTTGAGGAAAAAAGTTTTGAAGAACAAGAATATTATCAGAAAATGCCGCAGCTTTTTGTGTCTTGTGCTTGCGGTCAGTATGCTTACGGCCGGATGCGGCCTGTTCGGCGATGATAGTAATGAATCATCGGTAGAATCCGGAGAAAGCGGAGAAAGCCTTTATGGTTCTTCTTCAGGGGATAAATTATATCCTGATGAGTCGGTTAATAATGACCCTACTGCCACACCTACCGAAGAGCCTACACCTACGGTTTCACATGAGAATATGTACCGTAATGAGCTCAGCAACGAGTGGATGGATGACAGTTACATGAACAAGCGTCCGATCGCTATCATGTACAACAACAGTGTTCACGGCGTACCTCAGTGCGGTATTTCAAAAGCAGAAGTAGTATATGAATGTATAGCTGAGGGCGGTGTCACAAGACTGATGGGCATCATCAAGGAATATGACAAGCTCACTGAGTTCGGATCGATACGAAGCGCAAGATCATATTTCGTTCAGTGGTGCATGGAATATAATGCAGTACTTTGCCATTGCGGCGGACCGCAGATATATGTCGCTGACTGGTTAAAGAAGGTCGACAGGCTTGACGGAACCTCACTTGTAGGAACAATTTACTACAGAACGGCAGACAGGGTTTCACCCCACAATGTATTCGGATCAGGCGAGCTTCTGCTTCAGGGCTTTGAAAAGTATAAGATCAGCCGTGATTATACCAATACCTATAAGGGCGAACATTTTGTATTTGCAGACGAGTCTACACCTGTAGAATTGGAAAACGGAAGGACTGCAAACAAGGTTTCGGTTCCTTATCATCATAACAAGCCTTATTTTGAATATGACAGTACAACAGGTCTCTATAAGAGATTCCAGTTTGACGGGCCTCAGGTTGACGGAACCACAAATGAGCAGATCACATTCAAGAATATTATCATCCAGTATGCTGTAGGCAGAACGCTTGACGGCACCGCTTATCAGGAATATGATGTGATCGGAAGCGGAAAGGGTGTATACATTACCAACGGAAAAGCAATTGACATCACATGGAAGAAGACAGGAGACTATATTCCTACCAGATATTATGATGCATCAGGCAAGGAAATCACCCTTAACACCGGAAAGACCATGATCTGCGTCTGCCCGCCTGACATGGAAAAACTCAACAGTATCAGCTGATCGGAGATTTTAATGAGCAGTTATAAAATCATAGCAACTGACGGCAGAGCCAAGAGTGCCGAGTTTGTCACACCTCATGGTACGGTGATGACTCCGGTATTCATGAATGTAGGTACTGTCGGAGCGATAAAGGGCGCTGTTTCATCGCCTGACCTTGAAACGATCGGAACCCAGATTGAGCTGTGCAATACCTATCATCTGCATGTACGTCCGGGAGACGGAATCGTAAAGCAGATGGGCGGACTTCATAAATTCATGAACTGGAAAAGGCCGATACTGACCGATTCCGGCGGATTTCAGGTCTTTTCGCTGGCAAAGCTCAGAAAAATAAGGGAAGAGGGCGTTTTCTTCAATTCACATGTAGACGGCAGAAAAATTTTCATGGGACCTGAGGAAAGCATGAGAATACAGTCAAATCTTGCTTCTACCATCGCAATGGCCTTTGATGAATGTCCTTCGAGCACTTCGGAGAGAAAATATATAGAGGAAAGTGTTGCAAGAACTACTAGATGGCTTGAAAGATGTAAGGCTGAAATGAAGCGTCTCAACACGCTTGATGATACGATAAACAAAGAACAGATGCTTTTTGGTATCAATCAGGGTGCGGTTTTTGACGATATCAGAATTGAACATGCAAAGAGAATAACGGAACTTGATCTGGATGGTTATGCAGTAGGAGGCCTTGCAGTAGGTGAGACCCATGATGAAATGTACCGTGTGCTTGATGCGGTCGTTCCTTTCCTGCCGAAAGAAAAGCCCGTGTATCTTATGGGAGTAGGTACTCCCGCCAATATTCTGGAAGCTGTTGAGCGAGGCGTTGATTTCTTTGACTGCGTATATCCTACAAGAAACGGCAGACATGGCCATGCATATACGAATTTTGGAAAGATCAATCTGTTGAACAAAAAATATGAGACAGATGACCGGCCGATAGATGTGACATGTAACTGTCCTGTGTGCAAAAACCACTCAAGAGCCTACATAAGACATCTCCTTAAAGCAAATGAAATGCTTGGACTTAGACTTATGGTATTGCATAATTTGAGCTTTTATAATACAATGATGAGTGAGATTCGTGAGGCAATAGCCGGACATGAATTTGCTGCATATAAAAAGAGAAAACTTGCCGGCTTTGAAAACGGCGAAGAATAATGGAGGATTTTCAAATGAACACTATTTTACTTGATGCCGCAAGCGGAAGCGGAGCCGGTGGTGGTTTCACCGTAATGCTGATCTACCTTCTTATTATCGGTGTGGCTTTCTATTTCCTGCTTCTGCGTCCCCAGAAAAAAGAGCAGAAGAGAATGCAGGCTCTTATCGAATCAATGGCAATAGGCGACAGCGTACTTACTACAGCAGGTTTCTACGGAGTCATTATCGATATCATGGATGAGGTAATCATCGTTGAATTCGGAAACAACAAAAACTGTAGAATTCCGATGAAGAAATCATCTGTTGTTGAAGTAGAGAAAAAAGATCAGGAAAAAGCCTGAGTATGATGCGGTCCGGATTTGATTTACGGACCGTATTTTTATAAATAATCATAGTTAAGGAAAATACCGAAATGACCGATAAAAATCAAGATTTTGAAATCT
Source organism: Lachnospiraceae bacterium (assembly GCA_017437965.1). Lineage (GTDB taxonomy): Bacteria > Bacillota > Clostridia > Lachnospirales > Lachnospiraceae > UBA3775. The sequence goes on from JAFRWN010000128.1 coordinate 9,479, forward strand.
CAGTTATCCTTCCGTGCAGGAATGAAAGAAATACTGTCGGTCTTTGCGTTAAAAAACTGAAAAATCTCTTAAAAGAACATGATCTGACGGGTGAAATAATAGTTGTTGACAATGATTCTGAAGACGGATCGGGAAAAGTCGCTTCTGATATGGGAGCAAAAGTAGTCAGAATGAAACGTCCGGGTTATGGTTATGCAATACGAGCAGGTCTTAAGGCTTCACATGGCAGGGTGCTCATTATCTCTGACTGTGACACAACCTATGATATGGGTCAGGTCATCGATTTATACAAAACCCTTGAAAATGGTGCTTGTGATATGGTGATCGGCAACCGCTTTAAAGGCGGTTTTGAGCCGGGAGCAATGTCAATTATCCATAAATGCGGTGTACGATTCTTGTCATGGCTCGGAAGACTGAGATTTAAAACCGATGTTTATGATTTTCACTGCGGCTTACGTGGACTTACAAGGAATGCCTGCAGTAAAATGAAGTTCAGAACAGGTGGTATGGAATTTGCAACCGAGATGATCGCGCTTGCAAGCATAAACGGTCTTGAAACCAAACAGGTACCTGTAAGGCTCAGGAAATGCTGTTATCCAAGGAAGTCAAAGCTAAGAACCGTAAGAGATGGTTTAAGACACCTTATACTTATTATCACATACCAGACAGAAAAGGGCAGATGATGGAAGAAAAGCCGGTAATTAAAACTAAAACTGAAGTATTAAGGCTGATTCTTACTTTTTTTGCTGTGGCAGCAGTGCTTATGGGACTTATGATACTTGTAGCACTGATACCGAGAAGCCTGATCAAAGATAATATGCAGGCTTCGGCAGAATATCTGGAAGATAAGAAACTGTTCGGTACGAGGATAAAAAATGTCAACGGCAGCAAGATGGATTATTATGCCGATTCGATACTTCTTGGAATCATCTGGCAGCTTGACGCTAAGAAGCCCTTGGAATCCGTGATGGAGACAGGCTATTACAGCGATAAGTATGGCTATGAAAATCTCGCATTACTGTCTGCGGTAAAAGAGGATCTTCCGGTAAACAAGGAGTATCTGCGATACTGGCATGGTTCGGCAGTTTACTTAAAGCCTTTGTTTATCTTCCTGAACCTCAGGCAGATATATATGGTAAATGCTTTTGTACTTCTTTTGCTTCTGTTTTTAGTAGTATTTAAATTATACAGACTGAAAGCATATGCACCGATTCTGGCCATTGTTCTGGGACTTGTCACGGTGTCGGCATGGTTTGTACCGCTCACTCTGGAATATACCTGGTGCTTTATGCTGATGCTTTTATTTTCTATACTCACAGTAAATGCATTGTCGAAAGGCAAAGAAAACAGGCTAATATATTACTTCCTGGTTTTCGGGATGCTTACAGCGTTTTTCGATTTTCTGACAACAGAGCTGATAGTGTTATTTATTCCTTTGCTTATTGTAATATGGTACGAGGTAAATAAAAACCACAAAGAGATCAATATCGTACAGTATATAAGATACTGCATTTTATGGTTCTGTGGTTATGTATCCATGTGGGCGCTTAAATGGCTGCTTGCGGGAATAGTCCTCGGAAGAAATGTATGGCATGATGTTTCTTCACAGATCGAATACAGAATAAACGGTAAGGTTAAAGGGACAGCACTTCTAAGAAACCTGAAGTGTTTATTCCCGTTTGAATATGGTACGGCAGGAGTTATAGCAGGACTGCTGCTTATTGTTGCAGTTTTGTGTTTCGCTTTTATCTTTCATAAGAAAGCCTGTAATAAAAAGCTTTGTGTGATCTATCTGATCATTGCAGTTATACCATATCTCAGATATCTGATACTCAGAAATCATTCTTATATACACTGCTTTTTTACATATAGGGCACAGCTTATAACTGTATTTGCATTAATACTTTTTATGGATGAAATTACAGCAATGAAAAAGAAAAATAACTTGTAATTTTAGCGATTTTCATATATAATTAAATTACCCGGAGGTAAGCACTTCTGCTTATTTTGATCCTACAGCTTTAAAAAGGGTTTCCTATATCTGCTTGTGGATGTCAGGCCTCAGAAATTACACCTTGTGTGTGCAGTGGAAGGCAGTAAGCAACTTGCGGTCACCCACCTGACTAACATGTCAGGAGTCAAAATGCAGGAGCACTTCGGGTTTTGCTATGAATATAAAAGCTCTCCCGAAAAGGAGAGCTTTTTAAAATAAGAGGTTTATCGGAGAACAAGGAGAAATAATAATGAGTGTGGGTTTTGTCTATGGCCCTGCAAACAGCGGGAAGTCTATCCATGTCTATAAAAAAGTACTGGAACTGGCCTCAAAGGATTTAAATAAAAATTATATCATTGTTGTACCTGAGCAGTATGCATTGTCTGTTGAAAAGGAACTGACTTTCCTTTCGGAAGGCCACGGAATCATCAATATAGAGGTGCTTAGTTTTTCACGTCTTGCATACAGGATAATGGAGTCGGCAGGAGACAGGATGAAGCCGGTTTTAAATGATATCGGGAAAAATATGCTGATAAGGAATATTCTTCAGGAACAGAATGACAATCTGCGTATTTTCAAGGGCAAGCATAAGAATCTTGGCTTTGTTGATGAAATCAAGTCCATGATTTCGGAACTGTGTCAGTACCGTATCACTCCGGAAATGCTTGAAAAGAATAATCTTGCCGAAAGTGACATGAATCTTGCCATCAAACTTTCGGATATCGGTCTGATCTACAGGGAGTTTCTTAAAAGAGTTGAAGAACTTGACTATACAACTGCCGAAACCATGACAGAGCTTTGCTTTAAGCATATCAGGGGTAATACCTTGCTTAACTCGGCAAGTCTTTATTTTGATGGTTTTACAGGTTTCACACCCATTCAGTATGAATTTATCGAAAGAATACTGATGAACGGCTGTAATCTTGAATTTATCTTTACTGCCGACAAAGAAGGCTTTGAAGGAAATCACTCCTTGTTCGAAATGAGCACGGAAATGGTTGAAAAGATCAGCGATATCGCGGTAAAGAACGGATATAAGGTGCAGGTTCCGGAATATGTGACGGGAAAATACTGTGCACCTTCAATAGAGAAGCTTAAAAGCAGCATTTTCAGGTTCAAAGATGAAAAAATCGAAAATGACGGAAAAATCAAGATATATTCGGCAAGAAATCCAAGGTCGGAAGTAATAAATGCTGCCGCAAGAATAAGTGATGCGATAAGAAATAATAATGCTTACAGATACTGCGACTTTGCCATTATATGCGGTGATCCGGAATTGTATGGTCCATATATCCAGGAAATATTCGGAAAATACAACATTCCGGTCTATATCGATGAAAACAAGAACATATTGTCAAATCCGCTGATATGCTTTATTTCTAATGCCCTTGACGTGCTTGAGAACGATTACAGGAAAGAAAGCGTGATTGCGCTGGCAAAATCGCCTATTTTCAATTATGGCAATGAGGTCTATGAGTTTGAAAATTATCTTCTTTCAAGGAATTTCAGGGGAAAGAATGCTTACGGAAGGACATGGGAAAATAATTTCAAAGGTAATAAAGAACTTGATTTTGAAAAGATAAATATGATCCGTCAGGAGATCAATACCTGTATAAAAATTCTGGATGTGCCAAACGACGAAATGACAGCCGTTAAAATATCGGATAATATCAAGAACTTACTTGAAAAATGCAGCGCAAAGGAAAGGCTTGAGAAGCTTGCGGCTGAACTTGGCGGTTCCGACATAAATGACCGCGAAAGACTTCAGAGGGAATATGATAAGGTCTATGACTGCGTACTTTCCCTGCTTGAGCAGATATCAATGCTTCTTGTTAATGAAAAGCTTGATTACAGGCAGTTCAGGGATATTTTCATGACAGGCGCTGACAAGATAAAGCTTGGCAGGATACCGCATCAGAACGATGTGGTGCTTGCAGGAGACATTAAAAGGACCAGGCTTTCAAATGTAAAGGTGCTGTTTATGCTTGGAGTAAATGACGGTGTTGTTCCGCCGGTGGTCAATACTTCGGGAGTGCTTAGTCTTGAAGAAAGAAGTAAGCTTGCCGAAACAGGAGTTGTACTGGCAGACCAGCCCGAGAACAAGCCTGAGAGGGAAGAGTATTATATATATCTGGCCCTTGCAAAGCCGATGGATGAGCTGCACATAAGCTTTGCAAGAAATGCAGAAAAAAGAAGTGAGGAAAACGGCGCGCTGAAACCGTCCTATATCATCGAGCAGATCCAGTCATGTGTTGACGCACTTGAAATTACCGAGTATGTTCAGGAAAGTCCGGCCGACTTTATATATGAATATGCAGGACTTGATGATGACAAACTGAAAGAGGCTGTGGATTTTGCAAAGTACCCGATATTTGATGTGCTTAATGAGGATATTGCAAAAAAACTTTATGGAAACGTCCTCAATTCCAGCTTTTCAATGATCAGAAGTTTTGCAGAATGTCCCTTTAAGTTTTTCTGCCAGTATGGTCTGGCACTTGAGGACAGACCTGTAGCTGCACCGCAGGCCTTTGACTATGGTCTGGTAATACATGATGCCCTTAACAGATATATGTCAGGACTTAATAAAGAGAAGGTTGACTGGAAAACCACAAAAGCCGAGGATCATAAGGATAAGGCTGTTAAAGCATTGCATGAGGCTGTGGAAGCCTATAACAATGTGAATTATCTTTCGGATAAGAGGCTTGAAAACTATGTAAAAAGGATGGAAGACGTGATGCTCATAGTCACAAAGGCTATCCATAACCAGCTATCCTATGGTGATTTCAAGCCGGAATATTTTGAACAGGGCTTTAAGATTTCAAGTGATAAGCTTTATATCAAAGGCATTGTGGACAGGATAGATGTTGCCGAAAGAAACGGTAAAAAGCTTCTGAAACTGATAGATTATAAGACTAATGCGAGTGAAAGTTTTGACGCTACAATGTTTTATAACGGTATACAGTTACAGCTTCCACTTTACATGAAGGAGCTCGCCGCCGATAAAAATATCGGAGGAGAAGCGGTCATGGCGTTCTACCAGCACGTATTTTTTGATGACAGTGTTGAAAGGGGACCGAGAACCGATCCGGAGGAGAAGAGAATAAATGATTTAAGACCGAGAGGCATGTTCAATATTGACGGCGAAAACCTGAACAGTCTGGATAACAGTGCTATCAGGGATGAGTCCACGCAGAAATATAACAAGATGAAATCCAAAGCTGCCGATTTTGAAATTGATGATAATGGCATTGTCGGTGGAACAAACAGCAGTGTATACCTTGAAAAAGAAGATTTTGACGATATCTGTGACTATGCTGAGGACATTCTGATCGGTATGTCGGAAGAGATAATGGCAGGAAAGAATGACATTAACCCTTATGTATACAATGACGCCTCAGCCTGCAAATATTGCAACTACAGAAGCTTCTGCGGATTTGACGAAAAACAGAAATGCTATAAAAACACTGTAAGGATTTTTGAGACAAAGACAATTGATGACATAAAAGAAAAGCTTAAAGAGGGCAGGAAATGATGGATTATACTATTGACCAAAAGAAAGTACTGGATGCGCCGATAAAGAATATCCTTGTCAGTGCCGCAGCCGGCTCGGGAAAGACAGAGGTATTGGTTGAAAGGATAATGAGAAGGCTTGTGGCTGATGAAAATGCTACATTAAGCCGCCTTCTGATCGTTACCTTCACAAGAAATTCGGCATCGGACCTCCGTGCAAAGATAAACAAAAAGTTAAATGCACTGATAAATGACGAGAGTGTGCCTGAGAATGTCAGAAAACGTCTGTATTCCGAAAAAATAAAGCTGCCCTACGCCGATATCATGACAATTGACGGTTTTGCAGGAAAGATAGTCAAAAAATGGTTCTATACCATTGATATCGACCCTAATTACCGTATCGGAGACAATATTGAGCTTAAGCTCATGCTTGAGGATGTGATCGATGAGGTGCTGCTTTCGGAGTATGAAAAGGGCGATGAAGGATTTATATCATTCATGATGTCCTACGGTAATTCCAAGGGCGACGAAAAAATCACAAAGCTGATAGCATCGGTTCTTGATAAAGAGGATTCGATGGCAGATGCCGATAAGTTCTACGAGAGCCTGAGGTCGAATTATGCCATTGAAACGGAAGAAGAGCTTGAAGAAAGCAGGTATTTCAAATATCTGCTGCGCAAAGTTGTGCCCGCACTTGATAAAGCAAAGACAAGGATGGCGGAGGCGGTAGATCTTTCCGAAACCTATGCGGAATTTGACGCTTATGCAGAAAAATTCGGAAAAGAATATGATGCCCTCTGTCAGATAGAAATAAGTGAAGACAGTTCATATGACGTAAAAAAGGCAGGGCTTATGCAGGCATCCGCGATCTTTACAAAGGCTCCTACGGTAAAAACCGATAATGATGAGTCTGAAAAGATCAAAAAGGCTATCAATGCGGCAAGAAATGATGCCAAAAAGAGTCTTAACGACTGTTTAAGCAGCTTGAATTTTGACAGGGAATCTTTTTTTGAGAACAACAGGAAATGTCTTACGGCCATCAACGAGCTGATAAGGATATGCAGGCTTGTAAGAAGGGCTTTCCAGAAGGAAAAGCTGAAAAACAATATACTGTCATTTGCGGATGTAAATCATTATGCGCTAGAAATAGTAAAAGACCATCATGCCGAAATTGCTGCCGCTTATGATGAGATCATGATAGATGAGTATCAGGATTCAAACGATCTCCAGGAGGTGCTCCTTGGCTCGATATCCGGTCATAAGGGTAATAATATGTTTATGGTAGGAGATGTGAAGCAGAGCATCTATGGCTTCAGAATGGCAAAGCCCAGGCTTTTCCTTGAGAAGTATAACAGTTATTCTGATGATCCTGCCTCACCTGAGCAGAAAATTGACCTTTCAAAGAATTTCAGAAGCAGTCTGCCTATCATTAATACTGTAAACATGGTATTTGAGAGGGCAATGACAGAAGAATACAGCGGTATTGCCTATGATGAGAAGGCAAAGCTCAGTTATGGTGAAATCTATGACAAGACTCCGGAAATAAATGCCCAGAAGTCCGAGTTTATTGTTCTGATCCCGGATGAAAAGGGCAGCAGAAAGGATAACAATACCATGGTTATCGAGGCTCTTGCAGAGAAAATCGAAGAGCTCAGGAAGACCATGAAGGTAAAAAAAGAGAAAACCGAGAATGAGTACAGGGAACTGAAAAACAGTGATATCTGCATTCTTGCTTATTCGGTGAAAAATTTTGCCGGAAAGCTGTCGGACTATTTTATGGACAGGAATATCGGAGTGGAACTGAAGGCGAAGGACGGTTTCTTTAAGACGCGCGAGATCATGCATATGCTTTCTTTCCTCAAAATCCTTGACAATCCTTACCAGGATATTGAGCTGGCAACGGTTCTCCGTTCATTTTTCGGGAAGGTAAATGATGTTGAGTTTGCAGAGCTTAAGATATTTGCCGGTAAGGAAATCGAAAAGAAGTGCTATCTTTTTGATGTGATTTCGGAATATTCGAAAAAAGAAGATGGGCTTGCAAAGAAGCTTCAGGTATTTCTTGATAAATACAGGGAACTCAGGAAATTTGCAATGTTTTCTACGATAAGGGAGCTGATCGCCGGAATCTACAATAAATTCTCGTACTATGACTATATAAGACTGCTTCCGGCCGGAAAACAGAGAATTGCAAATCTTGATATGCTTTTAGTCAAGGCTTCGGATTTTGAAAAGACAGGCCGCATTGGTATCAGCCATTTCCTGTCTTATGTCGACAAGATAGAAACCAACGAGCTTGATGAGGGCGAGGCACAGGTTGCTGACGGTTCGGACGCCATCAAGGTAATGACCATACACGGCAGCAAGGGCCTTGAGTTCCCGCTTGTCATAATGATAGAAAATGAGGTGCAGTTTCCTCCCGATAAGAGCTATAAAAGGATACGCGTACATCATGAGAACGGCAGCGGCATATATTTCTATGACAAGGATGACAAGGCTTTTGTCGGCACTCCGCAGTGCGAAATGCTTGATAAGCTGAACAAGCACGACAACATGGCTGAAAAGATAAGGGATCTCTATGTAGCAATGACACGTCCGATGCAGAAGCTGGTGATGATAACTGTCCGGGCGGACATGTATGATGAGGAAAAGCCAAGAAAGGTAAAGTGGCTCGAACAGCACGTGGACAGGAGCTTTTCCTACAATGAAATAGACTCTTTCAAATCCTTTGATGATATCTTAGGTCCTGTTTTTGTTGACGTAAACAACGAAAATGTGGAATATATCGAACAGCCTGTGGTTCTGTGTGATGAAAATGATGATGCGGATAATGAACTGTGTTTGCCTGATTTTGACCGCATAGAAGAAGTAAATAATTATCTGGGCAGCTTCACATATTCCAACAATACGGTAAACCTGCCGGTAAAATTTTCGGTATCGGAGCTCAAGCATGCAGCAATGGATGAATATGAGCAGGATGCGGAAAACAACAGGATATTTGAAAATACTGATGAAAAGAAGAGCTTTAAAGAAAAGAAAGAGCAGAATATCTGGGCACTTCGGGGTACCGCATATCATGAGCTTTTAAAAGCGCTTGTTGTAACGGATGTTACGGAAAAAGAAGGCGTTGAAAGTCTGATAGCGGATTATGTGGAAAGAAAAATGATCTTGCCGGAGGTTGCCGACAAGATAAAAGTTTCCGACATAGTGAAATTCCTTAATTCAGACCTGTGCAGACGTATGCGGGGAGCAAACGCAAGGAAGGAACTGTTCCTCGAACAGCCTTTTGTGTTCGCAATTGAGTCGAAATATATTCCTCCTTTGTATGAAGGAGATGAAAGAGTGCTTCTTCAGGGTGTTATCGATGCATTTTTCTTTGAGGAGGGACAACTTGTAATTGTGGATTATAAGACCGACAGCCTTAAGGATTATGAGGATAAAGAGGCCAGACTGCGAGGACTATACGGAAAACAGCTCGAATGTTACGGTATGGCGCTGGAATCCATATTAAATAAAAGCATAAAAGAGAAAATTTTGTATTCCTTTTATCTCAATTCTGTAGTATACTGTTAAGGATGGGCAAAACTTTTAACGGAGGGTAATTTCAATGAAAAACCGTTTACTGTTCATATACAATCCGAATGCCGGAAAAAAGGCAATAAAGGACAAGCTTCTTGAGATAATAAACAACCTGACCGATGAAAATATGGAGCTGGTTGTAAGTCCAACAAAAAAACGCGGCGACGCGGAAGTAAGGGTAATGGAGTATGAAAACGATATTGACTGTGAGATGATCATCTGCTCCGGTGGTGACGGTACGTTACATGAGGTTGTCAGCGGAATGATGAAACGTGTGCACAGAGTACCGATAGTTTATATCCCTACAGGAAGTACAAATGATTTCGGTGTCAGTCTGAACATCCCCAAGGACATGGTTGTCGCTTCCGACATGGCAAAGTTCGGTATGCCTTTCCCTATCGATGTGGCAAGCCTTAACCATGATTACTTTGTATATACCTGCTGCTTCGGTCTTTTTACCGAGACCTCCTATGCAACTCCGCAGGCAGCAAAGAATGTACTCGGTCATTTTGCCTACATTCTTAAGGGTTCAACAGAGCTTGCTAAGATCAAGAAGTACCATATGAAAGTGGAATTTGATGATGAAGTGATCACAGACACTTTTATCTTCGGAATGGTATGCTCAACCTCTTCGGTAGGCGGTTTCAAGGGAATAACCGGCAAGGATGTACGTTTTGATGACGGTTACTATGAAATGATACTGATCAAAGACGGCTCGATGCTTGATCTTATTCCGATAGTAAACGACCTTGTAAAAGGCAATCATACCCATGAAAGAGTTATCTACAGAAGGGTAAACAAGGTTAAATTCACTTCGGAAAAAGAAGTTGCTTGGTGTGTTGACGGTGAATTCGCCGGAAACTTAAGAGTTGCAGACATCAAGATAAACAGAAGAGCAGTTACGCTCATGATATAATCAGGATAAAGGAGAATCATATATGTATTTTATCGGAGTTGACCTCGGAACATCGTCAGTAAAGCTTTTGCTTATGAACGAGAATGGCGGGATTAAGAATATCGTATCAAAGGAATACCCTCTGTTTTTCCCGAAGACGGGCTGGAGCGAGCAGAACCCTGAAGACTGGTGGAAGGGCTGTACCGAGGGAATAAAGGAACTTGTCAATGGATTTGATGCCTCGGAAGTTGCGGGTATTTCCTTCGGCGGACAGATGCACGGTCTTGTTGTGCTTGATGAAAATGATAATGTAATCCGTCCTGCAATACTCTGGAATGACGGCAGAACCGGCAAGGAATGCGAATTCTATAATAAAACTGTCGGACGTGAAAAAATCTCAGAGCTTACAGGAAACATGGCTTTTACAGGCTTTACTGCGCCAAAGCTTCTGTGGATGAAGAAAAACGAGCCTGAGCTTTTTGCAAAGATCAAAAAGATCATGCTTCCAAAGGACTATATCGCATATATGCTGTCCGGTGTTCACTGTACTGATGTTTCGGATGCAAGCGGTATGCTCCTTTTTGATGTAAAGAACAGATGCTGGTCTGAGGAAATGTGCGCACTTACAGGTGTCAGCGTTTCACAGCTGGCAAAGATATATGAAAGCTATGAGGTAGTCGGAACCGTTAAGCCTGAGGTTGCTAAGTTTCTCGGTATCCCGGCCTCAGTAAAGGTAATTGCCGGTGCGGGCGACAATGCCGCAGGTGCTGTAGGAACCGGAACTTTAAAGCACGGAATGTGCCAGGTTTCTCTCGGAACCTCCGGTACCGTCCTGATCTCAACCGACAATTATGCAGTAGATCCCAACAATACCATGCATACCTTTGATCATGCAAACGGAAAATATCACTTCCTCGGCTGCATGCTTTCGGCAGCTTCATCAAATAAGTGGTGGATGGATGATATCATCGGCACCAAGGATTATGCAGGCGAGCAAAAGGAAATAAAGGAGCTTGGAAATAATTCGGTATTCTATCTGCCTTATCTTATGGGCGAGAGAACACCTCATAACAATGCCAATGCAAGAGGTGCATTTGTCGGTCTTTCAATGGATACGACAAGGGCTGACATGACCCAGGCTGTGCTTGAGGGTGTTGCATTCGGACTCAGGGATGCTGTTGAGATTGCAAGAAGCCTTGGAATCGAAGTATCGAGGATAAGGGCGATCGGAGGTGGTGCAAAGAGCCCGCTCTGGTGTGATATACTTGCAAATGTAATGAATGTAAAGGTTGACAAGATCAACTGTGAGGAAGGCCCGGGCTATGGTGCAGCAATACTTGCGGCAGTAGGCTGCGGAGTTTATTCCTCACCCGAAGAGGCAGCGGACACTTTCATCAAGGTTACCAAGACTATAGAGCCCGATGCGGAAGTAGTTGCCAAGTATGAAAAGCGTTACAAGGTGTTTAAGGCTTTGTATCCCGCAATTCTTCCCTGCTATGACAGCATAGTGGAGTGCGAATAAACAGGCTGTTGATAAATGAGTGATAGTGGTGATAAAATTTACACCGGTTTCGCATATTACTATGATGATTTCATGGACGACATTCCCTATGATGATTGGGCTGAAAAGATTATCGGAATCCTGAAATCAGAAGGAATAAATGACGGGATAGTCTGTGAACTAGGCTGCGGTACAGGTGAGATGACAGGAAGGCTTTCGGATGCCGGCTACGACATGATAGGAATTGATATTTCCGAGGATATGCTGGCTCTTGCAAGGGATAAAATGTACGAAAGCGGAAGAGAGGGAATCCTTTATCTTTTACAGGATATGAGAAATCTTGAACTTTTCGGAACGGTAAAAGCTTTTGTCAGTGTCTGCGACAGCATGAATTATATAGTTTCGGATGAGGATATGCTTGATATTCTGAGAAAAGTCAACAACTATCTGGATCCGGGCGGACTGTTCATATTCGACCTGAAGAGTGATTACTTTTACAGAACGGAATATGGCGACAACGAATTCACTGAAGAAGATGAAGACGGAAACATATTCTTAAGCTGGAAAAACCACTATGACAAAGAAAGAAAAATCAATCAATATCATATTGAAATCGATGAACCGGATGAAGACGGTGAAATGATAAAGACTGTCGAGGAGCATGTCCAGAGAGCCTACTGGCCTGACGAAATTCATGCCCTTATCGACAAGGCCGGAATGGAATTTGTAGGAATTAAGGATTCCGACACCATGAAGGCACCGGGTGATGAATGTAAGAGGTATTACATCATTGCCAGAGAAAAAACACAGAAAAATAAGCTATATATTTAGCTTAGGGACGGGAAATTGAGGAAAAAGCTGAAAAAACAGGATTATTTTATTATCGGACTGATCATTATCGCATTTATACTTTTGATAATGATGAATATCAGGCTGGTTTCGGACGTACTTTCCGAAAAAACTGATGAGATTGGTACTATTCAGCTTGACGGCATCCGTTCCGATCTGCAGGATACTTTGTCCTCGGCCGAAACCTCTCTTATGAAGGTGGCCATCGGTGCGGAGCAGCTTTTAAGCAATAATTCAGGCTTTGATAAGCTCGAGGAATATATAGTAGATCAGAAAAAGCGTCAGCTTGAAATGACTGACGGCCGTACCTTCAATGTTTACATGGCGGGTCCCGGATGGGAGATAATTCCGGATTTTGATATTCCTGCGGATTATCATGGTACTGACAGAGTATGGTACAAGGGTGCCGAGGAAAACAAGGGCGAAATCTACATCACTGATCCGTATACCGACAGCATGACAGGAGATATATGCTTTTCAATGTCTGTTATGCTATCGGATTCTACAACTGTAGTAGCGATGGATTTTAACCTCTCAGGAGTTCAGAATTCGATAAACCGCATGGGTAATGGCAAGGATCGTTTTGCTCTTATTGTTACAAAGGGCGGAATGATACTCGGAAGTTCCGATATGAGCCTTGCAGGTGAAAAGCTTACACAGAAGCTTTCTGATTATATTCTGGTTTTTTCAGATGTTACCAATAACTATGAAAAATCAGGATATACAACAACCGTAAGAGGTAAGAAAACTACTGTATTTTACAGTGTGACCCATAATAACTGGTATCTTATACTCTGTGTTGACCATGGTTCGCTTTACAAGGAAAGCAACAGACAGCTTGCATTCAATATTGTGATCAATATTATAATGCTGCTTGTGATCGTTGTGCTGTTTATCATAGCTTCCAAGAACAGATACAAGGCCGAAAATGCACTGGAGGTCAAGGAAGAATTCATATCGAATCTCTCCGGTGAACTGAAGGAACCTATCAACCGAATACTTAAGCTCAGCGAACCCGGAAGACTTGAAAACAGTACTGATGTCAAGGAAGATATGACAAATATCAAGGCATCCGGACTGAAGCTTTCCGAAATGATCGATAATCTTTTTTCCTATTCGACTCTCGTCAAAAAGAAGGACAAGAAGATCAAAAAGGCTAAATCCGATGCAAAAAGCATCAGGCGTGCAAGAAATATTGTAGTTATCCTTCTGACTCTTGCACTTGGAGTTACAGTTGTATTTACATTGGAGTTCGGAAGCCTGAACCTTTACTATAATACAAACAGTACGCTTAATCTTTATGATAAACTTTTAAACCGCTGGGCAGTACAGCAAAAGAGCATACTCAACATGTTTACTGATACCATAAAGGCTGATCCGACAATAATGGATGACTATGATTCCGCAGTAAACTGGCTTAACGATATTGCAAAGAATTATGACCAGATTTCCGTGTGCTACATGGCCAATCCCTATAAAGAGCATACCGTTATCATGAATAACGGCTGGCAGCCGGATGAAGGCTGGGATGTGACGGAAAGGCCATGGTATATCGACACCGAGAAATCGGAATCGGGCTTTTCAATTTCCACACCTTATTTTGACGATCAGACCGGAAATTACTGTGTGACGATGTCACAGATGGTTTACGGAAAAAACGATGAATTCCTTGGCGTATTTGCAATCGATTACTTCCTTGATAAGCTTGTAAGCGTTATCGGTGATTATCAGTTTGTCGACAGCTATGCATTCCTTGTGGATTCAACCGGAGTTATATTAAACCATCCTAACAGAGAATATGAAGCAACAAAAGACAAGCAGACCAATATCAAGGATACCGTATATGCTAAAGCCATTGATTCAACGGATAATTATGAAGTGCTCCGTGACTATGACAAAACCAAAATAGTTGTAAAGTCACTTACCGACAAGGATACCGGCTTCACGATAGTTGTTGTCGGAGACTGGTGGGAATTCAACAAGGCTTTCCTTTACGTTTGTACAATCATTATTGCGATACTCGGTATGGTAATGGTAATCGTTATCATGCTTGTAAATAAGATGATAAAGCGCCAGAATGAGGCAAACCAAAAGCTCTCGGAAGCTGTTGAGAGCGCAACCGCTGCCGGAAATGCCAAGTCTCAGTTCCTTGCCCAGATGAGCCATGAGATCAGGACACCTATAAATGCCGTCATCGGTATGGACGAAATGATACTCCGTGAAGCTAAGGAGCCTGAAATACTCGAATATGCCGGAAACATTAAAAATGCCGGCAAGAACCTGTTAAATCTCATTAACGGCGTACTTGACTTCTCGAAAATTGAGGAAGGTAAGATGGAAATCATTCCTTCCAGATATGATGTCGGAGAAATGATCAAGGATCTTTACTTCATGATTGACGAAAGGGCAAAGGGTAAGAATCTTGAATTTAAGACAGTGATCGATCCTAAGATACCGAGAAGCCTTTTCGGTGATGATGTAAGAATACGTCAGATAATCATAAACCTCCTTACCAACTCCGTAAAATATACCAAGCAGGGTTCGGTTACCCTCGAGATCGGCGGAATAAGAGAGGATGATGAAAATTATATAATGAAGGTTGCTGTCAAGGATACCGGTATCGGCATCAAGGAAGAGGATATGGACAAGCTATTTATGTCCTTCCAGAGACTTGACGAGGAGAAGAACAGGAATATCGAGGGTACCGGTCTTGGTATTTCAATCGTTTCCGGACTTCTCGGAATGATGGACAGCAAACTGAATGTTGAAAGTGTTTATGGTGAAGGCTCAACCTTCTCATTCGAGATAAAACAGAAGATTGTTGACTCGACTGAACTTGGTGATTTTGATATTTCTGTCGCAGGTCAGGTTTCCGCTAGCAAGAATACACTTATTGCCCATGATGCCAATGTCCTTGTTGTTGATGATAACGACATGAACCTTAAGGTTGCTAAGGGCCTTATGAAGCGCTGTGGAATCATTCCTGAGCTTGTATCATCCGGCGAGGAGTGTATTGAAAAGGTAAAGAACAATAAATATGATATTATCTTTCTTGATCATATGATGCCCGGAATGGATGGTGTCGAGACCCTTCAGGAACTTAAGGAGCAGGAACTGCTTCCTGAAGGTACACCTGTAATCGTCCTTACCGCTAATGCTATTTCGGGCGCGAAGGAGAGATATATCGAGTCCGGCTTTACCGATTATCTTGCTAAACCCATTGAGGTTTCTGCACTTGAAAACACGCTTTCAGCATATCTGCCGAAGGATAAGATTTCCTATGTTTCGGGTGGAAATGAGGAAGCTGAGAATACTGAGGCTGAAGTAAAAACGGATGAAAATACAGAAACCAAGATAGTGTCCGATCCGATGGAACTTCTTGAAATTTCGAACATCAATACTAAAGCCGGAATTGAGTACTCTGGCGGAAGCGAAGAATTTTATGTTGAAATGCTTGAAGCCTTTACAGACGGAGCAGTATCCAAGGCTGATGACATCAGAAAGGACCATGCAGACGGAAATCTCAAGGATTACAGAACCAGGGTACACGCCCTTAAGAGCACTGCAAGGATGATAGGGGCAAATGTGCTTGCCGATGAGGCTTTTGAACATGAAAATGCCGCAAAGGACGAGAAGAAGGACTTTATAGATGACAACTGTGACAAGCTACTTTTACACTACAAAGAGACAGTTGACACCATACAGAAGGCACTTGAACTATTAAAGAACTGAAACGATCCCAGAGGAGAAAGGAAGGAAATATGACTAAAATACTTATCGTTGATGATGAACCGATGATGCTGATGGTTACAAAAAGGATACTTTCGCAGAATTATGAAGTAATCTGTGCAAATTCCGGAGCTGCCGCAATCGATCTTTTTGAGAAGGAAAAACCGGCACTGATACTTTCCGATCTTCTGATGCCTGAGATGTCGGGCTTTGAAATGTATCAGAAAATGCAGGAAAAGACCGGAGAAAAGGTCCCGATCATTTACATGACTGCGGATGATGCAGAGGAAACCGAGGGAAAAAGCTTTGACCTCGGTGCCCAGGACTTTATCCATAAGCCTTTCAAACCGGATATTCTTTTAAGAAGAGTTGACAATGTACTCGGAAATCTTGAAAAGATCAACAATCTGACTGAGGAAATCATTATCGATAAGCTTACCGGAGTACTTAATAAAAACGGAGCAAATTCAAGGCTTGAGAAAGTATGTGCTGAAAACAAGGGTATACTTTCGATAATCGACCTTGACAGCTTCAAGCTCGTCAACGATATATATGGCCATGAAGCAGGAGACCGTATCCTTATCGGCTTTGCCGAGATAATAAAGAACAATACAGAATCCGGAGACATTGTCGGACGTATCGGCGGCGATGAGTTTATTGCCTTCCTTGACGGTGTAGATGATGAGGCTGTAATGGCAGGTCTTTCCGCAAGGGTTAATGACAGACTGTTCAAGCTTGCCCTTGAAACGCTCGGAAGTGATATGAAGATACCTCTAGGTGCTTCCTTCGGTGCGGTAAAGGTACCCGATTACGGAACCGACTATGCAGAACTTTTCAAGATGGCCGACAAGGCACTTTACTATGTAAAGCAGAACGGAAAGCACGGATATTCGCTTTATTCCAAGAGCAGTGTCATCCAGATCGAAGGTGATCCTGTTGAGGAAATGAAGAAGATTTCAAAGCTTCTTGAAGAAAGAAATACCCAGAACTGTGCGTTTTGGCTCGGTCAGGATGCTTTCAGCGCGGTTTACCGTTTCATGTTAAGATACATAAGCAGCTATAACGGTGTAGCCTATAAGCTTCTTTTTGATGTACTTCCCGATGAAGGAATCGAAGATGCGGATTATGCTGCCGCGATCGATCTTTTTGGTGATCTTCTTAACAAATCGCTCAGAAAAAGTGATATAATGATGCAGAGCAAACCGAACCAGTTCTTCCTGCTTCTGCCTGAGATTTCCGAAGAATTTATCGAAAACGTTATCGACAGGATAATAAAGCAGTGGAAGGCATCAAGCAACGTCTGCAAGGTAAAGCTGGTTTATGAAAAAGAAATACTCAGTAAAACTGAAGCTGAGGAAGAAGAAAGAAGATTATATAAACAGCACTAGGAGAGAATATGGATGATTATTTAGTCAGGGCAACTGCGGCCGGAGGACAGGTCAGGGCTTTTGCATGTACGACAAGGAACCTGACAGAGGAGGCAAGAAATATTCACTGCCTTACGCCCGTTACCACAGCGGCACTCGGAAGGCTGATGGCCGGCGGCCTGATGATGGGTGCAATGATGAAAGGGGACAGGGATCTTCTGACGCTTCGACTCGAGGGCGCGGGACCGATGAAAGGAGCACTGGTAACTGCCGATTCAAAGGGCAATATAAAAGGCTATGTGAACCGTAATGATGTAATGCTTCCGATACGTTCCGACGGCAAGCTGGATGTCGGAGGAGCGATCGGTGCGGGCTTTTTAAGTGTTATAAAAGATTTGGGTTTAAAGGATCCGTACGTCGGACAGACTATGCTGGTTTCGGGAGAGATTGCTGAGGATCTTACATACTATTTTGCAAACAGCGAGCAGGTTCCCAGTACGGTAGGACTCGGAGTACTGGTAAATAATGACTGTACCGTAAAACAGGCAGGCGGTTTCATCGTACAGCTGATGCCTTTTGCAACAGAAGAGGTTATTTCGGGACTTGAAAAGAAGATTTCAGAGATAAAGTCAGTTACTTCGATGCTTGATAGTGGCATGAGCCCTGAGGATATACTTAATATCCTACTTGGCGACCAGGAACTTGTGATTAATGATTCAATGCCGGTACAGTACAAATGTGACTGTAACAGGGATCGTTTTACACGCGGCCTTATTTCGCTTGGAAGACGCGAAATCCAGGAAATGATTGATGAAGGCAGGCCGATTGAGGTAAACTGCCATTTCTGTGATAAAAAATATGAATTCACAGTAGATGAGTTAAAAAACATTTTTGCTGCGGCAAAGAGATAAAATACAGAAGCAAAGGAGAGTATAAATGAGCACAGATGTTTATTCAAGCCCCTTATCGGAGCGTTATGCAAGCAAGGAGATGCAGTATATTTTCTCTCAGGACATGAAATTCAGAACCTGGAGAAGACTATGGATCGCACTTGCAGAATCAGAGATGGAGCTTGGTCTTAATATTACAAAGGAACAGGTTGACGAGCTCAAGGCACATAAGGACGAGATCAACTATGACGTTGCAAAAGAAAGAGAAAAGCTTGTGCGTCATGATGTAATGAGCCATGTATATGCCTATGGTCTCCAGTGCCCCAAGGCAGCCGGTATCATCCACCTCGGTGCAACCAGCTGCTATGTTGGTGACAACACTGATATTATCATAATGGCTGAGGGCCTTAAGCTTGTAAAGAAAAAGCTGGTTAATGTAATAAAGAAACTTTCGGATTTTGCCCTGCAGTATGCAGATCTTCCGACTCTTGCTTTTACGCATTTCCAGCCTGCACAGCCCACAACAGTAGGTAAGAGGGCATCTTTGTGGCTTATGGAGCTTAAGCTTGATTATGATGACCTTTGCTATGTTTCAGAGTCTTTACAGCTTCTCGGAAGCAAGGGTACAACAGGTACCCAGGCAAGCTTCATGGAGCTTTTTGACGGAGACCAGGAAAAGATCAAGGAGCTTGAGAAGAAGATTGCTGAGAAGATGGGCTTTAAGTCCTGCATACCCGTTTCAGGCCAGACCTATACCAGAAAGGTTGATTCAAGGGTTGCAAACGTGCTTGCGGGAATCGCAGCCAGCGCAACCAAGTTCTCTAATGATATCAGGCTTCTTCAGCATCTGAAGGAAATCGAGGAGCCATTCGAGAAGAACCAGATCGGCTCATCAGCTATGGCATATAAACGTAATCCGATGAGAAGCGAGAGAATTGCTTCACTTTCAAGATATGTAATGTGCGACCTTCTGAATACTTACTTTACAAGTGCTACACAGTGGTTTGAAAGAACACTTGATGATTCCGCAAACAAGCGTCTTTCAATTCCCGAGGCTTTCCTTGCTGTTGACGGAATCCTTGACCTTTACATGAACGTTGTTGACGGCCTTGTTGTTTATGATAAGGTAATCAACAAGAGACTGATGAGCGAGCTTCCTTTCATGGCAACCGAAAATATCATGATGGATGCTGTTAAGGCAGGTGGAAACCGTCAGGAGATGCACGAGAAGATCCGCGAGCTTTCTATGGTTGCAGGTGCAAACGTAAAGAAAGAGGGCAAGGACAACAATCTGCTTGAGCTTATCGCAAATGATGAATCCTTCGGACTTTCACTTGAGGATCTTGAGAAGACCATGGATCCAACCAAGTATACCGGACGTGCAGGTGACCAGACAAGAGAGTTCATTGAGAATGTTATCAAGCCGATACTTGAGGAAAATGAGGATATCTTAGGATTAACTGCAGAAATAAACGTGTAGCGCTTCGCTTAATGTCGTCTCCGGGCGGGATATCTTCGGAGACAAGTTATCCTTGATGATAAAATTATAAATTATATAAAGAAAGAGCAAAAAATCATGGCTGAAATTTTTAAACAGAAGAATGCATGGCTGAAGTATGATGAGGCCGGCAAAAAGAATGTAATGGATTTCTGTGAGGGCTACAGAAAGTTCATTTCGGACAACAAGACCGAAAGGGAGTGTGCCCAAACAATAATTGAGAAGGCAAAGAAGAAGGGTTATAAGGATCTTACGAAGGTTAAGAGCGTAAAGGCCGGAGACAAGCTTTATTTCAACAAGTTTGACAAGGCTGTGGCACTTTTCATAATCGGAAAGAAGCCTCTTGCCGATGGTATGAAGATACTTGGTGCCCATATTGATTCTCCGAGAATCGATCTTAAACAGAATCCTTTGTATGAGGATTCGGAGATGGCACTTTTTGACACTCACTATTATGGCGGCATCAAGAAATACCAGTGGGTAACTCTTCCTATGGCTATCCATGGTGTGATCTGCAAGAAGGATGGTTCTGTAGTTAAAGTAAACATTGGTGACAAGCCCGGCGATCCTGTTGTCGGAATTACCGATATTCTTATCCATCTCGGTTCAAAGCAGCTTGAAAAGAGCGGTGCAAAGGTAGTTGAGGGTGAGGACCTTAATGTAACGGTAGGTTCCATTCCTCATGATGATGAAGAAAAGAATGCTGTTAAGCGTAATGTACTTGACATACTTGAAAAGACCTACGGACTTGAAGAGAGAGATTTTATATCCTGTGAGCTTGAGGTTGTTCCTGCAGGTGAGGCAAGGGATTTCGGTCTTGACAGTTCGATGATCATGGGTTACGGTCAGGATGACAGAGTATGTGCATATACAAGCGCAGAAGCTTTCTTTGAATCAAAGGCTACCGACAGAACCCAGGTCTGCCTTCTTGTTGACAAGGAAGAAATCGGCAGCGTTGGTGCTACAGGTATGCATTCAAGATTTTTCGAGGATTGCGTGGCTGAGATACTTGACAAGATGGGAGCATACAAGGAAATAGACGTACGTCGTGCAATGGCAAATTCCGTAATGCTTTCATCGGATGTAAGTGCAGCATATGATCCTAACTACAGCGATGTTTTCGAGAAGAAAAATACTGCATTCTTTGGTTATGGCTCTGTACTCAACAAATATACGGGTGCAAGAGGTAAGTCGGGCAGCAATGATGCAAGTCCCGAATATATTGCAAAACTGCGTGCAGCCTTTGATAAAAATGATGTAACCTTCCAGACTGCAGAGCTCGGTAAGGTTGATGCAGGCGGTGGCGGAACAATTGCATATATCATGGGTAACTACGGTATGAATGTAATTGATTCCGGTGTTGCGGTTCTTAATATGCATGCTCCGTGGGAAATCACAAGCAAGATCGATATTTACGAAGCATACAGAAGCTACAAGGTGTTCCTGAAGGAGCTGTAAAATGGAAAAAATCAAAATCCGCTATGTAAGCGACAAAATCGAAAAACTCAAATATATTGATGGCAAGTCGGACTGGATTGACCTTCGTGCGGCAGAGGATGTTGTAATGAAGGCCGGAGACTTCAAGCTGATAAGCCTCGGTGTCTGCATGGAACTTCCGAAGGGCTATGAGGCTCATATTGTTCCGAGAAGCTCGACCTTCAAGAATTTCGGTGTCATACAGGCAAATCACTGCGGTATTGTTGACGGAAGCTACTGCGGAAACGAAGATATCTGGCGCTTCCCCGCACTTGCGATGCGCGATACCGAGATTCATGTTAATGACCGTATCTGCCAGTTCAGAATATTCAAAAATCAGCCCGCGATTGAATTTGATGAGGTTGAATTCCTTACCGGTGCCGACAGAGGCGGATTCGGCAGCACAGGAAAACAGTAAGAAATAAAAATAATATAAAAAGCGAGGTACAATAATATGAAAAAAAATGAAGTATCTGTTCCCCTTCTGGCATTCACATTTTTCTATGCCGTAGCAATCTATGTTTTTCTGCTGGGATTCATTTTCTGGGACAAGCATAAGCAGGATGATGAAATTTCAGAATAATTAATTTGTTACAAGAAAGAGAGGCAAAATACGATGGCAAAAGTAGACATCATTTCCGGATTCCTCGGAGCCGGAAAGACTACACTGATCAAAAAGCTTCTTACTGACGGTAAGCTCGGCGAGAAGGTTGTACTTATTGAAAACGAGTTCGGTGAGATCGGAATTGATGGAGGATTCCTTAAGGAAGCCGGAATACAGATCACCGAGATGAATTCGGGCTGCATCTGCTGTACACTTGTAGGTGATTTCGGAAAGGCACTTGCAGAGGTAATTGAGAAGTATGATCCGGAAAGAATCATAATCGAACCCAGCGGTGTCGGTAAGCTTTCCGACGTTATCAAGGCAGTTGAGGATCTTCATAATGATAAGATAAGCCTTAACAGTTTTACTGCGGTTGTTGACTGCACAAAGGCTAAGATGTATCTTAAGAATTTCGGTGAATTCTTCAGCAACCAGGTTCAGTATGCAAAGACCATAGTTCTTTCCAGAACCCAGAATGTGAGCGAAGAGAAGCTTGAGCAGACAGTAAAAATGCTGAGAGACCTTAATGCTTCAGCTACAATAATCACTACTCCCTGGGATGAGCTGGATTCCGAAACCGTAATGAGCGCGATGGAAGCTAAGGCAAGCTTTGAGGATGATCTTCTTAAGGAAGCAATCGAAATTGCAAGAAAGCACCAGGAAGAGCATGCACATCATCACCATGACCATGAGCATCACCATCATCACGACGACGATGATGACGAGGATGAGCACGAACACCATCACCATCATCACGACGATGATGACGAGGATGAACATGAACATCACCACCACCATCACGACGATGACGACGAGGATGAACA
>JAFRWN010000129.1 GCA_017437965.1 Lachnospiraceae bacterium
GGCTTGTTCTTAAGCAGCGTATACTTATCCTTGATCGGGTCGTAAGCATGGTATTCATCCATAGTGCTTTTGATACCGCTTATGGCAAGGGAATAATCATTTTTGTGTTCATTTTCAATTGCCGTATCGTATTTTTCAAGGGTTTTAAGGAATTCCTTCGCGGAGTCCCGCTTGAATTCTTTAAGCAATTCGTCGGCGCTCTTTCCGTCTTTATCAGTAAATTTCGGCGGATTTATAAACTTTTTGCCTGCAGCAAGGATCTCACCTGCAATGTTCCTATACTCTGTTGAATCAAAACCTTCGTTTAACCTATGGCGTACATTGATATGAGAGTCAACAAGGTTAAGTATCGATTGTACTTCCGCATTACGGAGGTTCGCAGGATCCTCAGGTTTATCCCGGGTTACATAATCCCTGAACAGATCTGCTATTCCTTTTCTTGTTTCGAGGTTGACATTCTTTTCGTTATTCGTTAAACAGTTTAGAAATCTGTAGGATGAAGAGGCTTCAAGGCTGGCATCCAAATACTCCTGTCTTTGTATTTTTTCGGTCTTTGATCCGTATGGTATACCGAGGGGCAGCAAACCCCTGAATTGTGAGATCCTGGCGACACGCTCCTTGTGAAGCTCCACGTCATAAGAGTATTTCTCCTTCTCAGCGGGATCCGTGGCTTTCTTTTCATTCTTTTGCATTTCTTCATATGTCGGTCCCATCAGGGTTTTGACTTCCTTCAGGTATCCTTCTACATTGCCCGTTGTAAGAAGATTCAGACTTTCCGGTCTGTGTCTTCTCATGAACTTAAAATCGGGTGCTTCAAGTATTTCCTTCTTGGTTTTGGCAAGCTTGTCAACAGCGATGCGTTCTCCATTTAAGCTCAGGCTGTATGCGGCAAGGACTGTGGCAGCACGCGCTGCCGCATCATTACTTGAAGGTGTGATTTTAACCTTGCCTTTTTTATCGGTATAATCCTTCAGCACATTTTTTGTTGCCTCATTATAGGTGGTTTTTTCAACCACTTTCTTGGGATATCGTGAGTACAGAATATCGGGGAAAAATCTTTTATGAGTTTCCCTGATTTTTACTGCATTCTCCAGTTTCTCTCCGAATTCATCTGTTCTGATGATCTCATACGAACACGAATTGTCCCCGAATCTCTCCTTTTTTTCCTGCAGCGTATCGATGCGATCTTGCAGTTTTCTTTGGAGTCTTTGGGGATCGCTGGCATGGAAAACGTTATCAAAGGTATAGGAGGTATCCCGTTTGTTTGCAACAAATTCGGCAAATTCTTTCTCAAGCTTTCCGCCGTGCCCGTCTGTCACAAGATCTATCTTGAAGGTGAACTTTTGATCCTTGATTTCATCAATATCCAGATCGGTGCTGTAATCGAGGTTTATGCCCCTCTGATTGATTGCCAGAAATTCCCTGAAGGTTTCATCTGCCTTAAGCATAGCGACTCTTTCGTTAAGGTCTGCCTCGGAGATGTAGGTTTTATTTATGTTGGCAGGGTCGCCTGCAACGGCGTTTCCAAGCTGCCTTGCCGCTATGATCGTTGCGATATCGTCAATGGTAACATCCTCAATTGTATTGAGCTTTTTCTGGGTTTCTTCGATCCAGGCAGCCGCTGTTTTTCTCTGCCCGAATTTTCTGATAGTATTTTCTGTGTGGACCGTTTCAAGGCTAAAGAGATCATCGAAATGCTTTTTTGTAAAGGCTACTAAATTATACTCTAATTCATTTTTATCCAGCATTTTGAAAGCATTGTCGAACGAGGAGCTGAGATCCTTGTAATTCTTAACGGCTTTTTCAAATGCTTTTTTTGCCTTTGCTCTTTCTTTTTTCTTCGCGGCCTCATCCGTAAGCTCTTCCTCGTCGAAAATGGCATTGTTTATAGCGTCGATGCTTTTGGAAAGGGCTATGGCATATTTTTGGAATTTGACAAATTCTTTTTTGTCTATATCTACATCCTTGTCCTTAAGCACGTTTTCTATTGAATCCATAAGGCTAACCAGAATTGTGCCTGCCTCTCCCTTCGGATCGTCTATGCACTGCTGAATAAACGAAGCGGCTTTTTCTCTTGTTTCATCTTTGAACGGCATGGTTTTTCTCCTTTTTCGTAATGATGCAAAGCTCTGATGTTAATACATTTGTGATTATATCGCAACCTGTGCACCAAATGTGCACCAAATTTGTTATTTTTTTGGAAATCTAATTCGGCTAAGAAAAATATAACATGATTTTAGTAAATAAGGAAGAATGAAGGGTTGAAAAAAATTTAGAAAAAGTACTTGACAAACTGTATATAACCGTATATACTGTGCATATAAACGATATACACAGTATGCACAGTTAAGCTGTGAATGAAGAAAAGACGGCTGATAGCCGCACGAGGTATAGAAGATGAGCCTATTTGAATGTAAAAACTTAAGCAAGGAGTTTGAAGGTTTTAAACTGGAAAACATAAATATTACACTGGATCCGGGCGAGATACTCGGTGTCATCGGAGTGAACGGATGTGGAAAGACGACGATGCTACGAAGCATCATGGGAAGCTACAGGCTTACCGGAAAAGAAAGTACGGTGCTTAAAATTAAGGACATTGACCAGGAGGCCGACATCAAAGCCTATAAAAAGGAAACCGCATGGATCATGCAGGATCAGCCTTTCGGTAAGAGCATGACGCCCGGAATGATAGGAGAGCTCTACGGAGCATATTATGAAGGCTTTGACAACGAAAAATACGAAAGGCTCCTTAAGGAATATGAAATCCCTTTTGCCACCGACCCGAAAAACAAGGTAAATGCAGAAATGCAGAAGCTTTCCAAAGGCCAGCAGTTAAGAGTGCAGCTTGCATTTGCACTTTCACATGAGGCAAGCCTTTATGTACTTGATGAGCCGACCGGAAATCTGGATGTGGACTTCAGAGATGAGTTTTACAAAACCATGAGGGAAATGGTATCGGACGAGAAACACTCGGTGATCATTGCAAGCCACATAGTTGAGGAACTTGAAAGTTTTGCGGACAGAATACTCTGGCTGTACCGCGACGGAGAGTACGGAAGACAGAGGTTTTACGGAAGCATAGATGAGCTCCGCGACCGCTTCAGAGTGGCAGAGGGCGATGAAAAAATACTCGCACAGATTCCAGAGAGTGCGGTAACCGGCAAGCGTTTCGGTACGAATAATAAAAAGATTCTGGTAGACACTACGAAGTATGAAATCCCGGAAGAACTCAAGGAATACTGCAGGATGGCGGATTTAAGAGAGATAATGTATTTCATAGAAAAGGAAAAAGGTGTGTAAGATGAAACGGGCTTTTAAATACGAAAAAATCAGACACAAATATAACAGAGGTGCGATACTTCTGGAACTGCTCGGAGCGGTTATTGTGCTTATGTGCGGTTCGATGATATGGGCGGCGCTTATGTCGGTTCCGGTATTCGGAATGCTTCTCCG
Organism: Lachnospiraceae bacterium; assembly: GCA_017437965.1. GTDB lineage: Bacteria > Bacillota > Clostridia > Lachnospirales > Lachnospiraceae > UBA3775. Next base: position 3,454 of record JAFRWN010000129.1, read on the forward strand.
CGAGTGCACACATGCTGACTTCCTGGTACCGAAAAGCGACGAGGAGATCAAAAAGGAAGCAGTGGCAATCGGTGCCTATGTTTCCGGAAAATATGTAGTCCTTGGAATGTTAATGGCGGTGATAGAGTATGTAGGTGTTAAAAATGGCTTCCCGCTGTTTACAAGCTCCAATTTCGGAAAGATGATAAACAATCATACGGCATATACGATGTTTTTTCTGCTGCTATGCTTTGTGAATTCTGTTGTTTTGTGTATCAGCATGTCGTTAAAGAGAAATGATATGAAGAAAAAGGCCATTTTTGAAAACACCGTCTGGGGTGCAGTCGAACTGATCGCGTTCATCGTTGTTTTCTCGGCAGGACTTGATATGCAGGGCCTTCACTTCCTGTGGTTCGGAGGCTCCTATGAGGGAATCAGGGCATGGCTTATGATGGCAGCTGCAATGCTGATCCTTATCGTTCACTGTTTCGTTCTGGTAAAGAACTTCAAAGCCGGAGATTTCTTCGGAACTGAAGAAGAGATGGTGGCAAGGTACGGGAGCAAAGCGAAAGGGGGAAAGAAATGAACATAGCTATTCAGTCAAAAAGCGGAATACCGATATATGAACAGATCACAAAGCAGATGAGGGATGCGATTACCGCAGGCGAACTTAAGGCGGGCGAGCCTTTGCCTTCTATCAGGTCGCTGGCAGCGGATCTCGGAATCAGTGTGATAACTACAAAGAGGGCCTATGAGGATCTGGAAAAGGAGGGCATGGTTTACTCGGTGCCTGGTAAAGGTTTCTTTGTTGACAATCCGGACCTCGGGTTCTTAGCCGAAAAGCAGACCCTCGGGCTTGAGGAGGCGCTGGCAAAGTGGGTAGGAGATGCAAGGAAGGCTGGGCTTTCGAAGGAGGAAGCGCTGGATATGCTGGAGATACTGTATGATTAAAGCGCTAAAAGTCAATCCACACATCGAGCTTGCTCGTAAGTGGGGATTTGACTTTGACAGCGTAATCATATTTTGAAATAATTAACAAGGAGAATAAAATGATAAAAGCAGAAAATATCAGCTTCAGATATGACAAGAAAAAAGCGCAGGTGCTTACGGATGTGAGCATTGAGGTAATTCCCGGATATCTTACGGTTGTGCTGGGACATAACGGCGGCGGAAAGTCGACGCTGTTTAAACTTCTGCACGGAGAGCTCGTACCGGAGGCAGGAACGATAAGAATAGGCAGTTCAGCAATAACCGGCGATGGGCGAAACGGTGAGGAAAAACTTGATTTCAGTACGGTGCAGGCCATGAGACAGAAGGTGGCATTTGTCAGTGCCGACTCACCCTTGTTTGAAAGCTTTGATGTTACCGAAAATGTGGAGCTTTTCAAGGCTCTTTACCCGGATTTTGACGAGGCAGAGTTCGGAAAGCTTATCGAATACCTGGCGCTTGACATAAAGCCCGGCAAATATTTCAAGCAGCTTTCGACAGGCGAATATATGAAGCTGCGAATTGCTTTTGCGCTTGCAAGAAAGCCTGAAATCATCATAATGGACGAGCCTTTTGCCAATCTTGATCCAGTTGTAAAGACCGATATTATGGAACTTTTGCACGAGCGTATCACGGGCGAGAATCTCGGAGTGCTTGTTTCGACACATCTGCTTGAAGAAATCAACGACAGGGCCGATTACATATATGTGCTTGAAAACGGCAGGATAACAAAATCGGGAGACAGGGAGAGCCTGTTTGATAAGGAGGGGACGGACAGCCTGAGGGGGTTGCTGAATCCTTAATAAGTGAGTAAAAGAATGATTTACTTGAATGAAACAGAGGTAATAAACAATGAACGAAATCACTAAATCAAACAGCAAAAATATAGCGGCAGCATATATAAAAACCATGAAGAAGCTCACGGCGTCGAATCTTCGCCCAAAGGCTTTTGCAGTAGTGCTTTTCATGTCCGCAATGGTTTCCCCGGGATATTTTCCGGTGGTTATCATACTTGAAATATGCACCTTATTGTCATATTACAGAAAGTATTTCAATGCATATTATCAGTCGAGCGACAGCATGATACCGGCACTTAAAAGCCAGTCGGTGCCTCTTAAGGAAATCTTTTCCAAGCTTCAGAAAAACATACTGCCTCTTGAGATAGTATTTTTCGTGTACTATGCTTTCCTGAGCCTTGTGGAATTCGGAGGTGGAGTGAGCGGATTTTTCGACCATGTGAACCCGATGAAGCTTGTAGGCTTCAAGGAGCTGACTGATGTTCATCCGATGAGCATTGCGTCACTTGCCAC
>JAFRWN010000130.1 GCA_017437965.1 Lachnospiraceae bacterium
GAAGGTCCTAATCCTGAACAGCAGAGACAGGATTATAACAACATGAGGAATATCGCCCAGCCGAATCAGCAGAATAACAATCAGCCTAATCAGCAGAATAACAATCAGCCTAATCAGCAGGGAAATCATCAGAATGCGGATAAAAATCAGCTGAAGAACATGTTCGGCCTTAACGATCAAGAGGTAGATGAATATCGTCAGACAGGAAAGGTTCCGCATAAGAAGGGAAATCAGCCTAACCAGCAGCAGAACCCTCCGGGACAGAACCCTCCTGGACAGAATCCTCCTCAGAATAATAATATTCTTCCTAAGAATGAGGAGAAGAAGGGCGACAAGTTCAATCTCGCTGATGATGACGATGACGATGAAGATTTTTAATTGTCTGATTGACAACTGGTTCACAAAAAATAATATTAACTATCGTAGGAGAAAATTTCATTAAATGAGACTGATTCCCGGAAAATTGAAGGTAAAGCTTGAATTATTTAAGGGAGTGAGCGTTGAAGATATCATCGTTGGATTGGTATTTTTAGGGCTTGCTATACTTGTCTATATCTCAAATCTTCCGGGAAGGCTCTATATAGCCTGCGGATTTGTAGTAGTAGGACTCTTCATGGAGCTCAGAATCGATGATGAGCCGAACTACAAACTGTTAATGAATATCTTTAAAAAGCTGAGTCTCCCCTCTCTATATAAGAGGGGAACCAGCGACAAAGAGCTCGTAGAGAAATTTGCCAAGGCAAACGGAATCGAGCTTGAAGCAAAGGAAGAAGAAAAAGAAGAAACCGAATATGTAGAGACCGATCCCAAGAAGCTTAAGGAAATCCTTAAAGAAGAGGAAAGAATACTTAAGAGCAAGACCGCAACTCCCGAAGAAAAAGACGCAGTATGGCTTGCAAGGGCAAAACGTTCGGCTGCAAAGAAGCAGGCGAAGGTCAAGAGCCAGGACGATAAAGCAGGCGATGATGTTTCACAGATGCTTCCGTACACCGGAATCAAGGATAACTGCATCGAATACGGCGGTGAGTACTACGGTGCCGTGATCGAGATCACACCTATTGATTTCCGCTTCTTCTCCAAGTACAGAAGAAACAATTCGATAGAAAACTGCTTCGGAAAAATAATCAGAAGCCTTGGTGAAGATTTTGGTATGAACATAGTCAAGATCGACCGTCCTATCGAATACGACGCATATCTTGAAAAAGAAAGAGAAAAACTCGCAGATCTCCGCCGTTCCTATGAGAACGCGATGTTAAGCGAGGAAGAGCTTAAGAGCAGAACCGAAATCGAGTTCTCACGTATCGAAGAGCTCAATGCAATGTGCAAGGAAGATAAGGTCATTACCGCTTTCTACTACATTGTATTATTTGAAAAAGAAAAGAGACAACTTGAAATCAGCATGAGTTCCGCACTTGCCGATCTTGAGCAGGCAGAACTTCCTTCAAGAAGACTTAATACCAAGGAACTCGCTGTATTCTTGAAATATAATAACGAGATCGATTTTGACGAGAAGGAAATTGACAGGATAGATCCCGAGGACTATGTAAAGTGGACAATGCCCAACAGACTTCAGTTCAAGGTAAGGACCACGGTAGTCAACAAGATGATCACGCACAACATGCGTATCTACAATTATCCTTCAACTGTCGGCGATGCATGGCTTGCCGGCGTAATGTCAATACCCGGAACCAAGGTAGTTGTAAAGTGCAACTCCATGGACCAGGGCAAAGCAGTAAGAGGTATCGACCACTCCTTACAGGAACTGAGAAGCCGTTATGAATCAACCGGTATCGATTCCAAGCGTATCGAGCTGCAGGCACATATCGAAACCCTCAACGAACTGCTCATTACCCTCCAGGGTGACAATGAGACCCTGCTTGAGACCAACGTATATGTTACGATCTATGACCATCATCTTTCAAAGAACACTCCCGCTGTAAAGGCAGCTGAGGTGTCAAACAGACCTGATGTGGTCAGCATGAAGAAGACCGTAAGACGTCTCTACAGCGAGGCCAAATTCAAACTGAATAACATGGACTTCCAGCAGCATGAAGCTTTCATAGGTTCACAGGTAAGTAACTACGATCCCAAGTATAAGGATGGCAGGGGTATGCCAAGCAATACCATTGCCGCAATTTATCCTTGGATTTTTGCGCATATATCGGACAAGGGCGGAATCCATCTCGGACAGAGCGACGGAGTGCCGGTATTCATCGACTTCTTCCGCCGTGACAATGAAAGAATCAACTCCAACATGGTAATCATCGGTAAATCCGGTTCCGGTAAATCCTATGCTACCAAGAGCCTTCTTTCAAATCTCGCCGCAGAAGATGCAAAAATCTTCATACTCGACCCCGAGAACGAGTACCAGGAGCTTGCAGGAAACCTTAAAGGTAAGATCATAAATGCCGGAAATGCTCTGCAGGGCAGACTTAATCCCTTCCAGATCATTACCGCACTTGATGACGATGAGGCTGATGAGGACAGCGTAACAGGAAGCTACGCTACCCACCTTCAGTTCCTCGAGGAGTTCCTCCGCCAGATCTTCCCGGATTGCGAGAAGGATGCGCTGGAATACCTCAATACCCTGGTTGAGAGAATGTATATTGAAAAGGGCATCAGCCCCGAGACCAATCTTTCCACTCTCGCACCTGAGGATTATCCTATATTCGACGATCTCTACGACGTCGTACTGGATGAATTTGAAAGAACAGACAATGAGTATCTGAGAAACCTGCTTCGTTCACTGATGAACTACGTAGGAAAATTCGCAACCGGCGGAAGAAATGCAAACATCTGGAACGGTATCTCGACACTCTCTACAGATGAGAACTTTACCGTATTCAACTTCCAGAGCCTGCTTGCAAACCGCAATACCATGATCGCGAATGCACAGATGCTTCTGATACTTAAGTATATTGACAACGAAATAATAAAGAACAGGGATTACAACACAAGGTACAACATGAAACGTAAGATCGTTGTTGTAATCGACGAGGCACACGTTTTCATCGATACCAAGTTCCCTGTAGCACTCGACTTTATGTTCCAGCTTGCAAAGCGTATCCGTAAGTACAACGGTATGCAGATCGTAATCACACAGAACATAAAGGACTTTGTCGGAAGCGAAGAGATTGCAAGAAAATCAACGGCTATCATCAATGCCTGCCAGTACAGCTTTATCTTCGCACTTGCACCGAATGATATCACAGACCTTTGCAAGCTCTATGAAAAGGCCGGCGGAATCAATGAGATGGAGCAGGAACAGATCACAGCTGCACAGCGTGGTCAGGCTTTCACCATCATGAGCGCAACCAGCCGTTCAAGCTTCAAGGTTGAGGTTCCGAACAATCTTGTAAGAATGTTCGAAAGACCAGATTATCAGGGCTATTACTTCTCCGGCGAGCAGGGTGCAGAAAACTGGAACGACTTTATCTCCGAATCAAGACCTGCCCATGAAAAAAGCCTTGCGGCACTTAATGCAGGCAGAGTTGTAAGAGCAAAGGAAGAAAAACCGAGGGAAGCAATCGTTTTCGAAGAGCAGACCGAGGAAGAGTACCAGGCAGAACTTGCAAGGCAGGTTGAAGAAGCTTACCGTGAGGAACATTCCGGTGATGCATATTTCGAAGAAGAATTCGAAGATGCAAAGGATACCGGCGACAGCTTCTTTGAAGAAGTTTACGAGGATGAAGAGCCTGAAGAACCTGAAGAGGAAACGGTTTCGGAAGAAGTCGCACCCGAGGTCAGGAAGGCAGCTTCCACTGGAAACAAGGCAGCACTTGTTGATGCAGAGGGAAGGGACATCTTCTCCGGTGAACGTACCGAACCCCGAAAGACCAATGCAGAGCTTGAAAATGAAAACCTGCGCCTGACCATGATGCTGACCGAGATGCTCGGAAAGTTCAGCCATGAAAGCATAATGAACGAAATAAAGAGAAGCGTTCAGGAGCAGATGGCAACTGTAAGTCTTGACAGCCAGGCAATCAAGGTAAACAAAAACAAACCTGTTAAACAGAAAAAAGATGAAGAAAAAGACGAAGTTAAGTTTGATGACGATCTTTACGACGACGATCTTGACGCTGGATATGATGATGGCGAGGAAGATCTGGAAGACGAAGATTATGACGACCATGAGGACGATTTCGACGAAGACGAAGATCTGACCGATGAGGAATCCGAAGATGAGGATCTTGAAGACGAAGATCTTGACGAAGATGAAGATCTCGATGAAGATCTTGATGAAGACGAAGACCTTGATGACGATGATCTCGAAGATGAAGACCTTGATGACGACGATCTCGACGATGATGACATTGATGATGACGACATTGACGATGACGATATCGACGACGATGACATCGACGACGAAGAAAGCGAAGACACTGACGGACTTCCGGGCTTCTACAAAGATCTGATGGGCGACCTCGAAGATGAAGATGACGATCTCGACGAAGATGAGGATCTTGACCTTGACGATGATGAGATGGATCTTGACGAAGACGAGGACGACGACCTTGAGGACGACGAAGACGATCTCGATGATGATGACCTTGAGGACGACGATGACGATCTTGATGACGAGGACGATGATCTTGATGATGAGGACGACGATCTCGAAGACGAGGATGATGAACTCGATCTTGACGATGACGAATTAGATCTCTACGATGACGACGATGATCTCGATGATGAAGACGAAGACCTTGACGACGATGATCTCGATGATGAAGACGACGACTTCGACGATGATGAGGATGACGATTTGGATGATGAAGAATTAGACGACGAACTTGATGAAGACGAAGATGACGATTTCATCGACGATGATGACGATGACGAGGAAATGACGACCGATGAAGACGGACTTCCCGATTTCTACTCCAGCCTGATCGCAGAGCTTGATGACGAAGAAGATGATGATGACGATGAAGAAAGCTTCGACATCATGAAGCTTCTCGAAGAAAGAGCTAACCGTGAGGACGAGGATGATGAGGGAACGAAGGAGCCTGAGCTTCCGAGATCAAATCCTATCAAGGAAATGCTTGAGAGCGGCGACAAGAAGGTCGTAGAAATCTCACTAAGTGACTTGGCCTTCTACATCAAGGAACAGCAGGAACTTAAGAGAAAAGCTCTTCATGAGCAGCACGAGAAAGAAAACCAGTAAAAACAGGAGAGAAGACAGAAAATGAAGTTGATTAACAGAGGAACTGAAGGAGAGGTAATGCTCGAGGGAAGGATTACGGCCGACAATGCGCCTGAGCTTGAGAAGGCACTTCTTACCCTTGTTGACCGCTTCGATGTACTTATCCTGAATTTCAAGGATGTAAAATATATTTCGAGTGCTGCGCTAAGAGTACTTAAGGTACTGTTTGTACAGATGAGAAAGAAAGGTGGAGCGCTGAAGCTTACCGAAGTGAATGACATGATAATGGAAGTTTTCGAACTCACCGGTTTTGCCGGAGTGTTCGGATTGGGAAGGGATTAAAAGAATAAGGAAAAGTGTTTATGGAAAAGCTGTTAAAAAACCTAAAACTTAAACGGGCGTTAAGCATATTGCTTGCATTATGCATGATCATGTCCGTAGCGGGTGCGACAGAGCCGCCGAAGAACACGAAGAACAATGCCAATGTTACACAGCCGATGATAAAGTCCGGTTCGGGAAGCTACTATTACTATATATTGGAAGCTACCACAGGAGCAAAGAGCGGTGATGCGGTAATGCTTTTCAAGGTGGATTATACGGATGCCGACAATGTAAAGAGGACAGAGTATATATTCCCACATATCGACGGACGCGCAAGATCACTGAAGTGGATATCCAGTGCACAGAGCAATCTCAGTAAAACCCCTGAATTCAAGGTTGACCTTAAAAGATTTACGGACGGAACCCTTGATAATTTCAAAATTCCGGACAACAATGAATCGGTTCAGGGACTCCAGTCATTTTCATGTGACCAGTACTGCTTTACCACTACGGCAAAGATCAAGAAGATTGACGGACTGAGCTTCTTCGCAAGAAAAGCAGGTTCATGGAGCTGCAAGGGCATCAATATCTATGCAGTAAACGCACTTTCAAAGGATATTGCCTACAATGGTACGATTTCGAACTATCCCGCTATAGATTTTGATGGTTCGCTGATCGCAAATGCAAAAGCCGAGGGCAACTATGTTTCATGGGATGTTTCGGACTTCGTTGCATTCTCGACCAACAAGAATGCCTCACTTACTCTCGAAACCGGTAAGAATACCGAATATAAGAGTTATGTAGGTAAAAATGTCGGCATTGCAATCCGCCTTTCAGATCTTGACGGTGCCGGAATCGAAGGAATGCTGCAGGCCTATAACGAGAAGAAAACCATAGGTCAGACCAAATTCCCCGACGTTCTTGCCATGAGCATCGAGTACAAGGATACGACAGGAAATATTGTTACCCTTGATGTACCGGTGATCAGGCTTGCAATGCTCTTCCTCGGACAGCAGAGCATGTACGGATCGGCAGTCGAGGGTTATGCACAGCAGGGCGACCAGATAGTGTTTACCACCTTCCTTCGCGGCTGCGGTGACCTTTCATCACTCAGGCTTGGAATCGCCTACGTTGGTGAGGATAATAATCCTATAAAAGTATTTTCCGATGATGACACCAGAAATCAGGAGATGAAGGCAAAATGCCTTGAGGATGAAGGGATACTTCTTGAGTCTGTTGCGGTATATGACCTTACCGAAAACAAGAATGCCATTCATGTAAAGAAGGCAGCAGATACAGAAAAGAACAATGCAAAGCTTACCTACAGTTTTGATATAAGTCCGGAGTATTTCTGGATCGACCGTTCAAGATACGGTCTTGATGTAACACCCAGTTCAAGCACGACATCAATAAGCCTTGAACCTTTTGACAAGGACAAAAAGCTGAAGCTTGACAAGAATACCGCAAACACATTCGTCGTAAAGCTCAACAGTGATATTTCGAGCATGGGTGACACTGTCGGTGACATGGTTGTAAACTTTACCTATGTTGACATTTCCGGCGCTTCGAAAACCACAAGCCCCATCAATGTCAAGGAAGCGGTAAAAGAATACCTGGGCCACTGGGAAGGAAACAAGACCGATTTCGCATACCGTTACGGACTTGATGACGGTAATTCCCTTGTATTTGCGGTTGACATAGCCAACGTTGAAAAATTCATAGGAATGAATATTACCTTTGAAAACAACAAAGGCAACAGCTGGCAGATGAGCGGTTATGAAATCTACAAGGTTGAAAACGAAAAAGGCTGGAGCGACCGTACGGTTACATGGAAGGATGTAAAAACCAAATCCGGTCTTACTTCAAACCGTATTGTAGAGCGTGAGCCGAAGATCTACGCAAATGCCCTTGTCGACAGTGAAATGAGCCTGTTGTTCAGGGAAAACGAAACCAAAAAGATTGATTTTGACTCATCGACCGTAACCGAGGTTTCAAAGCCCGATATTACGGATTACTACGATGAAATGACCTATGAGGACACTCTGAAGGATTTCGGTTTTGCGGTTCCTTCAAAGACCTACGGAATCAAGGTTCATGTCGGCGGAGAAGATGATGGTACAACTTCAAACGGTGATGCAGGTTCAAGGAACAACTTCTTCTTCCAGCTTGTATTCTCAAACGGACGAAGCGGTTACGTACTTGCAAACCAGCAGCTGACAGCCGACGGTTTCAGAACAGGAAAGACAGAGACCTTTGATATCGCAGTCAACATGGACTACGGCGATGTCATAGCGATCAACATAATACCCGAAGACCTGAACGAAGATACCGATTCATCGGATAAGCTCTATATCAAGAGCATCGATGTAGCTGAAAAGAATGCTTCAGGTTTCACAACTGCATATAACATCGGAAATATAGGCTGGATCGGTACAGAGTACCATGATGAGGCTGAAAAGACCACCATCAAAGGACGTGAAGGTCAGGATGAGAAGGTTCTTGTAAAGACCTATAACGTAACAAGCAACCAGACACAGATCACACTTGAGATTGATATTACCACAGGTACTACCGAATATGGTGAAACCATGGACTTCTGTGGCCAGCTTTATGGTGAGATACAGTATTATGACAACGACTATATTCCTCAGACGGAAAGTCTCGGTGATATAGTTCAGAAAATGTACGAATATGCGGGCTTCAATTATGCAAGCGCATATCCGGCACAGACCACAAGCTATTCGAACAAAGGTATGTGCATCGGAAATCCGGAATTCATGTTCAGGCAGAATCATGATGACCGTTTTGAAATCCAGGTATCGGATATAACGTCGCTAAGAAAGATAACGCTATATGCGGCGTCCGATAAGGACAGCTACTGGAATCCGACCGCAGTGTCCATAAATATTGTAAAGAAGAACGGTCTTGTCAAACTGACGACCGACAGGGAATATGTAAAACAATCGGAGCGTATGCTTGAAGATCCCATCCTTTCTTCAGCGACCGGAAACTGCAAGAAGGTGGCGGCGCAGTCGATATCCCAGGATGATTCAAGGGATGTCAGGGATGAGAGGATAGGCGACCAGCTCACGAAATATGAGTTCGCTTTCCCTGAAAACAAAATAAAGGTAAATACCGAAAAAAAGACGGTTGCCGTACCGCTCTATCATGTGCCGGCTACTACGGTGGATGAACTGAACGTATTTGTATATCCGAATGTTTCGGGCGATGCACTTCAGATCGATGATTATGATCTGTCGATGGATCTTGTTTACGGAAATACTTCCGGCAAGTACTATTCACTCCATGAGAACAGGCTGAAGAAATCAACGGTTGACGGAACTCCGGTATTCTATCTGTATGGTCTTAAGACCAGCAACCTTTCAAAGCTTATCAGTGTATATCTTTCATCGGACGGTGAAAACAATGCACTTATCGACCGTGTTGTAGTACAGCGTGTCAGAGCCGGAGTGGTTCTTGACAACTACTATATGAACGGAGCATCAAGAGATGCAGGTTACGGTGTCAGCCTTTCCTACACAGGAATCAGGCAGACAGGACTTTATGAGCAGGTAGTAATGCTGCAGCTTGCGGCAAACAGCAAGGCCTTCTCGGTACTTGCGGAATCAAGGGATGCGGCAATCGCGATCGATTACAAGTCAGAGCTTGATTTACGAGGCACTACCTACAGATCGTCCTACATTTACCTGAGCGATCAGAATATCAAGGCGGTTCAGGGAGGAAGCTTCTTAACGCTGAACTTCGGTATTCCTTATGTAAAGGAAATAACGGGACTGACGTTAATGACGTCAGGCGGAATAACAATGACGCTTGACAAGGCTTGTATCGCAAATTACAAGCTACCCGACAATTCGGAAATAAAGACCATAACGGTCGACAATTTCAACAATACGGATCTGACGCTTAAATCCTGGAGCAGCATACCGTACGGAGTTGAAGTCGGAAATGAGGCTATCACGCTCAATACGGTAAATGTTGAAGATACAGATGTGGATTTCGTACATCCGATGATACTGAACATCAAGACAAGGAATGAGACGGAAACTCTTGATCCTTCGTCACAGTCACCGATATCGGCATCGATTTTCGCAAGGGATAATGCAGAGAACGGATATACCTTAAGCTATGATGATATCCGTCCGTACATAAGAACACGCGAAGAGAATTTCGAAGCAGGAAAGACCCAGCAGGTAATCCTTCTTGTCAAGGGCATAAGAAGTGTTGAATCGATACGCTTCACGCCATATGATGACGATCCGAACTCAGTGGCAAGATGGGGACTTGAAAAGGTAACGCTTTCAATACCTTATGTCGGAACAACGATCAAGCGCGGTACTTCACAGAAGATGCTGTACGAGACCTATGATACCGAGGAAGAGGCAGAAAGAAAGACCAAGGTTATCTTCCTCAACATCGGATTCACGAGCTATGTTGCAACCTATGTTGTAAAGGTTGACGCTGAGGGCAACGTTTCCTACACCGATTCCGAGCTCAAGCAGTTCACCTTAAGAGTTGGAGAACCTCAGGATGTTGTTGTTCTTTCGGGACAGCAGATCAATTTCACGAATGTAGTAAACGGAACACCCGACCAGGGCGTTGAGGTCAAGGTTGAAATGATAGTCGATGATACCGCACTTGAAGTTTCATCGGGACTCTACCATATTGAATACAAGCTTGATCCCGATGCTGATCCGGATGCGGAGAATAATACGGCTTACGAAGTGGTTGTATTTGACACACCCGAAAAGAACACCACCGGCACCTACAGGATGACTCTTACCTGTGCTGCAGATCCTTCACTTGAGACCGTACTTAATATAAAAGTACTTCCGAGACAGGAAAGCGAACAGGATAATAACAACGATGACAATCCCGGTGACGATGACAATCCCGGTGACGATGACAATCCCGGTGACGATGACAACCCCGGTGACGATGACAACCCCGGTGACGATGAGAATCCCGGTGATAATGAAACAACTCCAACAATTACACCCGGAGAAAACGATCCGTTCAACATCGACGATATCGTGAAGCCTCCGCAGCAGGTAGTGGAAACAACACCTCCTCCAACAACAGAGACACCTTCTGAAGAAGGAGACCAGACTCAAAAAGAAACACCCGGTCAGGGCGAGACAAATACAGATACATCTACTTCCGAACCGTAGGGAAGACAGAACATGAGTGAAAACACAAATGAAACAGTAAGTAAAAAAAAGCAACTGAGTCCCGAGCAGCAAAAGCAGAAGGCCATCCGGAAGGAAATGAAACAGATCCTCCTCGGAAGATTTGACAAAAACGCGGATGTGCTGATGGTTTCTGATGACAGGATGACCCACTTCGGAAACGGAGTGAGCGATGGTGCATGGAGGGTAGGGCTTCTTGGCATATCGGCAAAGAGGAGAAGATACGTAAGCGTATCCGAACCGAAGAAATTTACCGAAAAGGTCTGGGAAGCTCTCGGAGACATGGGCAGGGCGGTATTCCTTACGGAAGCCCCCGAGCTCACGGTCTGCCTCGTCAGATCGGTACTTCACCGGCCGGGACTGATTTGCTTTGAAATGAAAGACAGGACCCCTGAAGCAAGGGTGTACACCGGAAGAGGCTTATTCAGCTTCATTCCGAAAAGATACTATCTTAAGAAGCTGGAAAAAATGATGGATGGCTCGCTTATCCGGGACAAAGAACCCGAAAAGGTGAGCACGGAAGGCACAGAGAATGGAAAAGATTAAACAATTTGCCACTAAGCACTGGAGAATACTTACGGTCTGCGGACTTACCATTTTGAGCGTGCTTCTCATTGTGGGCGTTGTGGTCCAGATGAAGAAAACCACAAAGGAAGAACCGGTAAAAACAGAGACTGAAGGCAAATACCCTATAAAAAGTGAAACCATCGGAGAGGACAAGCTACAGATAACGATCGACGGAAGCACAAATCCGGATCATAAATGGGTGCTTGTTTCCTATAATGATGCCTACATCAGCCTTGAGACAGAGGATGAGAAGAACGAGAAGCTCACAATGACCGCCACAATGAAGGAGGAAGAAGGAGTTTCCGTAATAACACTCAACAGAGTAAAGGAAAGTGACGAGACCGCGATAGCAGCGGAAGTAACGATCAGCGTAATAGTTGATGAAGATGAAGAAGAAAACAGGACGATAATGATAGGTACCTCAAATATCAGGACCTTTGTCAATAATATGAAAATAGGTGAAGGAACTTCCGCACCCGCAACAGTAAATGCAACGAGCGGAATACTCGATATAGAAATCGATTCCAAACTTGAGGATATCACCTGCACCTCATCGAATGAGGAAATAGTAATGGTTGATACTCCGGATGTTGAATTTTACGTCTCGGAGCCGAAGGAAACCGGAGATTATCTGGAAGGCCTGAACGGAGAGAAAGTACCTCTCTACGAAACATATCAGGATGCCGTAAAGACCACGATAACGATACATGCAGTAGCCGACGGAGATGTAACACTCACAATTTCTTCTCCGGGCTTAAGCATCGCAGTACTTGAAGAAAAAATAGAGCTGTTAAAGAATGCGGGAATACAGATAGAAGACGAAGTGACCGGTGAAATCACTTTCGAAAAAGATGAAACCGATTATTCATTTGAAATAAAAGAGCTTGAACATAAAATCAATGATATAAAGAAAAAAATGGAACGTAATACAGAGGAGGCCTACAAAGGCTTCGAGTATACACTCTCGCTTCATATAGAGGACGGAAAGATCTATATAACGGAGTGATGGAGGGAATGTTTATGAAAAGAAAAGTGACAAAAAGACTTACGGCACTTGCGATGGCGATAGTGTTCTTCTTTACCGCCTTTCCTGTGACCGAGGTCGCAAAAGCAGCGGGAAGTCCAAGTAAAAAACCTATTTACTACTGGTACAGACCGCAGAACTCGGACGATATCCCGAAGGATCAGACCTTCAGGATTCTGATGATCGACGAGGTAAATGGTGGTGGCAGAACCTTTACGGACACCAGCTATGAGGGAACCACTGTAACCTTCCAGGTAGATGGCGGAAAAGAATATTACTATCTTAAAGGCGGTTCATTCAACAGAAATGGAAATCATTCCGGCTATGAGCTTGCACTTACAAAGCTTTCCGACAGTGTATCCCATCAGATAGATTTCGGAGCAAACGAATTCTTTACCATCGGAGATCTTGGAACTCCGTATTGCAGAAGGCTTAAGGAAGTTGAAAACTCAAATGAAAGGGATAAAGATGGTTATACCGGCTGGGTAAGCGGTGAGTTCTATAAAAGACATCAGAGCAAGAATTCGGCAAATGTCGAAGAAAACAGCCCGCTCATCCGTCTTTCGATAAATGGTGATTTTTCGACTGTCAACAATACCTATAACCAGCTTTACTATCAGGTAAACACCAATCAGAAATATGGCGGTGAATATGACCTTGTGACCAGTAATTCCAAAGTACAGGATAATTATAAGGATAACTTCTCTTACATGAGAAATTCAAACGATATCTTTGAGTTTGTCGTAAATCCCGACTATAAAGCAGGTGAGAATGCGGCCTATACCCAGGAGGGTACCTACATCTCACACGTAATGCTGAAACAGAGTAAGACCAGTGCCGAGACCTATGATGAGGCTCTTTACTTCTCGTATTTTTCGGGTCACCTCTATGATTCGGAAATATCACAGGATATAAGGCCACAGCTTAACAACAAAATAAGAATTAGTGCAAATGCCCAGGCAGGAGTATGGCATTATAATAATATTCCGTCTTATGTAAAAGGAACCACATGGGAATTTAAGTCCACAAAAACAAGTGCCACCTCCGGCAGCAACCGTATATTTGGTCTTGAATCATTCGGAACCGTACATATGAATACCAACAATCTCAATTCGGAGATGGTATTCAGGTCGAGAGACAGTCGTGACAGCCGTGATCCTTATTCGAGAACGGCCCTTACCAGCGGACTTCTCCATCTTCCGAAGATCTACATCGGTATACCGAACCATAATGTAAGTGAGATCAAGCCCAACAATGCAAGTACCAATACCTATACCGTGCCCAAGGATCAGACAGAGCTTATCGCAAACAACTCCTATCTCCGCGGAGACAGAAAGATGATAGTTCCCAAGGGAGCAACCCTTATAGTTTCAGGATGGCTCATCCTTCACGGAGAGCTGGTGATTGACGGAGGAACGGTAATAGTTGATTCCGGAGGCTGTATCAGCTACCTTGAACAGACGGAGGTCGGGAAAAATGATTTTGGAGGGGATGCGGAGGTAAACAACAGTACCTTCATCATAATGCAGGGAGGAAAGGTCAATTTCAAACACTTTACCGGCAATAACTCCACTATCATTAATTATGGCCTGTTCATGTCGGATTACGATTACAGAGTAAATACCACACTGGAGGCAAGACGTTATTCGACGACCTATGAAAGTGCGGGTCTTGTTTACCCGACCTACTCCCTTGCCAAGAAGAACTTTACCGATACCGGAAAGGGTAACGGATATCCATCTAATCTTACTGTAACTACCGGTTCCGACTATCCGGGAAACGGTGGAATCAAAGGTAATACAAGTAAGATAATTGTTTCGGATATGGCAAATAAGTATTCAAATCCCAACAAGGATAAGACTAACCAGCACATACAGCCCGAAACCTACTATGAAAAACAGTGATTTATGAAAAAAGAATAATACTCTGATAAGGAGGTAACAATATGCCGAAAAATAGTAATGGGGGCGGTCCCGTCAACGAACGTGACACCAATGTAATAAAAAAACAGGTAAGAAGAACCCAGAGTCTCAGTACCGTTCCGGGTGCAAGACGTCTGGGCGATGATGAAGCTATCGAAGAAAGAAGAGATAACTTACAACAAAACAATGCGGATAATAACAAGGAAAACCAGAACGATGAGGCGCAGAAGGATAATAATGCTCCCCAGCGTAAACGTGATACCAGGCAGAAACGTACACAGTCCATGGGCGGAGGCCGTAAGGAAGAAGAGCGTAGAAAGTCTGAGGATGGTACAGCCCTTATGACCCAGATGGCTCAGCTTGAAGCCGAGGAAAAGAAACGCGAGGCTGAAAGAAAGAAGAAAGAAGAAGAGCGTAAGAAAAAGAAAGAACCCGAATATGGAGATGAGGTAAAGATTGAGAAAAAGGAAAAGTACTCCGATGATGACCTTACCAATGTTACCTCTATAGAACAGATCTTAAAGGAAGGCGATTCAGCCGAGGTCGGAAAGAAGGGTAAGAGTAAGGCCGGTAATTCCAAGGAATATAATGAGATCATGCGTGAGTCCAGAAGACTTAAGAAATACATGTCTCAGGCAATGGACGGCAAGAATGTCAGCTATACCCGTGCAAAGCAGATCGAAGACCTTGCAGACGAGCTCGATAAGGATATGGCCAAGTACCAGAAGAGAAAGGGCAAGGAAAAGAATCTCAACGAGGAAAGCCGTAACCGTCTGAAATCCATAAAAGAAGCAAGAAAGATGCTTAAGGAAACCAAGGAATCCATCAAGGAACTGAAGCCCAAGAAGAATTCCTTTGAGGTTCTTGATATCGCTATCAAGGAAGAGGAAAAGTTCCGTAAGCAGCTTGCAAAGGACTATAAGGAGCATCCGACCCAGGAGAACTTCAACAAGATGAAGGATTCGGTTTACCGTTCTATGTTCCTTGAGACACTTAAAACCGAATATGGTGCAGAGGCAGTCAATCTTTCAAAGATGGATTCCGCTGCAGCGAACAAGGCAGAAAAGAAGCTTCGCAGCGCACTCAAGTCCGGATTCCAGAACAATATCGAAGTAATGCAGAAGGTTGCAAATGAGTCCACCTTCGGCGTTAAGATGGACAAGCTCATCAAGGAAAACCTTGCAGACAACAAGTATGTTTCACATGAGAAGATGAAGGATCTGAGAGACAAGGCACTTGAGGACGGCCTTAAGGAAAATAAGAAAAAGCAGGACAAGTACTACAAGAATATCAATGGCTATACCGATGAAACCTACACTGCCCTTAAAACTGAGGAAGCACAGCTTGATATGACTGCCAAGATGTTCGGATCCAAGTTCACCGCTAAGAAGGTAAATAAGAACAAGCTGTATGATGAGTTAAAGACATTTAGCAAGGATTCGGAAAAGGGCATGAAGATTGATATGAAAGATCTGTTCATACCTTCCGCAAAGAATGCCAAGCTTGAGTCTGTAAAGCCTGCAAGAGTTAAATAAAAAAACAGTAAATTAAAAATTTACGGTTGACAGGTTGAAATACCTGTGGTAAAATCCATGACAAGTGAATACTTTAAACCGTTGAAGCGGAGATAAAGGTGATGATGCTTCCACAGAGAGCCCGGGCAGCTGAGAGCCGGGTGAAAAACAAGTCATCAAATGGACCGCGGAGGGCGCAGTCAAATGTGGCAACACAGAGTATTCTGCGACGTAAGGCAGACGTTACCTGCCGGGGATATGATGGTATCCCATAAAGCGCACGAAAGTCGTGAAGACAGGGTGGCACCGCGGATTAAATGAGAATTCGTCCCTGACAAAAATCATATGGTTTTTGTCAGGGACTTTTTATTATTAAAAATAAAGGAGAAAAACAATGATCAAGGAAGCAATAGTTAAAATCGTAAGTAAAGAGGACCTTACCTACGATGAAGCCTACACCGTAATGAATGAGATCATGAGCGGTGAAACGACACCTACCCAGAACGCTGCATTTCTCGCTGCACTCTCCACTAAGAGCGCAAGGGCCGAGACTACTGACGAGATCGCAGGCTGCGCCGCAGCAATGCGTGACCATGCAACCAAGGTTGAGACCGGCATGGACATTTTTGAAATCGTCGGAACCGGCGGAGACAATGCAGGAAGCTTCAATATTTCCACCACCTCCGCATTAGTTGCGGCAGCGGGCGGAATGAAGGTTGCAAAGCACGGTAACCGTGCAGCTTCATCACTCTGCGGAACTGCAGACTGCCTCGAGGCACTCGGTGTAAACATCGAGCAGAGCCCCGAAAAATGTAAGGAACTGCTTGAAAAGGTCGGCATGTGCTTCTTCTTTGCACAGAAGTATCACAGCTCGATGAAATATGTGGGACCGATAAGAAAGGAACTTGGTTTCAGGACCGTGTTCAATATTTTAGGACCCCTCACCAATCCCGGAAGCCCGAAAATGCAGCTTCTCGGCGTTTACGATGATTATCTTGTTGAGCCTCTTGCACAGGTACTCGTAAGCCTCGGAATCACCAGGGGCATGGTAGTATACGGCATGGACAAGCTCGATGAAATCTCGATGAGCGCACCGACTAAGATCTGCGAGATCAGGGACGGATGGTTCAAGAGCTATACTATTACTCCCGAGGACTTCGGCTTCAAACGCTGCACAAAGGATGAGCTTAAGGGAGGCGCTCCGAAGGAGAATGCCGAGATGACCCTTGCAATACTTAAAGGCGAGAAAGGACCGAAGAGGGATGCAGTGCTTCTTAACGCAGGAGCATCGCTCTATATCGGAGGCAAGGCAGCATCCTTTAAGGACGGTGTAAAGCTTGCAGCCGAAATAATCGATTCCGGAAAGGCACTTGAGGTGCTTAACAAATTTATCGAGGTCAGCAACCTCCCGGAATAAAAAATCAAAAATCTGAAAAAATATCTGAAACCGCAGAAAAAATTCTGCGGTCAGACTGAAGACAAACGCGATTTTGGAAATGACTCCAAAATCGCGTTTCTTTTATGCTAGAATAGTTTTTAGCTGGTTCATGCGTCTAAAAGGGCCGTCAGGACCACCCAACAGCCCCAATCTATCCTTCATTTTTGC
>JAFRWN010000131.1 GCA_017437965.1 Lachnospiraceae bacterium
GTTTCGGTTCCCGATACCAAAGCTGGAAATCTATATAAATATAAAATCTACAACAGTAGAGGCGGCGCCACCGAGCATGCCGATCCCTATGCTTTCTTCTCCGAACTCCGTCCCGGAACAGCATCTATCATCTACGACAGACATTTTGAATTTGATGATGAGGAATGGATGAATAAGCGTGGTGACATGAAGCAGTGCCCGATGAACATATACGAGCTCCACTTCGGTTCCTGGAAGAAAAAGGATGACGAGGACCCCGAAGGCGGCTGGTACAGCTACGAGGAGCTTGCGCCCCTTCTCATTCCCTATTTAAAGGAATATGGTTACAATACCCTTGAAATCATGCCGCTTAACGAATATCCCTGCGACCAGTCCTGGGGCTACCAGTCAACAGGCTACTTTTCCCCCACTGCCCGCTATGGAGAGCCGGACGGGCTCAGATTTTTCGTAAACGAGTGCCATAAGAATGATATAGCTGTGATACTTGACTTTATTCCGGTACACTTTGCGGTTGACTACTTCGGGCTCCGCGAATATGATGGTTCGGCACTTTTTGAATATCCCCATGCTTCCATCGGCTTCAACGAGTGGGGCTCCTGCAATTTCAATCATTCCAAGGGTGAAACCTGCTCTTTTCTACAGTCGTCTGCCAATTACTGGCTTAAGGAATTCCACTTTGACGGCTTAAGAATGGATGCAGTCGGAAACCTGATCTACTGGCAGGGAAATTCCGCAAGAGGTGTAAATACCAACGCCGTCAAATTCATCAAGACGATGAATGACGGTCTCAGGTGGAGGAACCCGGGAATCATACTGATGGCCGAGGACTCTTCTTCATATCCCGGAGTAACAAAGCCAACAAGGTACGGAGGCTTAGGTTTTGACTACAAATGGGACATGGGCTGGATGAATGATACCCTTTCCTACTTTGCGACATCAGCGGATTACCGCGGTGAGATTTACCATAAGCTGACTTTTTCTATGATGTATTTTTCAAGCGAATACTTTATTCTACCTTTGTCGCATGACGAGGTTGTACATGGAAAAGCCACCATCGTCCAGAAGATGAGCGACCTTTACGAAGGGAAATTCACACAGGCCCGTGCCTTTTACATGTACATGTATGCACATCCCGGCAAAAAACTGAATTTCATGGGCAACGAGCTCGGCCAGCTTCGTGAGTGGGACGAAAAGCGCGGCCAGGACTGGGATATCCTTAAATACCCGATACATGATGCCTTCCACCATTTCGCAAAGGACCTGAATAATCTTTATCTCGAAAGCCCTGCGCTTTACAAGTGGGACTATGAAAAGAACGGTTTCGAGTGGGTGGACTGCCATGACGAGGCAAGGCTTATCTATGCCTTCCGCCGTAACTCCGACGAACAGTGCATGCTCTGCATCTTCAATTTTTCCTATTTTGAGCAGGACTATGAGCTCTGCCTGGACTACGAATGCACAATAAAGCCCGTCCTTTCATCCGATTGGGAGGAATATGACGGAACGAGCGAAAAAAATACGGAGCCACTTTTGGTAAGCGGCCCCGTAAACCTTAAGCTTGCGCCTTATTCTGCATATTTTTATGAATTTGTATAATTACAGCGCTTGTATTTAAAGTAAATCCTTAAACTTAAACGATCTTTTTCCCTCAGCATAATCACCGACGATGTTTCCGTGACCTTCGATGATATATTTATAGGTAACAAGTCCCTCGAGCCCTACAGGTCCTCTTGCATGGAGCTTTGAGGTCGAAATACCTACCTCTGCACCGAAGCCATATCGGAAACCGTCGGCAAATCTTGTCGAAATGTTGCGGTAAACTCCTGCAGAATCAACCATCTGCTCAAAATATGCCGCATTCTCATCATTTTCCGTAATTATCGAATCTGTGTGGTGGGAACCATAGTAATTGATATGTTCCACTGCCTCCTTAACGTCCTTTACAACCTTTACGGACATTTCCTTCGCAAGATATTCATGCCTGAACTCCTCGCCCGAAAGGTTTTCGTTAACGATCACTCCTGCTTCCTCGCATGCTTTTCTAAGTGCCGGCAGGAACTTTTCCGCAATCTTTTCATTCACAAGCACAGTCTCGACCGCATTGCAGGCCGCTGTATACTGGGTCTTGGCATCGATGATGACAGGAATTGCAATCTTCTCATCATATTCCTCATCGACATAGATATGGCAGATTCCGTCCGCATGACCCATTACTGGTATCTTCGTATTGTTCATGATGTACTGCAAAAACTTATTAGAACCGCGCGGAATCAGAAGGTCAACCTCTTTCTCACACTTAAGAAGCTCATCAATTTCAGAGTGGAGTTCACACTGCATCATGCACTCGCCCGGAAGCCCTGCTTTTATAACCGCATCCCTGATGACATTAAAGAGCACACGGTTTGTTTCGGCAGTTTCTTTGCCGCCTTTAAGTATCGCGCAGTTTCCGCTCTTGATGCAGAGCGATGAAATCTGTACAAGCGCATCGGGCCTTGCCTCGAAGATCACTCCGATCACTCCGATGGGCACGCTTACTCGGCGAAGGACCATATCAGAATCCATCTCACGCATAAGGCTCACCTTACCAAGCGGATCCGGAAGATCCCTGAGCTGCTTAAGGCCGTCAATACATGCCTGCATCTTTCCTTCATCAAATTTCAGGCGCTTTACAATCGCTTCAGCGATGTTGTTCTCTTTTGCAGCCGCAAGATCCTTGTGATTTGCCTCAAAAATAGCCTCTTTATTATCCTTAAGTGCCTCCTCGATAACCGAAAGAGCCTTGTTTCTCATGTCATTTGTGCTTGCTGCCAAAGTCGGTGCTGCAAGCTTCATTTTTTTTGCCTGTTCGCTGATACTCATATTCGTACCTTTCCTTAATCTTTTGATGTACTTTTGGGATTAATCATACCATTATTTCCTTTTTAAATCAACCGCTTTCTTATAAAACGCTTCCAAAACACCCAATATTTACATAGTTTAAAAAACTACTTGAAATAATTTTTAAAAACCTGTATAATAGCAATGGAAAATCATTATTTCTGCCCAAGGGCAGAGAAAGGCAATACAAAATGAGTGAATTCGTTCTCAGCTGCTGTTCAACAGCGGATCTTTCAAGAGAATATCTTAAAAAAAGGGACATACATTATATCTGCTTCCACTTTGAGCTTGGAGGCATACAGTATCTCGACGATCTAGGAATCTCAATTTCCCATGCAGACCGTTATAAACGTATGGCTGCCGGTGCCGATGCAAAGACATCACAGATCGGTGCAGCCGAATATATAGAATATTTCGAGGAATTTCTGAAAGAAGGCAAGGATATTCTTCACCTTACCCTTTCCTCCGGAATATCGGGAACCCTGAACTCCGCTATTCTTGCCCAGAGAGAGCTTTCCGAGAAATATCCGGATCGCAAGCTTATTGTTATCGACTCCCTCGCAGCATCCAGCGGCTACGGACTTCTGATGGATTACCTTGCAGACCTCCGCGATGCAGGAAGAAGCATTGATGAGCTTGCTGAATATGCAGAAGAGAACCGTCTGTTCATCAATCACTGGTTCTTCTCTTCCGACCTGACCTACTATATCAAAGGCGGCAGGGTTACAAAGGCTGCTGGACTGATCGGTACGATACTCAATATCTGCCCTCTTCTCAATGTTGATTATAAGGGCTGCCTTATCCCCCGTGAGAAGATCAAATCAAAAAAGAAGGTCATCAAACGTATTGTTGAAAAAATGGTTGAATGTGCTGACGATGGTACTTCATATTCCGGAAAATGCTTTATCAGCCATTCCGAATGCCTTGAGGATGCACAGGCCGTTGCAAACCTGATTGAAGAACAGTTCCCCGCACTTAAGGGAAAGGTAAGAATCTTCGATATCGGCGCAACTATAGGCTCCCATACCGGTCCCGGAACCGTCGCACTCTTCTTCCACGGCAAAAAAAGAGTGGACTGATGTAAAGTTTGCAATATATGGTAAAAAAGACAAAATATAGTTGACTTAATCAGAAAACAATTATAAAATAAAAGCTGTCCCAAGGACGGCTTTTAGATTTTATAAGAAAGAGAGAATGCCATGACAGAATACAAACCTTTTAAAGAAGGCAAGGTACGTGAAATCTATGATGTCGGCGACGCACTTATCCTGGTTGCAACCGACCGTATCTCCTGCTTTGACTACATACTCAAAAACGAAATCACTAAAAAGGGAACCGTGCTCACCCAGATGTCAAAATTCTGGTTCGACTACACAAGCGACATCGTTCCCAATCACATGATCACCACCGACGTTAAAGAAATGCCCGAATTTTTCAATCAGGCCCGTTTCGAAGGCAAGTCCATGATGGTAAAGAAGCTTACCATGCTCCCCGTTGAATGCATCGTGCGCGGCTATATCACAGGAAGCGGCTGGAAGAGCTACAAGAAAGACGGCACAGTTTGCGGCATCATCCTTCCCGAAGGTCTTAAGGAAAGCGACAAGCTGCCTGAGCCAATCTACACTCCTTCCACAAAAGCAGAGATCGGTGACCATGATGAAAACATCAGCTTCGAGCAGAGCATTGTTCATCTTGAGAAGGCATTTCCCGGAAAAGGTGAGGAATATGCAACCAAGCTTCGCGACTATACCATCGCCCTTTATAAGAAATGTGCGGACTATGCTCTCGGAAAGGGTATCATAATCGCAGATACCAAGTTTGAATTTGGTCTTAACGAGAATGGCGAGATTGTTCTTGGTGATGAAATGCTCACCCCCGACTCCTCACGTTTCTGGCCTGCAGATGTTTATGAGCCCGGAAAATCACAGCCCTCTTTCGACAAGCAGTTTGCAAGAGACTGGCTGAAATCCGATGCGAACGAAAATAAAGAAGAGCCCGAAAAATGGTTCCTTCCCGCAGACATCGCAGAAAAGACTATAAATAAGTACCTTGAGGCATATGAAATGTTGACAGGGAAAGAGCTGTAAAAATACACACACGAGCAAAATTCAAAAAATAAGAAAGCAAAAAAGGGCGGAGCATTCAAGCTCCGCCCTTTGCAATTCCAGCAGAATCACTTGTAATAAGCAGTAGTCTTATAAAGACTTGCTTCCATATCATTTTTAGTCTTATATAATACACCACCCGCCGAAAATCTAACATCCGGCATCGATTTAGCTGATTGAGCATTTGTTTTTACTCCGCCAAGTCTAAAATCCTGATATCCTTGACTACCGAGCCACACCTTAATCTGATCACTTTCACTTATGGTGATCATTATATGACAATATTTTTTAGATGGTTCTTTCTTTAGGATTGCCTTTTTGAACGTTTTACTTTTAAATAACTTGATTTTTTTTCCACTTTTTAACTTTTCGCAATCCAATCCTGCAGTATTTAATGCATCATACAAAAAAGTTCCCGGAACAAAATTACTTTTATTCTGTGTAAAAGATATTTCACCCTTTGCATTTACTTCAAGTATCTGCTCACCCTTTACACACATATCTATATCATGATGATTGGTACTTGTTGTTCCGCCAAAACATTCATTAAAAACTTGAGTGTCATCATATCCTCCAAGGGAATACTCCGCAATAAGTGCTTTGTATAAATTATCAAAAACAGCCTGATCCGCTGCCAGCCTCGACTTCTCAACATATTTAAGATATGCCGGAGCCAGTACACCGACCAGAACCGCAATTATGGCAACTACAACAATCAATTCCACAAGGGTAAACCCTCTGTTTTTCTTTTTCATACTCATATTGTCGTTCATCTCTTATTACCTGAATTACTTCCGAGGTCAACCCTCGACTTTATTACTCTTTGACACATTGCTAAATAAAAGTGTCTTTCCTTTTCATTACATTTTTAATATAATACTTTGGAATCAAAAAGTAAATAAAAGAATAGCGTTTCCTGTTTCGGCTCGACAAATAATTGCAAACTGCTAATATGTAAAATATTATTGCATTTTGAATGGTCATTTTTGTTATTTTTTTATCATGAGATGTTTGTTATCAAAGCAGTTCCACGTCCTTAATATTTCAGTTTCCATTTTTCTTCCTTTTCCTCGTTTTTTTCCTCAACCCTTGAACGTCAAAGAACCCCACCCGGCATCAACCGAGTGGGATTCTTCTTACACAACAGTCATATTATATTTTTAAGAAGCACAGACATCTGATATAATTATTCAATCATGATATACTTCTTCTCTTCTACCTCAGGCTTGGGCTCCTTCTTAGGAACTGAAAGCTTCAGTATACCATCTTCAAACTTGGCCTTGATATCATTCTCATCAAGGTTTTCACCAACGTAGAAGCTTCTCTGGCAGCTTCCGACATATCTTTCTCTACGGATATACTTGCCTTTCTCATCCTTCGTTTCGTTTTCCTCGTTCTTCGAAGCGCTGATGGTAAGGTAGCCATCCTTGAGCTCTGCCTTCACATCTTCCTTCTTGTAACCGGGAAGATCAACCTCCAGCTCAAAGCCTTCCTCGTTTTCCTTGATATCGGTTTTCATCACATTCACTCTCTGTGAAGGAATGCGTGCAGGCACCTTACAGCCTTTTGCAGGTTTTTCTCCTCTGAACTCTCTCGGAGCAGGTCTGAAGAAATCATCCATAAAATCATCAAAAAGGTCTTCACCAAAAATCCTAGGCATCAACATAATTTTATCCTCCTTGGCCTAAAGCCACTTGTTTTTCTGTTTATGCCTGCATTATAGCACTTGTTAGCACTCATGTCAAGTGAGTGCTAACAGTATTTTTGTGAACTTTCTGTGAACTGCTTAACGCCCTATATGCTGTCTATATCGATAAGCTCGTATTCCATTACACCGGTTCCGCGCCTGCATGCCTCTTCCACGGTATGCTCACCATGTCTCGAGCTCACTCTTTCAAGGAAATGCTCCTTCCCGGGGTCGTTCGAAGCCTTTACAAGATCAAGGCAGGCCTTGTCGATCGCAACAGGATCAGTACCGCAGAGTATTCCTACATCCGCCATGCAAGGATCTTCCGCAATTGCACAGCAGTCACAGTCAACCGAAAGGTTCTTCATTACGTTGATAAAAACAATATTGTTGTCAAAATGACGGTATACCGCATCCGCTGCCTCAGCCATTGACTCAAGGAAAGCATCCTGCTCCGGCAGATCGTTCCACAAAATGTCCTGATCCGACGCCTGGGTATATTTTCCTGCCGAATGTATCTTCACCTTTCCTGCAGACGAAGCGCAGCCGATTGAAAGCTGCTTTAAAGCTCCGCCGAAGCCTCCCATCGGATGACCTTTAAAATGTGAAAGCACAAGCATCGAATCATAGTTCAGAAAATTCTTTCCGACTATGTCGGTCTGAAGGTGCCTGCCGTTTTCTACCGGAATTTCAACATCCGGCCCCTCAGCATCCATCAGATCAACGTCAAAATATGCATTCCAGCTATGCTTCTTAAGAAGCTCAAGATGCTTTATAGTGGTATTTCTCTGTCCGCCATAGGCAGTATTACACTCCACTACCTTTCCGCCGACCTTTTCAACCATCGGTTTCCAGAATTCGGGGTGAAGATAGTTCTGATTGCCCTCCTCGCCTGAATGTACCTTGACGGCAACTCTTCCGTAAAGCTGCTTACCGAGTGCCTCATAAAGCTTGACCACCGATTCCGGTGTGATATTCCTTGTAAAATAAATCTTTGCTACCGAGCCCATAAATATCCTCCTTTTTTCAACTTAATATCATGATTCACAAATCAAAAATACGATTACTTTTCCATAATCAAATTACTATAATTATATCCCAATACCACCTAATATTCAACCAAAAATCGCAGGAATCAGCAGAACAAGCATTAAGCAAACCCTAAATCAGTGCCATATGTATAATAGCCGAAATCACAAAGATCAGAATGGCAAGGCCGAACAGATGCCTTCTTCTCGCCACCATAATTCCGGCAAATTCTCGAAGAAAAGCATTCGGGAAGAAATACCACTTGGTCTTAGCGGAAATTCCTTCGTTTAAAAGCCCATGTTCATGCGACAGCGTATATCCCCTGAAAATATGATAATTGGTCGTGGCAAAGGCCGCCTTCGTATTTTTGTCTCCGCCGGCGTCGTTCCATATCACATCGCGCGAAAACTTGATATTCTGCCAGGTATTGATGCTTTTGTCCTCTTTAAGTATACGCTCCTCGGGAATTCCCTGCTCAAGCAGATATTTTGTCATTGCTTCCGACTCGGAAATCACTTCATCAGGTCCTTTGCCTCCCGACGGCACAAACTTTGCATGCCTTCCGGTTTTTTCAAACTGCTCATTCTCAAATCTGATCGCTGCATCCACCCTGCCCTTAAGAAGCGGAGTAAGGCTGCCGTCCTTACGGATGCCGCAGCCGAGAATAATTACATAATCCTTGTCAAATTTGGGATAATGACGGGTCGAAAGGAAAGCCGTCAGAATGATAAAAAGGAAAATGCAGATCAGAAAGCTCGCGATGTACGCCATTGCCAGAAAAAAAGTATCATGAACATCTATGCTTGCAAGCGCATGTGAGCTGTGCCTTCCCAAAATAACAATGAACGAGCCGGTGATACTGATGATACTTAGGATAATTCCAAGAAGGTTCCTGCCTCTGAAGCCCTCATGCCTTACCAGCCAGAGATTGCTGAAAGCACATAGTCCCGAAAGCAGTATAATAAGAGGCGTGGCCACAATTACAAAGTAATAGCCCGTCTCCGACATTGTATATAACGCAAATCTGAAATTGTCAAAGGTGTGCATATAATAAAGAGCGTACACGTCGATGGCTGTAAGGAAAAGCCCAAAGCCTCCGTAAGCAACCATGGAATATGAAAACTCTGCTTTCTTCCAGCATTCGACATAGGAAAATATCATCACTGCTGCAATAATCGCAAAGCACAGAAGTATGATATATTCAACCGTCACATAACCGTTGAAATTAAGCAGAAACTCCTCATAGATGAAATTGTGGGACGTCACCTTGACCGCAGTTTTCGCAAGGGGATAATCATCTCCCACCTTTGCATCTACCACTGTTCTTCCTTTTCCCACAGCAACAAGGTCTATGCAAAAAATATTATCTTTGTCAAAATATGCCTTCTCTGCCCTTACAACACTTTCGTCTTCAATTGTAAATTTAAAATTGTCGGGTTTTTCCTTCACCCAGTCACCGAAGTGGTTGTTTGCATAACGCAGGGTAAAATGGTCCCCGTTTTTATGCACCACAAGTATGGTAACGACAGCAATCACAAGGATGACAAGCATCAGGATGGTAAAACGGTATTTCTTCTTCATTTCTTCTCTCCGGTTTATTATTCCGGAGATATGATATCATATTTGGGAACTTTTTGCAAGGTTTGGGACACGGGGACGGTTCTTTTGTCCCCGTGTCCCTATACAAATCTCATCTGATAATCAATCCAGCTTTTCTGATCTGCCTCTTTTATTACATCACCGGGCAAGCTGCCGCCTATTAAAAACGGTGATTCAGGATTATGCTTCTTCAGATTTTCCTTAACCAAAGCCACATTGGAGTTGGCATAACAATATCTGCATAAGTGTGCGCAGGTATCATAGGCACCTATATCGGATCCCAGAAGGCAGGCACATTCCCCGTTTCTCTGGTTCTTTCCCTTCTTAGGTACATCCAGATGACAGTTAAGAGCCTTTTCATAGGTCTCCACCGTCATACATCCCGAACAATCGGCGCCGTATATTTCCAGATCATTTCCTTCAGCGCACGGTTTGATCATCATATCATATTTTTTTGCTATTTCAATAAACGCTTTCCCTATTGTAATCCTGTCTTTATGATCAACCGCCTTAGCCTCCGGGAAATTGCGTTCAACCTTCTTATAGATATCAATAAA
>JAFRWN010000012.1 GCA_017437965.1 Lachnospiraceae bacterium
AATACGAAGATCATAATAGTTTCCGACCATGGACGTGACCTTTATCAGTTCGATGAGCTGATACTTGAGGACAGGGAGGATGCCCTGCAGTTCTCATGTGTACTGATGGTAAAGGATTTCGGCGCCACAGGCTATACACAGTCGGAAGAATTCATGACTAACGGCGATGTACCGTCGCTGGCATTTGAAGGATTGATTGAAAACCCCGTAAATCCCTTCACGGGCAAGGAAATCAACATGAATGCCAAGACAGAAGAGGCTCCCGAGGTACTCCTTTCAAGAGCCTACAATATCAACCGCAACAACGGCAAACAGTACCAGGCAGGAAAGTGGTATGCGGTATACGGTGAACTCTATGATAAGACCAAATGGGAATATCTGGGCCGCCACAAGTAACTTAAAAATTAAAGAATGAAAAATAAGGTTGACACTCTTCCTTTTTAGTTTTATACTATTCTTTGCCAAACGATAATTTCTTTTTTTGGAGGTAAAACTAAAATGGGAAGAGTGTTTAACTTTTCAGCAGGTCCGGCTGTATTACCGGAAGAAGTGCTGCGTGAAGCAGCAGATGAAATGCTTGACTACAAAGGTACAGGCATGTCTGTAATGGAGATGAGCCATCGTTCAAAGGCTTTTGACACCATTATCAAAGAAGCGGAGCAGGATCTCCGTGATCTCATCGGTATCCCCGATAACTACAAGGTTCTTTTCTTACAGGGTGGCGCACACATGATGTTTGCCCAGGTTCCCCTCAATCTGATGAAGAACAAAAAAGCAGCTTATATCGTAACCGGTCAGTGGGCTAAAAGAGCATACACTGAGGCACAGAAGTATGGTGAGGCAATAAAGGTCGCTACTTCCGAGGATAAGACCTTCTCCTATATTCCTGACTGCTCGGATCTTGACATCCCCGATGATGCTGATTATGTATATATCTGCGAAAACAACACCATCTACGGAACAAAATTCAAAAAGCTTCCTAACACCAAGGGCAAGATTCTTGTTTCCGATGTTTCTTCATGCTTCTTAAGCGAGCCTGTTGACATCACCAAATATGGCGTAATGTATGGTGGTGCACAGAAGAATATCGGCCCTGCAGGTGTTGTTATCGCTATCATCCGCGAAGACCTCATCACAGATGATGTACTTCCCGGAACACCTACCATGCTCAAATGGAAGACCCAGGCTGATGCAGATTCACTTTACAATACTCCTCCTTGCTACGGTATCTATATCTGTGGCAAGGTATTCAAGTGGCTGAAGAAGCAGGGCGGTCTTGCTGTGATGAAGGAAAGAAATGAGAAGAAGGCTAAGATTCTCTATGATTTCCTTGATTCCTCAAAGCTTTTCACAGGTACTGTAGAGCCCGCATCACGTTCACTGATGAACGTTCCTTTCGTCACCGGAAATGCTGACCTCGATGCCAAGTTCATCAAAGAGGCAACAGAGGCAGGTCTTGTAAACCTTAAGGGACACAGAAGCGTAGGCGGCATGAGAGCCAGCATCTACAATGCAATGCCCGAAGAAGGCGTTAAGGCACTCGTAGATTT
Organism: Lachnospiraceae bacterium; assembly: GCA_017437965.1. GTDB lineage: Bacteria > Bacillota > Clostridia > Lachnospirales > Lachnospiraceae > UBA3775. Next base: position 1,551 of record JAFRWN010000012.1, read on the forward strand.
CATGGCTAAGTTCGAAAAAGAAAATCTGTAAAAAGAGAGAGGAAAAAGAGAGATGGTAAAATATAACTGCTTAAACCCCATCGCAAAGGAAGGACTTGACCTCCTTGGCGATAATTTCGCAGCAACAGAAGATTTTAACGATGCAGAAGTTGTGCTTGTAAGAAGTGCATCAATGCATGAAATGGAACTCCCGGGAAAGCTTGTTGCAGTAGCAAGAGCAGGAGCCGGAGTAAACAATATCCCGCTTGACAAGTGCGCTGACCAGGGTATCGTTGTTTTCAATACCCCCGGTGCAAATGCAAATGCGGTAAAAGAACTTGTAATCGCAGGTATCCTTCTTGCATCACGTGACATAGTCGGTGGTGTAAACTGGGGTCTTGCAAACAAGGATGACGAAAACCTTGCAAAGAGCGTTGAGAAGAGCAAGAAGCAGTTTGCAGGCTGCGAGATCAAGGGCAAGAAGCTCGGTGTTATCGGTCTCGGTGCAATCGGCGTACTTGTTGCAAACGCTGCCGTAGCTCTCGGAATGGAGGTTTACGGTTGTGATCCTTTCATCAGCGTTGAAAATGCATGGAAATTAAGCCGCGATGTTAAGCATGTAAACGAACGTGAAGAAATTTTCACAACCTGTGATTATATCACGGTACATACACCTCTTCTTGATTCCACAAAGAAGATGATCAACGAGGAGACCATTGCAATGATGAAGGACGGCGTTGTGATCCTTAACTACGCACGTGACCTTCTTGTTGACGAGGAGGCGATCGCAAAGGCACTTGAGAGCGGTAAGGTCGGAAAATATATGACCGATTTCATCAATCCAAATACCGTAAAGATGGTAAATACCATCGCAACTCCCCACCTCGGAGCTTCCACAAAGGAATCGGAAGACAACTGTGCGATAATGGC
>JAFRWN010000132.1 GCA_017437965.1 Lachnospiraceae bacterium
AATCTCTTTTCCTGTCTTACGAAATATATCATTATATTTTTCAGGCACATATTTTCTTACAAAACTCTTTAATCTTTTTAAATCCTCTTTATGCTGCTCAAACACCTTGACTTTTGCCTTTGAAATATATTTTTCTCCATCAAGAATATCTGAAAGGACACTCCAATCATGCATGGCAGCCATATGTGCAATAATATCAGCATCATCGCCAAGCTGAGGAAGAACTGCTTCCATATCATCACTTATAGATATTTTCAGATCATCTTCATAAGATGAATCCTTAAACAATTTGTTACACTGTACCTTTCCACCCGCCAGGAAGGTAATTAACTCCTTCCTGTCCAAAAAATATCCATCCTTTTCTTCCGGATTCTTATTATCATATAACAATTCCTTCAATAAGGCTTTTTTATTATTAACTCCCCTTTTCTTTAGAATATCACCTAATTTATCTGCTTCGATACTATCCCATGGTGCGCATCTGAACTCATCATTATTATCAAAACAATCCATAAATGAATCATAGATTGTTTTAAAATCAAGAACTTTATCGACATTTTCCTTATTCACCTCATTCAAGAAATGTCCCCTGTGTGACACAAGCCAATCAATCGCAATATTAATCAGTCTAATATCAAATTTTTTTGTTTTGTTTTCAATTAAAGCACAGATCAGATGATGAATTGTAGGATACTCATCATAGTAATCCGAATCCTTATATTCACTGTCATTAAAAAACAATGAAAGTTCATCGGCGTAACTGCTATCCTCAGGAAACAGAGCACTTTCTTTCTTACGAATATAAAAATGAGGATCAATCTTTATTACTTCCGGTATAAATATTTCATCAGTCAATCGAATTCTCTGCTGTTTTCTATCAAGTCTTCTTCGTGCAGTTCTAAATCCTCTTCTCTCTGCTGCCTGTTTTGCAGGATCAAAAAGATGAGATCCCCACATAGCCTCTCCCCTGAATTTCAATACATTAAATCTGGGATTAGTAACCGCATATCCTACTGAATCCGTTCCAATATCAAGTCCAAGATAATACTCTTTATCACTATTTTTATTATTCATTATTGACAAATCTCCTTTTGTTTGTTATCCTGTAGATGAATCCAAGAACCCTCTGGATTCTCACTACGAGTTCAAATAAGAATTATTTCAAATCGTCAGCTTGCTGACTGCACAGTGTGTGCATATCAAAAGTCCGAAAGGACTTTTTTTATTTACATTATTCACGCTCATACACCTTTCTTCTCTCTTCAAGCATCTTCTTCACATCCTTCACTGTATCCTCCGGAGCAATTATTTTCACGCCATTTCCGATAGCCAGAATCCATCCGAGAAACTGATCGCTGACGTTGACCAGCACCTCAACAATGAGATAATCATCTGTCCTCTCTAAAACAATGTCGGTTCCGAATCTGTCGTAAAACACTCCGGCAAATTCATTATCTACTTTTATCCTTACCTTCTGTAACTCTCCGCCAAACATTCCAAACATACTTTCCGTATACTTTACGATATCAAGCTTGTCATATAATTCCTTACCATTTCTATCATCTTCAGTAATCTTAACTTCTTTAATCTTATCAACTCTATAATGGCGAAGTTCTTTCTGCATTTCATTATAACCGACCAGATAATAATTCTGATTATCCCAGATAAGAGCCCATGGACTGACATAATAATCAGAACCATCATATTTCAATCTTCTGCTACCATCAGGCAGCCATTCATAATACTGAAATATTATCTGTTTATCCGAATTTATAGCAGTATGTATGTTATCGATTACATACAAAATATTTTCATTTGGCGTTTTTACTCTTCCTGCAACGTACACCTGCCTCTGCAATTCTTTTGCATTATGACAGCTTGCCATCTGTTCAAGCTTCCGTATTAGTTTTTCAGTTTTTTTACTGGTAATGAATTTTGAAGCCTGAACGGCATCGACAAGCAGTTTAAGCTCAGCTAGTTCAAAATTTCTTTCTAACACATAGTAATAACTTTGCCTGTTTTTGACTTTGATATCTATGTGGATACCAAATTCTTCCAAAGCACGAAAATCATTATATAAAGTTTTTCTCTCAATACTAATACCGCGCGAGCGTAACTTTTCCTCTATTTCTTTGCGCAAGAGACCATGCTCAGGATCCGTTTCTTCATACAAAATTTGAGCCAGATATAATAATCTCAGTTTTTGAATATTAGTATTTTTATCCATAGAAAAGTAAACTCCATACATTGATGCTTAAATTATAATTTATTTTCACCAAAATATAAAGTTGAAACATTTGTGCGGTACAATTATTTGTACTACATCCCCCTACTCCTTATTCTCCACCACCAGTGTAGCGGAGCCATAGGCCTTCATCGGTCTGCCGTTTTCATCGAATTCGGTTGTGTATCTCACATAGAAAGGAACCCTTCCTACCGTCAGGGGGATGATGCCTTCTTTTGTTCCGCAGCCGTTGGCGATATCTTTCATCCAGCCGCGGTACATGTCTGCATAGTCGGGCGGGAAGATGCCGGCTTCGATTGCGGGCTCGGGATAATTTTCAACAACAGGAGGAAGCCCCAGGTCGCGCATGCATCTGAAGCACGGGCGCATCTCTTTTGTTTCGATGTCCCACTCCCATGCATATACGTTTGCCTGCTCAAAAGCTGCCTTGAAGCGTCTTTCATTTTCGGAATATTCATCAAACTTTCTTTTTTCCGCCGTAACATTCTGTACAAGGGCATAGATCAGGTATTGCTTTCCTGCTGTGCCGATTACACGGATATGGCTTCTTACACATATTCTGTTTTCTCCGCAGCACTTTGAGTCAGCCTTTCTCCAGCCCTCATGTTCCTTTTCTTCACCGGTCTCAATTGCTCTCTTTATAACCTTTTCATAGGACCTTCTGCCTTCTTCGCTGATATTAACCCACGGATCTGTCCCGATTATTTCTTTTTCAGTCACGCTCATTCCGATTTCCCTGAGATATTTATCATTTACCCTGAGCATTTCGGTCTTTCCGTCTTCATACGAGAAAACACATGCAGGCCCGACAAAATTACTGAAAATAAGGGTTTCAAGGGATGCAGGATTCCAGAATTTCGATGCATCCATATTCTTCAGAAGATCGACTGTTTTCTGGAGAGGCTCATGTATGACTCTTGCAATAGCTTCAAAAAAGTCACTTTCCTCGAGCGGCCTTGAATAAAGATATCCCTGAATATAGTTACAGCCTATACTCTTCATATAATCCGCCTGGTCAATTGATTCCACGCCCTCTGCAATCACAGGTGTATTCAGCCAGTTAGCCATCTGGATAACCGAACCGAGTATTGCACCGCCTCTTCCGCCTACCTTCCCCTGCAGAAAACGCATGTCAAGCTTGATGATGTCAACCTCAAGGTCCTTCAGGATATTAAGTGACGAGTATCCGCTGCCGAAATCATCCATTTCAACAAGATAGCCGAGTCCATGAAGTTTCTCCAGCACGCTTTTCATCAGCTCGCTGCCACCGATTGCCGAAGATTCCGTGATTTCGATTCTCAGATATTCAACCGGCACATCATATTTCAGCCTGATTTTTTCAATTTCTCCGACATAATCCTTGTTGTAAATATCGTAACGAGACATATTGACCGAAATCGGAATCATCGGCCTTCTCTCATCCATGCATTTTCTCTGGAAACGGCATACCAGCTCAAATATGTGCAGGTCGGCCGTAAAGATCAGGTTGTTCTTCTCGAGCACCGGAATAAAATCGCCGGGCATCTGTACACCGAAAACCGGATGTTTCCAGCGCATCAGTGCCTCCGCGCCTATCATTCTTTTTGTCGAATGATTGATCTGCGGCTGATATACCGCATAAATATGGTCATATTTAATAGCTTCTTCAATGCCGTCCAAGAATTCGGGTTCTGTTAATTTCTTCTCCATTGTAAACCTCCTATATGCTAAGTACCGGCAAAGCATTTATCTGATAATCTTTTGCCGAAAACATCGTATTTTCTGTTTCCTCCGGCATAAACAAAAGTGCATGTCTTGCGCGCGTTGCAGCAACATATTCAAAGCGTTCCCATTCGCTGCAGTTTTCTTCTTCTCCTATCCTGTCAAAATATTCCTTCCTTGACAGGCTTCTGTCTGCAATGATCACTATGTTTCCGGCCAGCCCCTTGGCTTTTTTCAGTGTCATTATCCTGACTGCATTTTCATTAGTCTCGATTGATATCTTTCCTGTCGTTATCGCTGGAATCCCAAGCTTTTCAGCTTCTTCAAGATATTTACCGATATTTTCTTCACGCATTAAAAGCACCAGAAAATCCGAATATATCAGACGTCTCGTAGTATCCGAGTTTTTTTCTTCTATATATATTTTTTCATCATCCAGCAGCTTTTTTATCAGACCGATAGTTTCTGCTGCATCGTTTTCGTTTTTTTCCTTTACCTTCCATATACCATGAAAGCTTTGCGGGTCATTTATCTTCCAATCGCCCTTCATGTCAACGTAATTGTCGAAATACTGCTCAAAATGCCTGTTTATCCACCCGAGGATTTCATCCTCCGAGCGGTAGTTTTCTTCAAGGCTTACAATAGCGGAATTCGGATTTTCCGACATATATTTTCTGACATTTTCAAATATTTCAATTTTGGCGCCCTCATCCCGGTAAATCGACTGTCTACCGTCACCGACAAAAAACACCGCATTGTCACGTATCCTGTATTCACTTTTCTGCCCCGAAAGAAGCTTTGCAAGTTCAGCATTGTCCTTTTTTACATCCGTTCCTTCGCCTGCGATAAGAAGCATTACCGCTGCCTGCTCTTCATCAGTATCCTGGAATTCGTCGGCATATATATGCTTATATTTTTTTCTTATATTCTCGAGAAATTCCTCGTTTTCCGTAAGTAACTTCCTTGTTCTCTCGGTTATCACTCGGTTTCCACGGTTCATGCCTTCGCTTCCGACAAAGTCCGACTCCTTTATGCCGCGTGCTTTTTTTGCAAGCACCAGCAGGCCGTAGCAGAAACGGTATATGGTCATGATATTCATTTCCGGCAGCTTTTCAAGTGCAGTTGTAAGAACCGAAAGATCCTCAAGGCTCTCGGTTTTTTTCATTTCCCTTATTATGTTTTTTTCAATCTTGGTATATAATTCGACTGTGGCTTCGTTCGTGAATGTTATGAAGACGAACTCTGAAGGGCTCACGCCCTTTTTCATCTGGTTGATTATTCTTTTTGAAATGAAGGTGGTTTTGCCCGCACCTGCCCCTGCTTCGACAAACAGGTTGTCGGAGCTCTGACGGATATAGTTCCGCTTATCGTTTTCGGACATGGTATCAGTAATAAAGCCCATATGTAAACCCCTCATCAATTGTTTATCCGATATTCTTCCAGCTTTTTATCTCAGCTCTCAGCCAGTCGCAGACCGCATCTATCCCCTCTCCGCTTTTTGCACAGATTGGAAAGATTTCAAGCAGTGGATTTCGCCGGAGCGCATATTCCTTTGCCTTTTCAATATCAAAATCAAAATATGGAAGCACATCTATCTTATTTATCAGAAATGCGTGAGAAATCTGATACATCAAAGGATATTTCAAAGGTTTGTCATCCCCTTCGGGCACGGAAAGAATGGTGAGATTCTTTACGGCACCTGTATCAAATTCAGCCGGGCACACAAGGTTGCCCACATTTTCAAGTATTACAAGGTCATAGTCCTCTTCCCCAAGAGAAGCCACACCCTGTCTTGTCATATCCGCATCAAGATGGCACATTCCACCTGTATGGAGCTGAACGGATCTTACCCCGGTCTCTTTGGCAACTGTTCTCGCATCCTTGTCGGAATCGATATCAGCTTCCATTACTGCAATCTTAAATTCATCCTTTAACCTGTTTATCACCTGAACAAGCGTGGTTGTCTTTCCGCTTCCGGGACTTGACATCACATTAAGAAGAAAGCAGCCTCTCTCCTTAAGGCTTTTCCTCAGTTCTCCCGCATCTGCATCATTATCCTCAAATATGCTTGCTTTAAGATCAACTATCTTGATATCCATTTTTTGCGTCCTGTAAAGTTAAAATATAGTATTATTTTAACACTTTTATCGTTTTCTGACAAGTGTTTATATGTCCAGATCGAGAGCAATATTGAAATTATAATCCGGATAGTCCTCTTTCATGCGGGCGCAGAATTTTTCATAGATCTCACGCCTGTTTTTGATGTCAAAATCAACGATAACGTCAAAATTTATGGTATTGGTTTCACTTTCATAATAAAAACCGTGAATCTGGATGATACCTTCATAATTTATCGCCTTATGGGTTATCTCATTCCTGAGCTTTTCCATGCCCTCGTTATTGGTATTGAAGGTATAAATACCGATTCCTCCGAGCATGACTCCGTGCTTTTTATAGACATCCATGGCGATTTTTCTTTCCATGGCATCGATGTCCGAGGCCTTCATATTGTCGGGGATTTCCACATGTACCGAACCGATAAAACGGTCGGGACCGTAGCTGTGAAGTATCAGGTCATATACTCCGTAAACATTTTCGTTTTCCGAAATGGTCTTTCTTATTTCGGAAAGAAATTCCCTGTCCACTCTTTTTCCGAGCATTTCGCTTACTGCTTCGGAAAACATTTCAATACCCGATTTCATGATAAATACGGATATGATCACGCCTACGAAGGCTTCAAGGCCCACACCCGTTGTCATGAATATGATAGCCGATGCAAGTACCGAAACCGAGATTATCGCGTCAAAAAGAGCATCCGAGCCCGAAGCCACAAGGGCTCCTGAATTAAGCTTTTCTCCCATGCTCTTTACATAGCGTCCGAGAACAAGCTTTACAAATATTGCAGAGGTAATTACAAGCAGGGTGATCCATGAATAATCAGGCTCAGCCGGATGGATTATTTTCTTTACCGAAGCCACAAATGAGGTTATACCGGCATAAAAAACGATGGCAGCCACTATCATGGTCGAAAGATATTCTATCCTGCCGTGACCAAGCGGATGTTTCTTGTCCGGAGTCTTTCCCGCAAGCTTTGTGCCTATGATGGTCACAATGGAGGAAAGGGCGTCGCTTAAATTGTTTACCGCATCGAGTATTACCGAAATTGAATTCGCAATAATACCGACTGCTGCTTTAAATGAGGCCAGGAAAACATTGGCGATTATGCCGATTATGCTTGTCCTGACTATTAATCTGTTTCTGTCCATAACTGCTCCGTCATATAATAATTAAGACCCCGGAATACCCGAAGTCTTTTTAAGCAGGTGACGGGAATCGAACCCGCATATCCAGCTTGGGAAGCTGGTGTTCTGCCACTGAACTACACCTGCATATCCTGGAATGCCTTGCGTATTCAATGATAACACAAAAACCCAAGGCATGCAAGATATTGTATTTACATTTTACGATTATTTCGTTACAACAAAGGCTGTCGGCATGTTCCATGAGCCCTTCTTATAGTAGAAGGTAACACTTGTCATTTCATATGCGCCGCCCGCATACATTGCAGACGAGCTTCCGCAATCAATGTTTGCTGCGAAGGCCGCACCATACTGTTCCATTATTGCCTGGATATCGGCTGCGCTTGCGCCGAGATGGCCGTTTGCACCTCTACCGTCGGTTACAAGCATGAGCACAGTGCCGTCAGCTCTCTGGCCGATAACGGTCTTGGGGTTGAGGCCCTTGCCGTACACTCCCATGTCACGCTTTACGCCGTCGCTCATTATTCCGACAAAGTGGTTGTTTGCATCATGCTCTTCTTCCTGGAATGAAACCGCATCCCTTATCCTTGCTTCTTTGGCATATTCGGCAAACTGTTTTGCACTTATGCCCTTGAGATCCTTTACCTGAAGGCGGTTGTCTTCGTCGAAACCTATCATCTGCATGCCTGCATTTCCTTCAGGCACATTGAAGGTAACAACACCGTTTTCAACAACTACACCTCTGGGTGTTCCGCCGGAATTTGAGGTCGCGATATACATTCCACCGTTGATTCCCGCAATTGCACCGCTCTGGATCACAATGGCATCGAGATTCTTTCCGGTCTTAGGCCAGCTTCCTGACTTACCGACACTTGCAACCTTGACCTTTGAAGGATCCTTTACTATCATAAGCTTGCCATAGAAGCTGTGGCCTGCTATTTCCTTCATGCAGATACCGTTTGCATCATATACTTCTTCAGGCTTCTCGGCAAGAAGGCTTTCGGGGAAATATTCGGTCTTTCCGATAAAGGACTGCATGTCCGCAATTGCCCAGTGAGGATTGTCTGCACCATCGTCGGTATCGTCCACATTTACAAAGAACAGTATGGAATCAAAAGTATCCGTAATGTTCTCGCCGGTTCTGTTAAGGTGAAGCTTCTTTGTTACCTGAACCCTTACGGAATAGCAATCAGGGCCGTATTCTATATAGTCAGTGACATTCTCGGCCGCATAGCCGTTGCTTTTGTGATCCGAAATAAAGGTGATGTCCACGCTCTTTGAATATGCCTGAGCCTGGTTATAGTAGTCGGAATCCTTTACAAGCACTGCCTGTACTGTAGCGAGGCCATAGCCCGTACCGGTCAGATCGCGTACAAGGAAGCTCTGCCAGGTCTTTGCCATTTCAAGCGACCTTGTCTTTACATCGTCAGGTACTGCGCCGCCCTTATAGGCAAGTGCGCAATAATAGGCATTCTGTCCGTTCGGACGTACATTCTGCTCATTACCATCCTTGTCATATATCTTGATCTCGGGATTTTCAGTCGGTACATTTACCAGATACTGATTTACCTTCGGCATGCTGACAAGCTTTGCGCATTCTGCAAGCTCTGTAAAATCAACAGATGCAACCAATGTATCGGCAGATACTTCAGCGCCGTTTACCGTCACCTTATAATTTGAAGGTGCATAAATCGTGTAGCTTATCTCACTTGACGGAGCAGGAGTGTCACTACCCTGCGGATCTGCAGGAACGGATGAGCTTGATTCATTACTTCCACTCTGGTTGCTCTCCTTTACCGACGATGACGACTCGTTCTTTTTCGGAGTCAGGGTGATGACATTGTCTCCTGTGCTGTTTGTGCTTTCCTTACCGCAGGCACTCAAGCAAAGAACACATATGAGTGCAAACACAATTATTATTTTCATTACTTTCATATTTTCCTCGCTTTACGCAGGTTATATACATTTTTGAAAAAAACCGCTTCCAAAAGGAAACGGTTTGATTTCAAATCTTATTCTTCAACATTGATGATCTCACGCTTATTGTAAGAACCGCAGGACTTGCATACTCTGTGAGGCATCATAAGTGCTCCACACTTGCTGCATTTTACAAGATTCGGTGCAGTCATCTTCCACTGTGCGCGGCGACTGTCTCTTCTTGCCTTGGAATGTTTATTCTTAGGACAGATAGCTCCCATCTGTTAACACCTCCTGTTGTTTGAACTAATTCTGTGAATCCTTTTTCACAGGCACATGAAAAGATTATAGAACAAAAGCCTTTATTTGTCAACAAATATTTTTATTTTTTCGGCCCAATTTACAGTTCGTAACGGATCATACTGATTACACCGAGCTCTGCGCTTGCTTTTTCGAACTCACCCTCGGTCATAAGCTCGGTTACTATACCGATTTCTCCGGCCTTTACATCCTCTAAAACGGTATTTACCGGCAGCCTGTCAAGTGCTTCAGCCTTCTTGTATGCAGGGATTCTCAGGAAAAATGCATGCTTCATGTCGGAAAAGCTTCCGAGTTCAAGTTTTTCCCTGGTCCAGATTATCGGAATATTCTTTCCTGCATGCTTTGCGGCATCGATCACATCCGATACTACTGCACTTGCGGTAGGAAGCTTGCCTGCGCCTTTACCGTAGCACATTACCTCTCCGAGCATATTACCTTCGATCAGTATTGCATTGAAAACACCGCTTACCATGAAGAGCGGGTTGCTTTCCTTGATCATCTTGGGCGCAACTATTGCAAATACCTTTCCTTCCGCAGTCTTCTCACTTGAACCGAGAAGCTTGATCGCGCGGCCGAGACGGTTTGCATATTCAACATCTATGTCGCTGATCTTTGTGATTCCTTCAGTATGGATATCCTCATAATCCACCTGCTGTCCATAGGCCAGTGAGGTAAGGATTGCTATTTTCCTGCAGGCATCATGACCCTCGATATCGGCAGCAGGGTTGCGCTCAGCATAGCCCTTGTCCTGTGCACGCTTAAGGACCTCATCAAACTGAAGTCCGTCAAGCTTCATCTTGGTCATCATATAATTTGTGGTTCCGTTAAGTATACCATCGATTCTTTCGATATCGTCTGCAGTGATCGAACGGATCAGCTGGCGGATGATCGGAAT
>JAFRWN010000133.1 GCA_017437965.1 Lachnospiraceae bacterium
ATGCAGCAAGATATGTTCCGGCGGGTGCCCATATCGAACCTACACGGTTTTTAAACATAATCGAAGTGATATTAAAGAAAATCATCGAAGACGGATGCGGAATTGAAATCAACACGAAAAATCTCAACAAGGGCTTTTCGATGCCGAATCCGGATCCCATGATACTTAAAATGTACAAAGCCTTAGGCGGAGAAATAATCACAGTAGGCAGCGATGCCCACAAGTCCGAATTTGTCGGAGGCTGTTTTGACCGTGCAAGGGAGATACTTCTTGCCTGTGGTTTCAGGTACTATACTGTATTTACCGCCCACAAGCCCGAATTCTTCGAGCTATAGGTAATGTCATTTGATTCCGATCACCCTGTCAACAGGCATGGAAAAAGCAATGCCCTGACCGTCGGTATCAAGTCCCACCGCAAGATTGAGAGCTTTAAGGACATTGTCCTTGATCTCAGAGCTTACAATTATCATAACGACTTCTTTATCAGGCTGAATGGGAATGTTGAATTTCTCTTCAGCCTCTTTATTTGCGGTACCGCGGCCATGGATAACCGTGCCGCCTCTTGCTCCCGCTTCTCTTGCAGCGTCCATTACAAGCTCCGAGAAACCGGCATTTACGATGCAGAATATCATTTCATGTTTATTGTCCATTTATATTCCCTCCTCTCCGATCAGAAAACCGAAGGCTGAAACTCCCATAATGCTTGAGAACGGAAGCGCAACCGCGATTCCCTCTCCGTCCTTTACAGTCCTGAACTTATCCTCAAGTGCAGTCTGTATATCATTAAGCCTGTCTTCCCTTACGACACTGAATATCGCTGCCTTTTCGTTGCCCGAAAGACCGAGGAGCTCGATTATCCTCTGCTCTGCGGTTCCCGAAGCGGCCGTTATCAGCTGCATGTTCGACCCGAAGGACTGTATGAGGTCTGCATAGAAATCTCCTTTTTTCCTGTTGACTATCGTTATCAGAAGTTCAAGCCTTACCGGAGAAACCTTCTTTTCGCCCTCATTGTTCTCTTTTCCGAACAGCGGAATCAGTTTGCTCAGTTTTAACTCAGGCATTCTTCTTGTCCTCCCAGTCAAAATATATGATCTGTGCGTCATCAGCAGTAAATATACGCTTCATTGCAGCCTTTTCTCTTCTCCGTTTAGCGAAAATCGCCCTGAAGCCCAGCACCTGTATCGCGATAAGCGGGGTCATGGCGACCATTGCCACCATGCCAAAAGCAAAATCCATAACGGCTGACGCGCCCCTTATTCCCACACAGACCCCTATGGTCATCGGAAGCACGAAGCTAGAAGTAAGCGGTCCGCTGGCAACTCCGCCCGAATCAAAAGCTATTGCTGTATAAAGCTTCGGGACGAAAAACGAAAGACCGAGCGACAGTATATAACCCGGAACCAGATAATATAAAAGCGAAAAGCCTTCATATACACGAAGTATTGAAAGTCCGACCGAAAGCCCGACACCTATTGACAGAGCGATAAGCATCTGTTTTCTTCCGACATTTCCGTCCGTAACCTCTTCTACCTGATGATTAAGAACATGGATCGCAGGCTCTGCAAGAACCGTAACCATTCCGAGCACAAAAGCGAAAATAACCGAAACCGTCTTTCCCTTGTCAGAAAGTTCAACACCTAACTTATAGCCGATTGGCATATATCCGACCGCAACAGCCGTAAGGAATATCGCAAGACCGGCAAAGGTATAGGCTATTCCGACATATATCTGCACAAGCTTCCTACCCGGAAGTTTCAGCACCTTTTTATTTAAAGCAAGGAAAAACGTCAGAATCAGGAAAAGTGCACACAGTACTCCCTTTGCTTCTTCCAGAAACTCCGTAAAAAGTGCTTTTCCCATATGTGAATCAAGAGAATAATCGGGCAGTGAATATTCGGCCTTGCCTTTTGAAAGCATTGAAAGAAAAAGCATTGAAAGCACGGGGCCGATTGAGCACAGTGCGACAAGACCGAAACTGTTCTCCTTTGAATTACGACCGCCGACCGTTCCTGCAATACCGACTCCGAGTGCCATGATGAACGGCACGGTAACGGGTCCTGTCGTAACGCCGCCTGAATCGAAGCTTAACGGAAGCATTCCAGCCTTTCCTCTCTCTATAAGAAGAGCAACAAAGGCAAATATCAGCATATAAAAGAAAAGCATGATGGGTGCAAGATCTTTGTTATGTATTATCTTAAGTACTGCAAGCAGCAAAAATATACCGACTCCGAGTCCTATCGTAACGATAAGAGTCAGCCCGTTTATTACCGCTTCTGCCTGGGAAGCAAGCACTGAAAGATCCGGCTCAGCAACGGTAATCAGCACTCCCATAAGAAAGCACACCGAA
>JAFRWN010000013.1 GCA_017437965.1 Lachnospiraceae bacterium
CCCGAGCAACCCGTTAAAATACTCAGTAACTGTTTTGTGTATTTCCTTATCATCGTCGGTTGCAGGCGTGAAGCTTAAAAGAGTCTTTACATCAGTATTGAATTTCCCCTCCGGATCTGCCGGGTCTTCATAGCTAAGCAGCCTGTCATATATTTCAGTCTCGGTAGAAATGCCAAGATCCGCCGCAAACAGCTGAACAAGCTCTTTGGGTGAAAGAGTATCTTTACGGCAAAGCGACATTACATCCTTGATTTTTAAAAGCTTTGCAAGCTCTTCCTTGGTAATGCCATAGTTCTCAGGTCCTTGCGTCAGCTCGTTTACGATATCATTTATGCTCTGGGAAGAAGCATAGTCCGTGCCGCTTCCTGGTCCGTTCGGATATTCCTTGTAGAAATATAGCTTGCTTGTCAGTTCGGGATCCAGTCCGAATAATTCGGCTGTTTCCTTATAATCAAGCTTATAGTCGCTCTGAGTATAATTAATTATTGTCCTTAAAAGCTTAAGAAGATACATTGTGTTATCATCTATATAGGAGGAAAGCAGCGAACTTCCGCCTACATTGTCAATTACAAAATCCACAAAGGATGGCAGATCGGATTTCTTTGCACCAAAAGGATTTTTAAGAAGAAGGACAGCATATATCTCGTCCCTGTCGACCTCAAGAAGCTCCGAGAGTTCGTCAGCATCCATTTTTTCTTTCAAAAGATCTTTGTCAGCGAATTTTGTGAAACGAAGAATGTCAGCCTTGAGTTCGTCATTCATATATTCTGCATAATCCGGATTATCAATTACATCATTCTTTAAAAAAACAGCAAGTTCAGGCAGGGTCATTCTGATAAAAGGCTCATTTTCCTCTGTGGGAGGTGTATAGAAGGGCAGAAGAATATCCTTTGAAATGTCAAGAAAAGAAGCAGCCATGTATATACTGAAATCCGGATTTGAAGATAAAAGATCAAGCTTATTGAAAAACTCGGAATCATATCCCGGATTGTTTGAAAACATTTTTAAATATTCTTCCTTGGATAATTCACGGTCTGAAACATAATTTTTGGCATGAGCAAGATATTTAAGCGCACTGAAATTATCGATTCCATCGGATAAATCATCGGATTTTGATATTTTGTTTAAAATATCAACACCGACGATGGCATTGTATATGGTATCATAGTTCATATAATCAATCATCAGACCGGACTCTACAGATTCTTTCTGCTTAAGGCTGCTTAAATCATCTGAAGTACCGGAAAGAAATATAAAGCGTTCAACATTTTTAAAAACCGATTCGTCAATGGAGTACAGCTCATAGAAAAGCCCAAGATTTGCTGATGAGTTGATGTTAGATGCAAAAAGCTCCTCATAAACACTTAAATTCTTTTTGTAAGAAGAATTTTCGGAAAGAAATGAAGGATTTGACGAATTATTCCTGGAGATAAAGACAGACAGCAATATACAAAGAAAAAAAAGGCAGGCAACAAGAATAATACTGACAATAAGTTTGCTTTTTTTGATCATTTCGGCTCCTTTCCTTTGCTTTTCATCCATTTTATTCATTTTACCATTCATGATGAAGATATGCAATCACGAATTATGAAGAATGTTTTAAAAAGTACTTTAATTTATCTTAGTTTTGTGTTACAATAAATCAATATAATATTTTTATGGAGTAACTATGAGTACACAGGAGAGAGAAGAAAAAAATTTTATCGAGCAGATAATCGATAAGGACATCGCCGAAGGAAAATGTAAAAAAGTAATTACCCGTTTTCCTCCCGAGCCCAACGGCTATCTGCACATCGGTCATGCAAAATCAATACTTCTGAACTACGGTCTGGCCAAGAAATACGGCGGACAGTTCAATATGAGATTTGATGACACAAACCCCACGAAAGAAAAAATCGAATTTGTTGAAAACATCGCAAAGGATGTAAAGTGGGTCGGCGGAGATTTCGGCGACAGGATTTTCTATGCTTCGAACTACTTCGACCAGATGTATGAGGCCGCAGTAAAGCTGATAAAGAAAGGCCTTGCCTATGTTGACGAGCTTACCGCAGATCAGATAAGAGAGTACAGAGGAACCCTCACCGAGCCCGGAAAAGAGAGCCCTTTCAGAAACCGTTCCGTAGAAGAGAACATGGAGCTTTTCGAAAGAATGAAGAACGGTGAATTTCCCGACGGTTCGCTTGTACTTCGTGCAAAGATCGACATGGCAAGCCCGAACATGAATATGCGTGATCCCGTTATTTACCGTGTTGCACATATTTCCCACCATAATACAGGCGACAAGTGGTGCATCTATCCGATGTATGACTTCGCTCATCCGATTGAGGATGCAATCGAAGGTGTAACCCATTCAATATGTACACTTGAGTTTGAGGACCACAGGCCTCTTTACGACTGGGTAGTGCGTGAGCTTGAATATGAAAACCCTCCGAAGCAGATAGAATTTGCAAAGCTTTATGTTACCAATGTGATAACAGGCAAGCGTTACATCAAGAAGCTTGTTGAGGATGGAGTGGTTGACGGCTGGGATGATCCAAGGCTTGTTTCGATCGCAGCCCTCCGCAGACGAGGCTATACTCCTGAGTCACTTCAGATGTTCATGGAACTTGTCGGAGTAAGCAAGGCTCAGAGTTCCGTAGATTATGCAATGCTTGAGTACTGCATAAGGGAAGACCTGAAGCTTAAAAAGCCCAGAATGATGGCAGTGCTCGATCCCGTAAAGCTTGTAATCGACAATTATCCCGAGGGCGTTACCGAGATGGTAAAGGTTCCGAACAATCAGGAGAATCCCGAAATGGGAGAGCGTGAGGTACCTTTCTCACGTGAAATATATATTGAACGCGATGATTTTATGATCGATCCGCCGAAGAAATATTTCCGTCTCTTCCCGGGGAATGAAGTAAGGCTGATGAGCGCATATTTTGTAAAGTGCGTATCCTATGAAACCGATGAAAACGGTAATGTTACCGTTGTTCACTGTACCTATGATCCGGAGACCAAGAGCGGTACAGGTTTTGAAGGCAGAAAGGTCAAGGGAACAATACACTGGGTAAATGCAGATACCGCACTTCATGTGACTGCAAGGCTCTATGAAAACCTTACCGATGAGGAAAAGGGTGTTTATAATGAGGAAACCGGAGAGATGAACATCAATCCGAACTCCCTTACAATCTGTGACAAGGCTGTTGTTGAGCCGTCACTTAAGGATGCAAAGGCATATGACAGCTTCCAGTTCCTCCGTAATGGTTTCTTTACGGTAGACTGCAAGGATTCAAAGCCCGATGCACTTGTATTCAACAGGATCTGTTCACTTAAGAGCAGTTACAAGCCAAACTAAAGAGAGGTTTTTATGGCTGAAAAACTCTATACCATACCCGTAAATGATGCATTTGACGCCGACTGCGAATGTCCGGTATGCGAAATGTATCAGAACATACAGGAAAATGCCATCGATTTCGTGATGGGTACAAGCTATATGGAAGACGATATAAGGATGGAGACCGATAAGATCGGGTTCTGCGACAAACATATTCCGCTTCTTTATAAACGTCAGAACAGGCTCGGCCTTGCACTTATGATGCTTACCCACATGAATAAGACCATCAAAGAAATGGAAGGAAAGATGAACCAGAAGATTCAGGCACCTTCGCTCTTTAAAAAGTCCAAAGGCGGTGGCGGTGCAGTAAAGGAATATGCGGATTTTCTTGACAATTCCTGTTATGTCTGCACGCGTATGGAAAACATGTTCAAGCGATATGTGATAACGACCCTTTATCTTTACGAAAGAGATGATGCTTTCAGGACCAAATTTGCCGCAAGCAAGGGCTTTTGTACAAGACATTATGCAATGCTTTATGATCTTGCGCCCACGGAACTGAGTTCAAAGCATCTTAGCGAGTTCATCGAAACGCTGAACAAGGTATATATGGAGAATTTCAAACGTGTACGTGACGACCTTGAATGGTTTACGGACAAATTTGATTATCGTAATGCAGATGCACCGTGGAAAAATTCACGTGATGCTCTGATACGTGCAATACAGAAAACAAATGGTGTTTTCGTAGAAGAAAAAAAGAAGTAGAGGATATATCATGAATCTTGAAAGCTGTTATTGTGAGTGCCTTGTAAAAAGGAAAAATACAAGCGGCGGATACATAGTTAAAGGTATAATAATTACTATTATTGTTATATTCGGACTGCTCGCCTTTCTTTTACTGTTTGCCGGTTCGGGAGGCTTATCCCTAATGATGGCACTGCTTGTGATGATTGGTTTTTATATTATAAGCAGGGTTTTTCCGAGATTTGATGTTGAATGGGAATATGTATTTGTAGACGGTCAGCTTGATTTTGATCAGATTCTCGGAGGAATGGCAAGAAAAAGAAAGATGAGAGTGGATTTTGAAAAGCTCGAAATAATAGCACCTTCAAATTCACACAGGCTGGATTCTTTTAAAAACATGCAGATGAAAGCGTATGATTATTCTTCATTGACCGGCTGTGATAATTACAGCATGATATGTCATGATAAGAACAGCCTTATCAGAATATATTTCGAACCAAATGAAGAAATGCTTAAACTTATGAAGAACAAAAGTTTTCGTAAAGTATTTACGGACTGATCAGTAAAAAACCGAAAGGAGTAAATATTATGGGCAATATCATTAAAGAGGGAATTACATTTGACGACGTGCTTCTTATTCCGTCGTTCTCAGAGGTGCTTCCGAACGATGTGGATCTTACCACTTATCTGACGGAAAAAGTAAAGCTTAACATACCGCTTATGAGTGCGGGCATGGATACCGTTACCGAACACAGAATGGCAATCGCAATGGCAAGACAGGGCGGTATCGGTGTAATCCATAAGAATATGACCATCGAGCAACAGGCTGCCGAGGTTGACATGGTAAAAAGATCGGAGAATGGTGTAATTACCGATCCGTTTTCTCTTTCTCCCGAGCATACGCTTGCAGATGCAAACGAGCTTATGGGCAGATATCGCATCAGCGGTGTTCCGATTACCGAAGGCACAAAGCTTGTAGGAATCATTACAAACCGTGATCTTAAATTCGAAACCGATTTTTCAAAGAAAATAAAAGAATCAATGACTTCCGAGGGGCTTATTACCGCAAAGGAAGGCATCACAATTGAGGAAGCAAAGAAAATTCTTGCTGCAGCAAGAAAGGAAAAGCTTCCTATCGTTGATAAGGACGGCAATCTTAAAGGTCTTATCACTATCAAGGATATCGAAAAGACAATCAAATATCCTCTTTCTGCTAAAGACGAGCAGGGAAGACTTCTTTGTGCAGCTGGCGTAGGTGTGACAGCCAACATACTTGACAGAGTTGCAGCACTTGTAAATGCCAAGGTTGATGCGATCGTTATCGATACCGCACATGGTCATTCGGCAAATGTTCTTAAGGTAGTAAGAATGGTAAGGGATGCATATCCCGAACTCCAGATCATTGCAGGAAACGTTGCAACCGCAGAGGCTACCGAGGATCTTATCAAGGCAGGCGTAAATGCCGTTAAGGTTGGTATCGGTCCCGGATCGATCTGTACAACACGTGTTGTTGCAGGTATCGGTGTTCCGCAGATCACTGCAGTCATGGATGCATATTCGGCAGCAAAGAAGTATAATATTCCTATCATCGCCGACGGTGGTATCAAATATTCAGGAGATATCACAAAGGCTATTGCAGCCGGTGCAAGTGTCTGCATGATGGGTTCAATGTTTGCGGGCTGCGATGAGGCTCCCGGAGATTTCGAACTTTTCCAGGGAAGAAAATACAAGGTATATCGTGGCATGGGTTCAATCTCCGCAATGGAGAACGGCAGCAAGGACCGTTATTTCCAGGAAAATGCAAAGAAGCTTGTTCCTGAAGGTGTTGAAGGCCGTGTGGCTTACAAGGGTCTTCTTGAGGATACGGTATTCCAGCTTGTTGGCGGACTCCGTTCAGGTATGGGCTACTGCGGATGCAAGGATATTCCTACACTCAAGGAAAACGGAAGATTCATCAAGATTTCCGCAGCATCACTTAAAGAGAGCCATCCTCATGATATACATATCACCAAAGAGGCTCCCAACTACAGCATTGATGACCACTAGAATAAAAATAAAAGCAGCATGATTTATTTTTAAGAGGATTTAGAAATGGCAGAACGGATTTCAAAGGCAGAATGGAAGCGCAGAAGAAAAAGAAAGCGCATGATCCGCAAGTATTCAATACTTGGAGCTCTGGCTCTGATAGTAATTTTACTTCTTATACTGATAGTAAAATTCATCAGTTTCCTTTTCAGTGGAAATGATGGTGTGATCAAAAAGGCAGGAAGCCATAAAATCAAGAACAATATTCTTGAAATTTCGGAAAATGTACGTCCCGGAGAGGAAATGAAGAGTGTGAAGGGTATAGTTGTCCATTCTACAAACAAACCGGGTCTCTCTGCCGATGATCTTCTTAAAAGTTACAAGAACAGTTCGGGTACCAAGGATAAATATGAGTCCGTTCATTTCATCATTGACAGTGATGGTGTGATCATGCAGTGTATTCCCACCGATGAAATTGCCTTTCATGCAATGGGAAGAAACTCCGATACTATAGGAATAATGTTCTGTCATACAAATACTGACGGACAGATGACCGAAAGTACCCAGAAGGCTCTTAAGGATTTATTGGTCAAGCTTTGCAAGGAATACAAGCTTTCAACAAAGGATATCTTCTTACATTACGATATCAACGGGAAAATGTGCCCGGCTTATTATGCCGAAAACGCTGAAAGCTGGCAGAATTTTCTGAAGGAAGTTTCGGACAAACTTTAATTAAGGTAGATTTATGGATTTAAGCAGATACAGTAACGAACTCAGGGATCTTTTCATTACCCTTTGCAAAATCCCGGCCCAGACCGAACATGAGGATGAAAGGGCAGGATTTATTGCAAACTGGTATGCTGAGAACGGTTTACTGAATTTTGAAATTGATAATGCAGGTAATGTTCTTTACTATTTCGGTGTAAAAAGCTATAACCCGGTTCATATCATTACTGCACACATGGATACGGTATTTCCGGCAGATACTGTCCTTAAACCACGTATTGATGATGATGTGCTGTATTGCCCCGGCTCAGGAGACAATACTGCAAATCTCGCAATAATGATGCTTTGTGTGAAGTATCTGACCGAGATAGGATATGAAGGAAGCACCGGCCTGATCTTTGCGGCTGATATATGTGAAGAGGGCCTCGGAAATCTTAAGGGCGTTACCGAAATACTGAATGAATATGGTGCAAGGGTAGAACAGATGGTAAGCGTGGATCTGGCCTATGGCACGATAATTGCAGAAGCTGTCGGTTCAAAACGTTATGAGATAAGTGTAAGCACAAAGGGCGGTCATGCATTCCATGACTTCGGAAATCCGAATGCTATCGCTATTGCTTCAAAGCTTATAAGTGCCCTATATGAGCAGCCTTTGCCGGAAGCAGGTGTCGTGACTTATAATGTAGGCCAGATAAGCGGAGGCACAGGTGTAAATGTAATTGCCCAGAATGCGACATTTCTTTACGAGTTCAGGTCGATAAATGCAGAGCTGATAAATGTGCTTGACGAAAACCTTTCGCTTGCACTTATTGAACATCAGGAAGAAAATGTAAATATTGAGTGCAAGCTGCTCGGTGAGAGACCCTGCCAGGGTAAAGTGGATGCCGACAAACAGCAGTTTCTGCTTGACCGCATAAAGAATGCCTATGCTTTATCGGGCTGGACAGAAGCAGGCTACGGAACCGAAATTACGGTAATTCCCGGATCTACAGACTGTAATGCATCGCTCGCCAGAGGAATACCTTCTGCATGCTTCGGTCTTGCATATTCTGAAGGACATCATACCCTTAATGAATTTACAAGGCTTGACAGTTTGATCCCAGGCCTTGAAACGTTGATCAATTTCGTTCTGGACGATAATTTATAATTTGATAACAAAACATTTGCTACTTAAAAAGTACCGGAAAATTGATTTCCGGTACTTTTTTAGTGATGTTGTTTAATTGTTTTTTGCTTTATTCCGTTCTCAGTGCGATTACAGGATCTTTCTTTGCTGCAAGCCTTGAAGGTATCATGCCCGCGATGAAAGTAAGGAACATGCTGATAAGAATAAGTGCGATTCCACCTATGGGCGGAAGCTTCGCTATGCCGTCAACATCGGTAAGATTCTTGATTATCTTACATATCGGTATGTTGAGCAGCAGCGTGATAATAATTCCGATGGAACCGCTGATAAAGCCTATGGTGATCGATTCGGAGTTGAATACTCGTTTGATATCACGCTTCGAAGCACCGATTGCACGGAGTATACCGATTTCTTTGGTCCTTTCAAGTACCGAAATGTAGGTGATGATACCGATCATGATACTTGATACCACAAGTGATATCGAAACGAAAGCGATAAGCACGTAGGAGATAATGTTTACTATGTTTGTAACAGAGGACATTATGATTCCTACATAGTCGGTATAGGTGATCTGGTCGGCTTCATCCTTTCCTTCATTGTATTCATCAATGAGCTTTATGAGTTTCTTCTTGTCGTTGAAGCTCTTTGCATAAAGGCTAATCATGCTCGGAGTATCAAGCTCGCAATAACCGAATGCGGTGAGGTTATCATCATAGGTTGTGCTGGAATACATTGAAGGCATGTACTTGTCAAACAATGATGCAACAACCTCGGGTTTTTGGGAAGGAAGATAGTTGTCCATCAGATCGGCAAGCTGCTCGTTTGTATAGGTATCAAAGCTTCTCTGCGGATCAAGCATATACATGAGCGATACGAACTGAGGAAGCATGCTTTCGTACATATCATTGAATTCTTTATCGCTGTATTTCACATAGGTCTGCTTGATGAGGTTTATCAGCTCTTCATCGCTGAGGTTCAGCATCTGATTGATGCTTTCCTCGGTAAGAGGCATACCCTGGATGTTTGCCAGAATACCGCTGGGATCGATCTCGCCGCTTCTTATCTTACCCATTGCCTGAACAAGAGAATCAATAAGGAATTGCTGGCGCTCTTCACGGGTCTTATAGGCATCAAGATATTCCTGACACATTGAATCGAGCTGTTCCTTTGAAGGAGTGCTGTAAATCTTCTTGAAAAGTGAAGCCTTTTCTGCAGTTGTAAGTCCGGCAATATATTCGGTGAAAAGATTGATCTTTTCTTCCTGGGTATATTCCTTTTTGTTGTCGGTTTCGAAAGGAAGGCCTGAAATAATATCGGTATCGGGATTTGCCATCTGCTTCTTTACAAGTTCGCTCTGCTGGATATCCTTAATGTAGGCTTCGGTAAGTTCATGGGTATAGGCAATGGAGCCTGCCTGGATTGAAGCATTCATGGCATCCTCATGTATCCTTAAGATACCTACGATCTTTATCTGCTTAGCCTTCGGAAGAATAGAAGATACATAGGCCTTGTTGGTTCTCATGTCAACATATTTTCCGGTCTCTTCATCATATTCATAAAGGTCGGAAGGAAGTACAAGCCTGAAGCTTCTGCCGATGATATCGTCATATTCAAGAACTGTTTCCTCTGAATTGATGCTTTCGGCAAAGTCCTTGTCGCCAAGGCTTGAAATTGCCTTGTAGAACATGGAATACATGTCACTTGCATCTTTTATACCCATTGCATATAACGTAAGGTCATATACTTCGTTTTCATCGTTTACTACAAGTACAGCTTCGGAATCACCCTCGGGCCATTTACCCGCTATAACATCATACTGTGATTCGAGAAGCTCCTTATTGTCGATCATTTCAACCCAGGTATTACTCGAAGTCGAAGACGAACTCATCATTGATGCAAGCGGTGAGCTTGAATCCATTGCAAAACCCGAACCTGAAATATCAAAAGGATTTACCTGGAGAGGATTGTCAGCATCATCCAGATATATCATGGGATTTACGTTATAGGAATATTTGATCGCGTTTGTTGCGCTCTTTATTTCAGAGGAATTGTCGAGAAATTCCTTGAATACTTTCATGTTGTTGGTCTTTGCCTCGGCAACCAGAGTCTGCATGGCTTTTCCGAGCATATTCTTGGCATAGACCTTGTCCATTTCATGCTCATCAGCTTCATCCTGGCCCATCATCATTTTGAGAATTGTGGACATGTCGACAACTTCTTCCTGAATTGTGATGGGATAGGCAGAAAGAGTGTCTTCCTCAACCGAATCAATATAGGTCTGAATACCGTTTGATATCGAAAGGATAAGGGCTATTCCTATGATACCTATTGAACCTGCAAAGGCTGTAAGTATTGTACGGCCTTTTTTGGTCATAAGGTTGTTGAGCGAAAGTGAGAGAGCGGTAAAGAAACCCATCGAGGTTTTCTTACGCTTTTCACCTGTTTCATCCTTGCCTTCGACTTCATCATCTGCCACGGGTTTGGAATCATCGACGATCTTTCCGTCAAGAAGCTTGATTATTCTTGTTGAATATTTGTCGGCAAGCTCAGGATTATGGGTTACCATGATAACAAGCTTGTCTTTTGCAACTTCCTTAAGAAGTTCCATTATCTGAACCGAAGTCTCGGTATCAAGTGCACCGGTGGGCTCATCTGCAAGGATTATGTCAGGATTGTTTACAAGAGCACGCGCGATTGCAACACGCTGCATCTGACCGCCTGAAAGCTGGTTGGGTCGTTTATAAAGCTGGTCGCCAAGTCCGACCTTTTCGAGCATTTCCTTTGCTTTATTACGTCTTTCTTCCTTTGAAACGCCGGAAAGCGTGAGAGCAAGCTCTACATTAGAAAGTACCGACTGATGAGGGATGAGATTATAGCTCTGGAACACAAAGCCGATGGAATGGTTACGGTAGGTATCCCAGTCGCGATCCTTGAATTTCTTTGTTGAAACACCGTTTATGATCAGATCACCGGAGGTGTACTGGTCGAGGCCGCCTATAATGTTAAGAAGTGTGGTTTTACCGCAGCCGGACTGGCCCAGGATAGAAACAAATTCCTGTTCGCGGAAGGATAAGGATACACCTTTAAGAGCATGTACCTGATTTTCACCCGAAAGATAGTCTTTTTTGATATCTACAAGTTTAAGCATGCTTTTCCTCTCTCTTTTTTTATATTATTAAATATATTACCGAATAGGTATTATAACATATTATCCTTATTTGGTCTATATATAAAGGAAGATAAAGTCTTAAAATAAAGCGTATTAAAGTTTAAGGAAATATTAAAATAACAAAAGGGACCAATAAGGTCCCCTCTGTTATTGTGTCTTGTATGAGATTATAGAAAGCTTGTCAGATTAAACAATACCCTGAGCGTTCATGGCATCTACAACCTTAAGGAAGCCTGCAATGTTTGCACCTGCAACATAGTCGCCGGGCTTAGCATACTTCTTAGCTGCATCATCAGCATTGTGGAAGATGTTAACCATGATGTTCTTAAGCTTAGCATCAACCTCTTCGAAGGTCCAGCTGAGTCTCTCAGAGTTCTGGCTCATTTCAAGAGCTGAGGTAGCAACACCGCCGGCATTTGAAGCTTTTCCGGGTGCGAAGATTACGCCATTCTCCTGGAAGTACTTGGTAGCATCAAGAGTGGTAGGCATGTTAGCGCCTTCTGCAACAGCGATCACGCCGTTTGCAACAAGCTTCTTAGCATCGTCAAGGTTAAGCTCGTTCTGGGTTGCGCAAGGAAGAGCGATGTCAACCTTGATTTCCCACTGATTTGTGCCTTCGGTCTTCTTGTCGTGATACTGAGCTGAAGGTCTTGCAGCTGCATATTCGGTAAGACGTGCACGTTTAACTTCCTTAACTTCCTTAAGAAGAGCAACATCGATGCCTTCGGGATCATATATCCAGCCGGTAGAATCGGAGCAGGTAACAACCTTAGCGCCGAGCTGTTCGGCTTTCTGAATTGCATAGATCGCAACGTTTCCTGAACCGGAAACAGCACAAACCTTGCCTGCAAGCTCAATACCGTTGGTCTTAAGCATTTCTTCTGTAAAGTAAAGGAGACCATAACCAGTAGCCTCTGTTCTTGCAAGTGAACCACCGAAGGAAAGACCCTTACCGGTAAGAACACCTTCATAGAGGTTGCGGATTCTCTTGTACTGGCCATACATATAACCGATCTCACGAGCGCCTGTACCGATATCACCGGCAGGAACGTCGGTGTCAGCACCGATGTGCTTGCAAAGCTCAGTCATGAAGCTCTGGCAGAATGCCATGATCTCACGATCACTCTTGCCTTTAGGATCGAAATCGGAACCACCCTTGCCGCCGCCGATGGGAAGACCGGTAAGAGAGTTCTTGAAAATCTGCTCAAATCCGAGGAATTTGATGATACCGATGTTTACTGAAGGATGAAGTCTGATACCACCCTTGTAAGGTCCGATTGCAGAGTTGAACTGTACTCTGTAACCAACGTTAACCTGAACCTGACCCTTGTCATCAACCCAGGGTACTCTGAACTTGATCTGTCTTTCAGGCTCGGTGATTCTCTCAAGAAGAGCGTCTCTCTTGTACTGCTCCTCGTTAGCCTCGATTACGGGACGAAGTGAATTAAGTACTTCATCTACAGCCTGAAGAAATTCGGGCTCGCCTGCGTTCTTTTCACGTACACGTGCAAGTACGTCATCAACATATGACATTTGTGTTTCCTCCATGTTCTCTTTATTTGATTTTTATTTATTAAAGCATCTTGGCTTTAATTCGGTTTTTTATTTACTCAGATACTCGTTAATGGCCTTTGCTGCAGCCTTTCCTGCGCCCATTGCAAGTATAACGGTTGCGGCACCTGTAACCGCATCACCGCCGGCATATACACCCTCTTTGGTGGTTGCACCGGTTTCTTCATTGGCTACGATACATTTCCACTTGTTGACCTCAAGTCCCTCGGTAGTGGAAGAGATGAGAGGGTTGGGAGAGGTACCGAGTGCCATGATCACAGTATCTACATCGATCACGAAATCGCTGCCAGGAACAACAACGGGACGGCGTCTGCCTGATTCATCGGGCTCGCCAAGTTCCATTCTTATGCACTTGATTCCGGAAACCCAGCCGTTTTCGTTTGAAAGTATCTCGGTCGGATTGCAGAGAAGGTCGAAGATGATGCCTTCTTCTTTTGCATGATGAACTTCTTCAACACGGGCAGGAAGTTCTGCCTCGGATCTTCTGTAAACGATATGGGTTTCTGCACCAAGTCGAAGTGCGGTTCTAGCAGCGTCCATCGCAACGTTTCCGCCACCGACAACAGCAACCTTCTTACCGCGGAAGATAGGAGTGGTCGAGTCTTCTCTGTAGGCTTTCATCAGGTTTGAACGGGTAAGATATTCATTTGCGGAATATACGCCGAGAGCCTGTTCGCCCGGAATGTTCATGAATTTCGGAAGTCCGGCACCGGAGCCGATAAATACGGCAGCAAAGCCTTCATCCTTCATCAGCTCGTCGATGGTGGTTGACATTCCGATTACAACGTCGGTCTCAATCTTTACGCCGAGAGCCTTTACATTCTCGATTTCCTTCTTTACAACTTCGTCCTTGGGAAGACGGAACTCGGGAATACCATATACAAGAACGCCGCCTGCTTCATGAAGAGCCTCGAAGATTGTAACATCATAGCCAAGCTTTGCAAGTTCACCTGCACAGGTAAGTCCTGCAGGGCCGGAACCGATAACAGCAACCTTCTTTCCGTTGCTCTTAATGTCAACAACAGGTTTAACATTATTTTCTCTTGCCCAGTCACCGACAAAACGCTCAAGTTTGCCGATAGCGACAGGCTGTCCTTTGATGCCTCTTATGCAGACGCCTTCGCACTGGGTTTCCTGAGGACAAACTCGTCCGCAGATAGAAGGAAGAGTAGAAGCGAGAGAAATAGTATCATATGCTTCTTTGAAATTACCTTCCTTTACTTCCTTTATAAATGCGGGAATGTTGATCTGCACAGGGCAGCCTGTAACACATTTCGCATTTTTACACTGTATACATCTGGAAGCTTCGGCCATTGCCTCTTCAGCATTATAGCCATAGCATACTTCTTCAAAATTTGTTGCACGTACCTGCGGATCCTGCTCACGGACGGGTACGCTTTTTAAAACATTTACTTCAATAGACATTTATCATACCCTCCGTTATCAGCCTGCACATTCACCATGATGGGCTTTGCCTTCCTTTTCTTCAAGGAAACGACGGCCTTCTTCGGTTCTGTACATAGCGCTTCTCTTCATTGCCTGGTCAAAGTCAACTGCATGTCCGTCAAATTCGGGACCGTCAACACATGCAAATTTAACCTCGCCACCGACCATCAGTCTGCAGCCGCCGCACATGCCTGTTCCGTCAACCATGACAGGATTCATTGAAACAACGGTAGGGATTTCAAGCTTCTTTGTAAGAAGACAAACGAATTTCATCATTATCATAGGTCCGATAGTGATGCAGAGGTCATAGGAATGACCTTCATTTGTTACAAGATCCTCAAGAACCTTGGTAACCATACCGGAACGGCCATATGAACCGTCATCGGTAGTAAGGAAAAGATTGGAAACTGATTCCATTTCTTTTTCCAGGATGATCAGATCTTTTGTTTTTGCACCGATGATTACATCACAGGTAACGCCATGCTCATGGAGCCATTTTGCCTGAGGATAAACAGGAGCGGTACCGAGACCACCGGCTACAAATACGATTTTTTTCTTTTTTAATTCTTCGATAGGTTCCTTGGTAAGCTCAGAAGGCTGTCCGAGGGGACCTACGAAATCATGAAGATATTCACCTGTTGTCAGCTTTGAAAGGCGGAGAGTACCGGCGCCGATGATCTGGACAACAATTGTTACAGAACCCTTCTCTCTGTCATAATCACAGATAGTAAGGGGAATTCTTTCACCGTCTTCGTGTGAACGGACAATTACAAACTGTCCGGGGAGACAGTGCTTAGCAACACGCGGTGCTTCAATATCCATAAGGAAGATATTGTTCGCAAGAGTGCGTGCCTCAAGGATTTTAAACATTACTTACCTCTTTCCGGAGCGGAATATTCTGCAATATATAATAAGGAAACAATCCGTTACGCCCCAATACAGAGTTCCGGGAGCAGAATATTCATTATTATAATCTCATACTTGCACAGTATACAGCAGGAATACATGTATACAATGCCGACAGAAGATATAATAACAGATATTTAACATTTTAGCAACAGGAAATTTGTAAAAAATAAGAAATTTTAAAAAAATATAATTTAGGGCTTGCATTTCTGGAAATTCTGGGTTATAATGTAACAAATTCGTAACAAATTCGTAACAAGTGGATTTAAAATTTAAGAAAAATGTTACGAAGCAAAAAAGAAGAGGACAGTAAATTGAAATCAAAAAAACTCCAATTAATAGCAGCACTTGCTGCAACATCAATTCTGATGACAGCCTGCGGAAGCAGCGTAAGAGCTGATAGCAAGAGCACAGTAACCAAGAGTGGTTTTATTATCGCAGAAGCAACCAAAGCACCCGAAGAGGGAATGCTTAATGATGATATCGAAGTAAAGGCAGGAGAGGATGTTGATCTTGGTATCAGATTTGTTACAGACGAAGCAGTAACAGATGATACAGAGACAACAGATGAAGTTAAGGAAGAGGCACCTACTCCGGTTCCTGTTGAAAACAAAACTCCTATCGTATCGGAAGCAGATGATCCCGAGCTTGTAGAGTTCGCAACACCTACACCGACTTCGACACCTACACCTACAGCAACACCTACACCTGCATTTACGTTCAAGGAAATGAACACTATAATGTATGCTGCAGATGCATTAACAGTAAGAAGCCTTCCGAACACAAACGGAAAAATGATCGGAAGCTACGGACTTAACGGTGAAGTAAGAGTAACCGGTAAGTGCTATCAGACCGGATGGTACAGAGTAAATTATTTCGGTAAGGTCGGATATGTAAGCAACAAATATGTATATGCACAGAAATACGTATCACCTACACCCGTTCCTACCGCAACACCTGTTCCTACAAAGGCGCCCACCAAGGCTCCTACCAAAGCTCCTACAAAGGCAGCAGCAAAGGCAACAGCAACACCTGTTCCCGCAAAGAACACTACTGCAGCAAAGGCAACAGCAACAGCTACACCTGCTGCTACACAGAATGTTTCAACAGGAAAAGTAAATACAACAAACATGAACACCGCTAAGCTTTCTTCATATTCTAACACAGCTCACGGTGATCAGGCAAGAGCAAAAGCAAGAGAAATGGCTGCAAAGATTCTGAAAGCATCGCTCGATGATGATGCAGGACTTTATACAAAAGCCGGAAAGAAGACCGGTGTTACATTAAGACAGGTACTTCAGAGCCAGTTCATCAGAACCGGAAAGATCAAGGCTTTCAACAATTGGGAGCATTGCGAAGGAACCGATATCTTCAAGGTATTCGTAGCCTGGTACTGGACCGGTGACTACTACAAGCATTCAACATACAGAGCGGTCGGCGGAGATACTTCCGCAGCATACGGCGTTTTCTTCCTCGGTGCTGCAGACTGCTGGGGCGAAACCGATGCATATTCAATGGTACTCAGTGCACTCGGAATCCCTCATACAACAGTTCAGTTCAATAACGGTATTGCAAAGTATCACAGAGACGTTCTTGTAACCGTTAACGGACAGACCTTAAGACTGTAAGTTCCATTCTTTTTCTTATAGGTACAAATCATAGAATCTGCTCTCCGGATTTTTCCGGAGGGCAGCTTTGTGTTTATGACAAAAGATTCAATATCTTGTTTACAAAGACAAGCAAATAGTTTATAATATCTTTGGTGAGTTAAGCTCACATCAAATATCAAAAAAGGAAAAGTAACTATGAAGTGGAAAATCCCTGTGATTTATGAAATGAGTGGCTACACCTTAATCGAAGCAGATGGTGTAGACTCTAAGGAAAAAGCTCTTGAATTCGCCAAGGCAAATCTTGCTACACTCAAATTTCCGACCAACGCCGAAGAGATCGAAGGCACTATAAGACTCAATGAAGAACTTTCCGTAGAATTTGTTCCCGAAACAATAAAACTTTCCGAAAGACAGATTGATGATATTGTTGCAAACTTCTCAAATGCTGTTGAGGATTATGTTCTCAGCGGAAAACTCAGCGAGATCAAATATCACCTTAACAGCTCCTATGATATCATCGCAAGCGTTGATTCCGAAATCGCCGGAATATATTTTGTATATATCATCAACAGTCACAACGGGTATGAAATCTGCCGCGAACTTGTTTCTCATTCAAGAAATGATGAATCCTATCTTGAACTCAGGGTAAAAATAAGAAATATACTTAAAACTTACTGTAAATAAAAACGTATAATCAGAAAGAGAGGAATAATAAATGAGCAAAAAACCTGTAGTACTTATGATTCTTGACGGATACGGACTTGATGCTCCGTCGGAGGGAAATGCAATCTCACTTGCAAAGACACCCGTAATGGACAAGCTGATGAAGGAGTGCCCCTTTGTAGAGGGACAGGCATCCGGAATGTTTGTCGGACTTCCCGACGGACAGATGGGTAACTCAGAGGTAGGCCATATGAATATGGGTGCCGGCAGAATCATTTATCAGGATCTTACAAGAATAACAAAAGATATCAATGACGGAACCTTCTTTGAAAACAAGGAGCTTCTTGCTGCAATCGATAACTGCAAGAAGAACAATTCCGACCTTCATCTCTGGGGTCTGCTTTCGGACGGTGGTGTGCACAGCCACATAACCCATGTTTACGGACTTCTTGAGCTCTGCAAGAGAAACAATTTCGACAGAGTATATGTTCATGCTTTCCTTGACGGACGTGACACACCTCCGGCATCAGGCAAGGGCTATATTGCAATGCTTGAAGATAAGATGGCTGAGCTTGGAGTAGGAAAGGTTGCTTCCGTTTCCGGCCGTTATTATGCTATGGACCGAGACAATAACTATGACCGTGTAGAGAAGGCCTATGATTCACTTGTTAAGGGCGAGGGAATCATGGATACAAGCGCGACAGAAGCTGTTCAGAAGAGTTATGATAACGGTGTTACCGATGAATTTGTGCTTCCTACCGTTATCACTGATGACAACGGCAAGCCTCTTTCACTTGTAAGACCCAATGATTCAATCATTTTCTATAATTTCCGTCCTGACCGCGCAAGAGAGATCACAAGAGTATTCTGCGATCCCGAATTCAATAAATTTGAACGTGAGTTCATGCCTCTTTGCTATGTATGCTTCAAGGACTATGATGAGACTATTCCCAACAAGCTTATTGCTTTCAAGAAGGAATCGATCACCAATACCTTTGGCGAATATCTTGCAAAGAACGGAAAGAAGCAGTTAAGACTTGCCGAGACAGAGAAGTATGCACATGTTACCTTCTTCTTCAACGGCGGTCTTGAAGAACCCAACAAGGATGAGGACAGAATCCTCGTTAATTCCCCCAAGGAAGTTGCCACCTATGACCTTAAGCCTGAGATGAGCGCTCCCGAGGTAGGAAAGAATCTTGTTGAAGCAATTAAATCAGACAAATACGATGTAATTATCATCAACTTTGCAAACCCCGATATGGTTGGCCACACCGGTGTTATTTCAGCTGCAGTAAAGGCTATCGAGACTGTTGACGGTCTTGTAGGCAATGCTGTAGAGGCTCTTAAGGAAGCCGGCGGAGTAATGTTTATCTGCGCTGATCATGGAAATGCAGAGAAGATGATCGATTTCACAACCGGAAAACCTCATACTGCACATACCACCAACCCTGTTCCTTTCATACTCGTTAACGGCGAGCCTGAGTGGAAGCTTAAAGAGGGCGGATGTCTTGCGGATATCGTTCCTACCTTGCTTGACATAATGGAAATGCCCAAGCCCGCTGAAATGACAGGAAAATCATTACTTGAAAGATAAAAAATAATACTTGATATTTGTTTTTATCTGTGCTATAATGTATTCTGTTATTTTGATATCACATTGTTGGAGGATGAAAATGGCAGCTTTAAGAACAGCACTTACTATTTTATATATAATTGTTTGCATCGCACTTGTAGTTATCGTGCTGATGCAGGAAGGTAAGAGTGCAGGACTTTCGGGATCCATTAACGGTGTAGCCGATACCTACTGGGGTAAGAACAAGGGCCGCTCAATCGAGGGTGCTCTTACAAAAATAACCGCAGTACTTGCGATCCTGTTCATAATCGTTTCTGTACTACTCAATATGAATTGGTAAGATATGATTTTAAGAGGCACTCCGGTAAATATCGGAGTGCTTTTTTAGTTAATCAGGAGGGGTATATGACATTTGAAGAAAAAAGCCAGAGAAAAGAGATGCTCAGATCTCTGTTTAAGGACGGAAAAATCAAGCCTATGGGGTTCAAGGAGCTTGCGGGATTTCTTGGTGTTCCGAAGGAGGAACGCGGGGATCTTAACGCTCTTCTTGATGAGCTTACAAACGAAGGACTGATAACAAAGGACCTCAGCGGAAAATATGGTCTTTCTTCAGCACGTGTAATTACGGGAAGCTTTATAGCAAATGAACGTGGCTTCGGCTTTGTCGATGTGGATGGTGAAACCGAGGATATTTTCATTCCCGAAAAATATACATATGGAGCACTTCATGGCGATATTGTCAGGGTTAAACTCCGTTCGGAAGGCTTTGACGATGATAAGGGCGGAAAGCACAGGCGTGAGGGTGAGATAGTCGCAATTGAGGATCACGGAATAAAGCAGATAGTCGGAGTTGTCCAGAAAAAGAAGGACTTCTGCTTTGTCGTGCCGGATAATAACAAGATAAATTTCGATGTATTTGTCGACAACAAAAATTCAAAATCGGCAACCTCGGGCATGAAAGTTGTGTGCGAGCTGATAAACTATGGCGACAAGAACCATAATCCGGAAGGAAAAATCACCGAAATAATAGGTAATATAAATGATCTGGGCGTTGATATAATGAGTGTTGTGCTCGATATGGGCATACCCCATGAATTCCCGGAAGAAGTAAAGGCATATGTTGAGAGCGGAAACTTCATCGATCCCGATCCGGCTGAATTTGCCGGAAGAACAGATATCAGAAACTTGAGAACCGTAACTATTGACGGTGAAGATGCCAAGGATCTCGATGATGCGATAACTCTTGAAAAAAGTGAAGACGGCATTTACCATCTTGGAGTACATATTGCCGACGTAAGCAATTATGTAAAAGAAGGCTCGGCACTCGATAAAGAGGCGATCAACCGTGGAACAAGCTGTTATCTTACCGACAGGGTAATTCCGATGCTGCCTCCACAGCTTTCAAACGGCATATGTTCCCTTAACGCAGGAACTGACAGGCTTGCTCTGTCCTGTTTTATGGACATAAATTCAGAAGGAAAGATCATAGACCACTCAATAAAGGAAACTGTCGTTAATGTCGACAGAAGAATGTCCTATACCGACGTTTTTGCAATCCTTGAAAGAAACAATGAAGAAACTCTTGAAAAATACAGGGATTTCATCGACTTTTTTGACCTGATGGCAGAGCTTTCAGCTATTATCCGTAAGCGTCGTAATGAAAGAGGTTCGATAGATTTTGACCTTCCGGAATGTAAGATAGAGCTTGACGAAAAAGGTTTTGTTACTAATATCAAGCCTTATGAACGAAATACCGCTACAAAAATCATTGAGGATTTCATGCTTGCGGCCAATGAAACGGTTGCTGAGGAATTCTTCTGGCAGGAGCTGCCTTTTGTTTACAGAGTGCATGAAGAACCTGACGAGGAAAAGATGGAGACTCTGCGTGAATTTGTAAAGAATTTCGGTCACAGGCTTCATATCAGAAACGAAGTACACAGTAAGGAAATCCAGAAGCTTCTTTGTGAAATTGAAGGCACGGAAGAGGAAGCGATCATTTCAAGACTGACGCTCAGAAGCATGAAGCAGGCAAGGTATTCTACGGAATGTACGGGCCACTTCGGACTTGCAAGCAAGTATTACTGTCATTTTACTTCGCCTATCAGACGTTATCCTGATCTTCAGATCCACAGGATAATAAAGGAGTATCTGCATGGTACGCTAAATGACAGAATGAATCATTACAATGAAATACTTCCGGATATCGCAGCCCGTTGTTCAAAAACCGAAAGAAGAGCGGAGGAAGCGGAACGTGAGACCGACAAGATGAAAAAGGCCGAATATATGAAGAGTTTCATCGGTCAGAGCTTTACCGGTGTAATCAGCGGAATCACAAGCTGGGGCATATATGTCGAGCTTCCGAATACCTGTGAGGGTATGATACGCTTTGCAGATATCGAGGATGATTATTTCGAATGCGACAAAACAATGTACATGGCAAAATCCAGACGTACAGGAAAAGAATACAGACTTGGCGAAAGCGTGAAAATCGTTGTAATAAATGCTGATAAACAGACCAAAACGGTAGATTTTATGTTTGATTATGAGGAATAAGTCTGTTATAATTTAATTGATATGAAATAAGGAAAGAAAGTATGGGAAAAGAATCGATAAAACTGATATCCAACAACAAAAAAGCATATTTTGACTATTTTGTTGAGGATGAGTATGAGGCAGGAATAGTGCTTGTCGGAACCGAAGTAAAGTCCCTCCGTATGGGACAGTGCTCGGTAAAGGAAGCCTATATTTCCGTGCATGCCGGCGAGCTTTTTGTCCGCAATATGCACATAAGCCCCTACGAAAAAGGAAATATTTTTAACCGCGATCCGTTAAGGGAACGCAAGCTCCTTCTTAATAAGGCTGAGATAAGAAAGCTTACAGGAATCGCATCGCAGCCCGGATATACTCTGATACCTCTTCAGGTTTACCTTAAAGGAAACTATGTAAAGGTAAAAGTAGGAGTGTGCCGTGGTAAGAAACTATATGACAAGCGTGACACCATAGCCAAAAAGGACCAGACACGCGAGCTCGAAAAACAGTTCAAACATAATCAGTTTAAGGTATAAAGAAAAGATGAAAACACACAAGAAAAAAGTAATTGTAATAGGTCACAAGAATCCGGATACCGACTCAATATGCTCGGCAATTGCCTATGCTGACCTGAAAAATAAGATTTCTCCTGTGCTGCACGTTGCAAAGTGTGCAGGTGAAGTAAATGCCGAAACCGAGTTTGTACTTGGTTATTTCGGAGTTGACAAGCCTGACTATATTGACGATGTGAGCACCCAGGTAAAGGATATCGATATCCATGAGGTTGAACCTATAAAGGCAGATACCAGCCTTAAGGATGCATGGGCTATGATGAGAAATGACAGTCTGTATACCCTTCCTATCTGCAATGATGAGGGCAACATGACCGGACTGATCACAAACAGCGATATTGCACATGTGATGCTTGACCTTAACAATACAACACTTCTGTCAAATTCAAAGACCCCTTTCATCAACATCCTGAAAGCGTTGGATGCGGAACTTCTTACCGGAGAAATTGAAGGAAGAATATATGACAAGGGTAAAGTTGTGATCGCAAACGACAACCCTGCGGTCATGGAGGAATATATTGAAAAGGGAGATATTGTCATTCTCGGAAACCGTTATGAAAACCAGCTCTGTGCAATAGAGATGGATGCTGCCTGCATGGTAATATGCGAAGGTGCAAAGGTTGCAAAGACAATACAGAAGCTTGCTGAGGACAGAGGATGCGTGATCATGGTAAGCCCTCATGAGATATTTACTGTCGCAAGGCTTATCAATCAGGCTGTTCCTTCCGAAAGCTTTAAAACCACAAATAACCTGATAACCTTCAGGACTGATGCCTTTATTGATGAAATCAAGAACGTGATGGCAAAGAAACGTTATCGTGATTTCCCTGTTATTGACCATAAGGGCGTTTTCCAGGGAATGATCTCACGCCGTAACCTGATGGATATGACAAGAAAGAAAGTGATCCTAGTTGACCATAATGATAAGGATCAGGCGGTCGACGGTATTGAAGATGCTGAAATCATCGAGATCATCGATCATCACAGGCTCGGAACGATTACCACCTTTACTCCTATGGTATTCAGAAACCAGCCTCTCGGATGCACTGCAACAATAATTTACAAGATTTACAAAGAAAACAATGTCGAAATTGAAAAGAAGATAGCAGGTCTTTTAGTTTCTGCAATCATCAGTGACACCCTGCTTTTCAAGTCGCCTACCTGTACTGAAATTGATATCGATGCCGCAAAGGAACTTGCGAAAATTGCTGAAATCGATATCGATGAATATGCTGAGAAAATGTTTGTTGCCGGCTCAATGCTTCATCACAGAAGCGCAGAGGAAATTTTCTATCAGGATTATAAGAAATTTACTGTTGACGATACAACCCTCGGTGTAGGCCAGATCAATTCCGTAAGTGAGTCTGAGCTTAGTGATATTGAAGATAAAATAAAGGATTATATTGCTAATTTCAACAATAACTGGGGCGTTGACATGCTGTTTTTCCTTCTGACAGATATCAAAAAGACTTCGACAAGGGTGCTTTTTGCGGGAGACCGTGCGAAAAATCTGCTTGAAGAAGCCTTTAGTATCAAAGTTGAAAACAATGTTGCTGTCCTTGAAGGTATAGTATCCAGAAAGAAACAGTTTTTCCCTGCACTTATGGTCGCAATGTCATACTAAATAAAGGACTGGACAGCCTGAA
Organism: Lachnospiraceae bacterium; assembly: GCA_017437965.1. Taxonomy (GTDB): domain Bacteria; phylum Bacillota; class Clostridia; order Lachnospirales; family Lachnospiraceae; genus UBA3775. The sequence continues at coordinate 23,624 of JAFRWN010000013.1, forward strand.
AAAATTACACGATAATATTGGATAAATCATTTGATTGGGGGATACTTATGGATGATTTAAAATCTTTGTTGCAAAAACTCGAAGGCGGTCGCGGAGCCGATATGGAATTCAAAGAGATTAAAAACTTCTTTGCGGTTACCCGAAATCTGTTTGAGGTACTGAAAGAAATCAGGAAAATGACTGATTTCAGACCGGAAATCGGTGTCGTACTGGGTTCCGGACTCGGCGGACTGATTGATGAGGTAGAGATTGTTGAGGCAATACCTTACACTGCGATTAAGAGCTTCCCGAGATCAACTGTGGACGGTCATAAGGGTGAGTATATATTCGGTTATCTTGAGGAAAAACCCGTTGTTTTGATGAGCGGAAGAGTTCATTACTATGAAGGTTATTCAATGGAGCAGGTTGTTATGCCTGTGAGGATCATGGCACTTCTGGGTGCAGAAACAATACTTCTTACAAATGCTGCGGGAGGAGTAAATAAAAGCTTTAAACCCGGAACACTTATGTGCATTAACGATCATATTTCAAGCTTTGTACCTTCGCCTTTAATCGGACCGAATGATGTACTGGGCGAAAGATTCCCGGATATGAGCAGTATCTATAATAAGGATCTTACAAAGAAACTGCATGAATGTGCCGAAAAGCTTGGAATTGATCTTAAAGATGGGGTTTATCTTCAGACTTCTGGTCCGAATTATGAGACACCGGCGGAAGTCAGGATGTATTCAATGCTTGGTGCGGATGCTGTCGGTATGAGCACCGCATGTGAGGCTATGGCTCTGAATCATATGAAAATAAAGGTCGCCGGAATCAGCTGTATTACAAATATGGCAACCGGAATCTCAGATAAACCTCTGTCGCACGAAGAAGTTAAAGAGACGGCTGACAGGGTTGGCAAAGAGTTCAGGGATCTGGTGAAAACATTTATCTCGAAATTATAGCTGACGGATGAGGGGAAAAACATGCCAATTCTAAATATAAACGCAAAATCCGAATACCACCTCCACCTTGACGGCTCCGTCACAGAACGTATGTACCGCCGTATTTCAGAGGAAACAGGCCAGAAAATACCGGAAGACTTTAAATCAAGAATGAAGTACGACAGCACATCAGGCACGCTTGTGGATTACCTTAAGTGCTTTGAACTGCCTCTTTCTTTTATGCAGAGTCCTGAGAATGTCCGTTACTGCATAATGGCCCTGCAGGAAGATCTGGTGAATGAAGGAATTAACTATGCCGAGATACGTTTTGCTCCCCAGTTACATCTTGCGAGGGATGAATACGGTAAGGCAAAGCACTCCCAGATGGAAGTGGTACAGGCTGCCTGTGAAGGCCTTGAATACGGGGCACTGATGGGCATTGAGACGAAATTGATACTCTGCATGATGCGCGGCGGAAACGATAAGGATAATGAAGAAACAGTGGATGCCGCGAACGAATTTCTTGGTAAAGGTGTTGTGATGCTTGATCTTGCGGGAGATGAGGCAGGGTATCCAGTTGAAATATATACGGATTTGTTTAAGTTTGCATCACAAAACAACATTCCTTTTACAATTCATGCTGGTGAGGCCGCAGGACCCGAAAGCATAGAAAATGCCCTTAAGCTTGGGGCTAAAAGGATTGGACATGGTCTGGCTGCTGCAGAAGACAAGACATTGATGAAATATCTTGCAGAACATAAAATAATGCTTGAAATGTGTCCGACAAGCAATATACAGACAGGTGCAGTAAAGCGGCTTGCTCTGGCTTTAAATAATAACTGTCCGGCTATTGATAATATGACAAATGATGAACTGTTTTATGAATATTATCCGCTTCGGAAATATATTGAGGCAGGAATTGATATTACAATAAATACCGACAACAGGGTGGTGTCGGATACTATACTAAAAAATGAATTTGAACTGATAAAGAAATTTGGGTATTAAAAGAGGGAATGTGATCAACACATTCCCTTTTGTGTCCATATGGACCTGATGGGAGTTGAACCCATGTCCGAAAGCCCATTCACTACAGTTTCTACCATCATAGTTTGTCTTTATTTATTCCCCTTAACTGCACCCGGCAAACAGGAGAGCGGTCTCAGGTAGCTTCATGATACGCCCATATGCTCAAAGCTTTGCATATGTCGTTTCCTGCATGTTCGATGCCGGATCCTTAATGTGCAGGTGCATCAAGGCCGACACGCAGCTCTTAAGCTACGAGTGCTACTCTATCGTTAGCGTTTATATTTAGGTTTTGGACTTTTAATGTGGATTCCGCCACAGATGGCTTCCATAGCTTCAAAACCCCCGTCGAAACCGGTACAAGCCCGAAGCTAGATCAATAATCCGTAGAGGATTTTTGATGTATGTAGGATAACATTTTCTTGAATAAAAGTCAAGCATTTCATGTATTTTAAACTGTCAGTTTAATTGTCTTATTTATAATCCCGGTAATAAAATTCAAATAAATAATGAAAAATCTCTCGAAATATGATATCATTATAAGGAATATGCGTGTCATATAAATATCCCGATGAAGAGGAAATACTAATGTTTGGTTCAAAAAAGAAAAAGATTGAAGAAAATATAGAAGAAACTGTAAACGAGACTGATATCGATGCCGAGGAAGATATAGTTGAAGAAACTGTAGAAGAAACAGCCGACGAACAGGAATACGAAGCCTACGAAGAGCTTGATGATGTAGAGGGGTTCGAGGATTTTGAGGAGGAAGATGCAGAAGATAAGCATTTCTTCCTTTCGACTTCGGATGTTTTTCATATTGTAAGAACTCTGGCTTTTATTGTGTTTGTTGTTTCTGTAGTATATTCTGTTTCGCATCCGAATATGCTGTCAGCCACACTCATTATGTTCTTTTGCATTCTTTTTATTCTGACTTTGGTTATGCAGGAGAAAAAGTAGGATATGGATAATAACGATAATAAAGGAATAAGGCTGAATAAATATCTGAGCGAAGCCGGAATTTGTTCCAGACGGGCTGCAGATGCTTTGATAGAAGAAGGAAAAGTATTTGTCGATGGAAAGAAAGCAGAAGTCGGAACCAGAGTTTTTCCTTCCAGTAAAGTTGTTGTGGACGGACAGAAGGTTGAAATCAAGGCTAAAAAAGTGGTGCTTGCATATAATAAACCCGTAGGTATTGAATGTACGAGTGACAGGAGCAATAAGGATAATATAATAGATGCTGTAGGCTATCCTGAAAGGGTTTATACTATCGGCAGACTCGATAAAAATTCCTGCGGACTGATACTTCTTACCAATGACGGAGATCTCGCATACCGCATTTCAAAAGCAGACGAAAGACATCAAAAAGAGTACAATGTGGTGATTGACAGGCCTATTGATGATGCTTTTATAAAGAAAATGGAGGGCGGAGTCGAAATTCTTGGCAAAAAAACGGCTCCTGCGAGAGTATATCCCAAATCCGATAAAAGCTTCAATATTGTCCTGATTCAGGGTATGAACCGTCAGATCAGGCGTATGTGTGAAGAATGCGGGGCAAAGGTAAGGCATCTTAAGAGAGTTCGTATCATGGGACTGAGACTTGGTGATCTGGAGCCCGGAAAGTACAGGGTGCTTACCGATGATGAAGTTGATATGCTTTACAGACAGTCATAGAACAGCCGTAAATTGTTTATAGATAAAAAGAGGTCAGGTAAAAATATGAATGTTACACAAAGACAAAGAGAACTCACCAACCTACTCGATAAGGCCGCAAAGGTGTATGAGCAGGGGCAGGACGAGATAATGAGCAATTTTGAATATGACAAGCTCTATGATGAGTTAAAAGCGCTTGAGGAAAAGAGTGGTACAGTCCTAGCCAATTCTCCGACAGCCCGTCCGGGATATGAGGTTCTTTCGGAGCTTCCGAAGTTTAAGCATGAGACTCCGTGTCTTTCGCTTGACAAAACAAAGTCCAGAGCAGCTCTTTCGGAGTGGCTTAATGGCCATGATGGTGTTCTCAGCTGGAAGATGGACGGACTTACAGTCGTTCTGACCTATGAAAACGGAGAACTTGTCCGTGCGGTTACCCGAGGAAATGGTGAAATCGGAGAGGTGATAACGAACAATGCTAAAGTATTCAAAAATGTGCCTGTAAAGATTGCTTTTAAGGGTACTTTGGTTATCCGCGGAGAAGCAGTCATCAAATATTCCGATTTTGAGAAGATTAATGATGCTATTTCGGATCCGGCGGAAAAATATAAGAATCCGAGAAATCTCTGTTCGGGTTCTGTAAGGCAGCTTAATAATGAAATTACTGCGAAAAGAAATGTTCATCTTTTTGCCTTTACGCTGTTTTCAGCATCGGGTGATGAGAATTTCAATACTGATTTCAAGACAATAAACGAAGGCTTTGATTTCCTCGAAAGACTTGGATTTACTGTGGTTGAGCATAAAACAGTAAATTCTACTAATGTAGAAAATGCGGTACAGTACTTTGCTGATAAGATTGAAAGCAATGATTTCCCGTCAGACGGACTTGTGCTTTGCTTTGACAATATTGCTTATGGTGAAAGCCTCGGAAGGACATCGAAATTTCCGAGAAATGCAATTGCTTTTAAATGGGCAGATGAGACAGCGCTGACACATATACGTGAAGTCGAATGGTCTGCATCCCGTACCGGCCTCATAAATCCTGTTGCGATATTTGACCCGGTCGAACTTGAAGGCACGACTGTTTCAAGAGCCAGTCTTCATAATGTTTCCGTGACCGAAGAACTGAAGATCGGAATCGGAGACGAGGTAAGTGTTTATAAAGCAAATATGATCATTCCACAGATTGCGGAAAACCTTACTAAATCCGGAAAGCTTGTAATTCCTGCTGCATGTCCAGTGTGCGGTGGCAGGACAGAAATAAAAGACAACGATGGCAACCGTTTCCTTTATTGCATGAATCCGGTTTGTACTGCCAAGAAGCTTGGCAGCTTTGTTCAGTTTGTTTCAAGAGATGCTATGAACATAGAGGGCATTTCCGAAAGTACGCTTGAAAAGTTTATAGCGCTGGGATATATTCATGATTATGCAGATATCTACAGGCTTTCTGCGCATCGTGATGAAATTGTAACCCTTGATGGCTTTGGCGAAAAATCCTACAATAATCTGCAGGCTGCTATCGAAAAGTCAAAGGATATAGAACTTCCCAATTTTATATTTGCGCTGGGTATTCCGAACATCGGACTTGCAAATGCAAGGCTTATATGCAGGGAACTCGGCGGAACTCTGGATTCGGTTTTAAATGCTGACAGGGAGAAGCTTCTTTCAATAAATCAGATCGGAGATGTGATCGCTGACTCTGTTGTGAATTTTATGGCTGATGAAAAGAACAGAGCGGAGATTGCTGCGCTTAACGAATATGTAAGGATTGCCGAGCCTGAGGCAGTTGACGAGGCGAGCCTTTCGCTTAAAGGACTTACATTTGTTATTACAGGTTCTGTTGAGCATTATGCAAATCGTAACGAGCTTAAAGCCTTTATTGAGAAAAAAGGAGGTTCGGTGGCCTCCGCTGTATCGAAGAATACAAACTATCTGATCAATAATGATGTGATGAGTAATTCTTCCAAGAATAAGAAGGCGAAGGAACTTGGTGTGGAGATAATAAGCGAAGAGGCGTTTATTGAACGCTTTGGAAATTAGAATTACGAGCCGACGTCATAAACTGCCGGAGGCGACATTAAGCGAAGCGCTAGCCGAGGCAGTTATATGATGGCGGCTCGTTTAAAAATTTTGCAACATAAATCATATGTTGACTTAAACGTTAAAATATATTAAAATAAGTAGGTTAAATAAACTTTGAAATATATTCCACGGAGGGAATGAAGAATGCCAATAAGGGTTCAGAATGATCTGCCTGCAAAAAAAATTATGGAAGATGAGAATATTTTTGTGATGGATGAGTCCAGGGCGATGAGCCAGGATATACGTCCTCTGAAAATTGCAATTCTCAATCTGATGCCTTTGAAAGAGGATACAGAAGTGCAGCTGATGCGCTCTCTTTCCAATACTCCTCTGCAGATCGATATAACCTTTCTTACAACGGCAAGCTATGTCGGTAAGAATACCGCAAAAAGCCATCTGGATAATTTCTACCTTACCTTTGATGATGTCAAAAATGAGAAGTTTGACGGTCTGATCATTACCGGAGCTCCCGTAGAGCTGATGGAGTTTAAGGATGTGGCTTACTGGGATGAACTTTGTCAGATATTTGAATGGAGCGTAACAAATGTTACCAGTACACTTCATCTTTGCTGGGGTGCCCAGGCAGGCCTTTACTACCATTACGGTATCAAGAAGGTAATGCTTGACAAGAAGCTGTTTGGCATCTTCCCTCATTATGTGCATCACAGAAGAGAACCTCTTGTCCGCGGATTTGATGACAGGTTCTATCTGCCTCACAGCCGTTATACCGCAATTGATGCAGATGACGTTGCAAAGCATCCCGATCTTACGGTGCTTGCAGATTCTGACGTTGCAGGCGTAACTCTTGTAATGGCAAAAGAAGGACGTCAGATATTCATGATGGGCCATCCGGAATATGACAGAGTGACTCTTGATGCAGAATATAAGCGTGATGTAGCAAAAGGTCTTGATATTCAATTGCCTGAGAATTATTATCCGGGTGACAATACCGATGAAAAGCCTTTGCTTTTATGGCGTGCGCATGGAAACACGCTTTACACGAACTGGCTTAATTACTATGTATACCAGATCACACCATATGTAATAGGAGATATTAAATGATTTTAAAGGAAGAATTCTTAAAGCTTAAAGAAATTGCCGAAGGTTTTGATATCCTCGGGAATTTTGTAACGGCTGAGGTGATCACGAACGGAAACATCAATTCAACCTATGCGGTTGAGTTCAAAACTGTCGACGGCCTTAAAAAATATATACTTCAGCGTGTAAATACCTATGTTTTCAAGAACCCCGAGCAGATCATGAGCAATATTGCCCATGTTACTTATCATATTGCTGAGAAAGTAAAGAAAATGTCTGAAGAGGATGCTGTAACAACTCTTAAATTCTATGATAACAAGGCAAGTAAGCTAAATTATTATGATGATGGCAAGGGTAATTTCTGGAGAATCTGCGACTTCATTGATTCTGTTACAATGAATGAGAGCAATGATACTGCTGTAATGAAGGCACTTGGCGAGGCTTTCGGAGATTTCCAGAATATGCTTTCAGATTTTGATGCCAAATATCTTTATGAGACTATCCCGGATTTCCATAATACGAAGAAAAGACTTGATACACTGTTCGCTGATGCCGAAAAAGATGAGGCGGGAAGAGTAGCTTCAGTTAAGAAAGAGCTTGATTTCTTCAGGGAAAACAGAGAACTTGCCGGAAAGCTTACCGATATGTTTGAAAACGGAGAGATTCCTGCAAGGGTAACCCACAATGATACAAAACTTAACAATGTGCTTTTCGATAAGGAAGGCAAGAGACCGATAGCAATCATCGATCTTGATACCGTAATGCCGGGCCTTACTTCAAGCGATTATGGCGATGCAGTACGTTTTGCCTGCTCGACAGCAGCTGAGGATGAGACAGATCTTGCAAAGATATCGCTTGACATGGACAAATTCAAGGCATTTACAGAGGGCTTTGTCGGAAAGACGGCAGCTTCGCTTACTAAGAAGGAGCTTGAAACCCTGCCTTTAGGTGCGATTACAATAACAATAGAGCTTGCCAGCCGTTTCCTTGATGACTATATCAATGGGGATAAGTATTTCAAGACACGTCATGTAAAGCATAATCTGGAACGTGCAATATGCCAGATAACACTTGCCAAGGATATGCTTGACAAGAGGGAACAGATGGAAAGATTTGTGAAGAGTCTGATAAATAAGTGATATTTGAAAGGCGGAATTATTATTCCGGATGGTAGATTAATGAACAAAACTACTTTGGTAATTATGGCAGCAGGAATGGGCAGCCGTTTCGGAAAAGGAATAAAGCAGCTGGAGCATGTAGGTCCGGGCGGAGAAATCCTGATGGATTATTCCATATATGATGCAGTCCGCGCAGGCTTTGATGATGTACTTGTTATCATCAGACGTGATATTGAGGATGAGTTCAGGAAACTGATCGGCGACAGGATCGCAAAGAAGGTAAAGCTCAGTTATGTTTATCAGGAAATGGACAATATTCCTGAAGGCTTTGAAGTTCCTGCAGGAAGAGCAAAACCCTGGGGTACAGGACATGCAATTCTTTCCTGCCTCGGACATATCAACAATCCTTTTGCGGTTATAAATGCAGATGATTACTATGGTACAGGTTCTTTTAAAGCAGTACATGATTTCCTTGCAAATGCCGATGAAAACGAAGGTAAATATTGCATGGCAGGTTTTGTACTCGGAAATACCCTTAGCGATCATGGAACTGTTACAAGAGGAATCTGCGTCCATGATGAAGAAATGTTTCTTTCAAAAGTAAATGAGAGCTTCAAGCTGAAGAAAGAGGGAGACATTGTTACCGGCGAAAACGAGTTCGGAGAGCCTCTTACTGCAGGACTTGATGACCTCTGCTCAATGAATCTCTGGGGTCTTATGCCCGGATTCATGGACTATCTCAATGAAAAATTCGTTGATTTCCTTAAAGATGAGAAGCTTGACCCTCTGAAGAAGGAATATCTGCTTCCTTCGATAGTCGATAATATGATAAGAGATGGTCTTATCACAGTTGAGGTACTTCCGGTAAATGATAAATGGTTCGGTCTTACCTATGCCGAGGATAAGCCCATGGTTGTTGAAAAGCTTAACGAAATGATTGAAAACGGAGTATATCCCGTAAAGCTCTGGGATTGATTTCCGGCTTGATGATTATATGATAATTGAGAGGTACAATAAATGATGCTGCCTAAACTTGATCCGGATTTTGTACCGGCATATGTATATAACAAAGAATTTCTGAAAACAGCCTCGAAACCGTTTTCTATCGCTGTAGAACGTGAAAATGGCTTGATTTACAGAAAAGATACCTTCCTTTCGGATGATGAGGAAAAGAATAATTTCTATGTTGAACGCCTTGTGAAAATGCTTCTTTGGGCAGCCGGCGGATTCAGGATCCATATGGCAGGAGATGACAAGGTTTTTGAATTCATAAAGAAAGCCTACACAAGAGAAGGACTCAGAAAGTTCGACGTGGATTTCTGGGAGACCACCTATGAGCGTCCGTTTGAAGTAGTAAAGCATGAATTTTCCGATATGCCTGAAAATAAAGAAGTGCAGATGCATATAGGACGTCATATGGACGGCTGCCGTATCGGTTTTGACGCTGGCGGTTCGGACATGAAAATCGCAAGTGTTGTTGACGGAGAGGTTGTTCATACAGAGGAAATCGTATGGCTTCCCAAGGTCAATCCCGATGTAAATTATCATCGCGAGCAGATAAAACATGCAATGCAGGTTGCAGCATCAAAGATGCCGAGAGTGGATGCAGTAGGTATTTCGACTGCAGGCGTGCTTGTTGCTAACCGTGCAATGGTCAGCTCGCTGTTCATGGCGGTTGATAAAGAGAAATATGGCAATGAAGCAAAAAATGTATATATTGATGTCTGCAAAGACCTCGGATATAAGATGGTAGTTGCGAATGATGGTGATGTTGCCGCACTTGCATGCTCGATGGCACTTAATGAGACCGGTATACTCGGTATAGCAATGGGTACTTCGGAAGCCGGAGGCTACATTGACAAGGAAGGTTCGCTCAGAGGTTACATGACTGAGCTTGCTTTTGCTCCGGTTGATTATAATCCGGATTCATCCAGGGATCCATGGTCAGGTGACTGGGGTGTAGGCGCTGAGTATTTTTCACAGGACTGCGTCATCAGACTTGCTCCCAAGGCTGGAATTGAACTTGATCCTTCGCTTACGCCTGCTGAGAAGCTTAAGGTTGTCCAGAAGCTTCATGAAGAAGGCGATGAGAGGGCAAAGGATATTTTTGAGACCATCGGAACCTATTTCGGATATGCGGTTGCTAATTATTCCGATTATTATGATATTGCAAATGTTCAACTTTCAGGACGTGTTACAAGCGGAAAGGGCGGAGAAGTGATACTTGAAAAGTCAAGGGAGCTTCTTAAAGAAGAATTCCCCGAGCTTGCTGAAAAGATCAACATCTTCCTTCCGGGTGAGATGGAAAGAAGAGTAGGACAGGCTGTGGCTGCCGCAAGCCTTGTGGAACTGTGAAAGGACTAAAAAAATGCTTCTGAAAAACTGTAACTTAAAAGGAAAACTTGTAGATATTTATGTTAATGACGGTAAAATCGACCGCATCATCCCTGCGGGATCAAGCAAACTCCGTGAAGATAACACTGTTGATATCGCAGGAAAAACTGTAATTCCCGGAATGATCGATGTCCATACCCACGGCTGCTGCGGTGACGACACCATGGAGGCCGAGTTTAAAAAGCTGCTTGACGAGTGGGGAAAACATGGTACAACGACTGTCTATCCGACAACCATGACCATGGATTATGAATCCATCAAGGCTGTAAATGATGCAAAGACCGACTGGCCCGGTGCCCAGGTGCCCGGCTTCCACATGGAAGGACCCTACATCAATGAAAGCAAAAAGGGTGCCCAGAACGGAAAGTTTGTACGCGAGGCTTCCGATGAAGAATTTGCCAAGCTTGACAGAATGAAGCTTATCACCATTGCTCCCGAGTTTGAAGCAAATATGGAATTCATAAAGAAGCATGCGAATGATGTTGTTATCTGCGTCGGACATACGGCAGCAGACTATTCTACTACAGTAGAAGCCTTTAAAAACGGAGCGTCCTGCCTGACTCATACCTTCAACGCAATGCCTCCTTTTATGCATCGCGATCCCGGTCCTGTCGGAGCAGCACTTACTGAAAACGGTTATGTACATGTAATCACTGACGGACTTCATGTTCACAGGGCTGCAGTACTGATGCTTTACCGTACCTTCGGCCCCGACAAGATGATTATTATTTCTGATTCTTTAAGGGCAACCGGACTTCCTGACGGAGAGTATATGTTCGGTGGTCAGCCGATCTATGTAAACGACGGAGTATGCCGCGTTGCATCAGGTGCTCTTGCAGGTTCTACAAGCTTCCTTTATGATTGTGTAAGGTCTGCACATAAGATGGGCATTCCTTTTGACGATGCAGTAAAGATGGCAACGGAAACCCCTGCAAAGCAGATGGGCCTTAATGACAGAGGACGTATTGCAGAAGGGCTTAATGCCGATATTCTTGTGATTAACGACGACCTCGAAATTGAAAAAGTAATGATCAAGGGTGAATTTTATTATGAAAGATAATAAAAAGAAGACAACAGAGACAAAAGAGGAAATGGTTGACAAGCTTGGAAAGAAATCAAAAAGCTTTCTTAAAGCTTTCAATTTGGTTGCTCCTTACGTTTTTACCGCAGGAGCCATAGTTTTTTCACTTCTTTATATGACTCTTAAGAGAAAAAGTGCAAACGGTGATTGGTCAACTTCGTTGGAAAATGTAGGACTTACAACATTTTTTGACGGAAATCCGAACATAATCGCGATAATAGGTGTACTTTGCATGATTCCCTGCCTCCTTATCGTTCCGAAATCAATGCTTAAGGAAAGAAAAAACGGAGATGGTCTCGGACTTATGTTTATGCCACTTGGACTTCTCGGAATTTTCGATGTGTTGTGTACGATTGAAAATGTAAAAGACACCACAATCGGAATTATTTTCGGTGTGAGCCTTTTTCTTATCAGTGCTCTTGCAACATTCAAAAAGACAATCAGATTTGTACCTGCTCTTTGCGGAATAATGATGATAGCGGCAGTCTATAATATACTTGCGGAATTCATGCCATATTGTTATGTTGCAACCCAGAAGGTTGTTGTTACTGCAGATCTTGATTATGTTGAGGTTAAAAACTATTATCTCAGTTACTTTATCAGGGATCTTTGTATTTTTGCTGCTTTCGGTTCTTTCTGTGCAAGAATAAGTGCAAAGTATAAGGAACTTGATGCAGCAAAAAAAGTAGAAAAGAAGAATAGCAAAGAAAAGTCAAAAAAATAGATAATAACAAATTAAACGAATATTCATTATAGAAAGTATTTATGTTTTATGGTATTATTGTGATAACACAATAAAATATTAAGGGGTGTAAAAACATGATTACTAAAACCGACTCAAAAATATCCTATAGCAGATGGATCAATGGTGAGCAAAAAAGCTTTACCGAAGATCTTGTGAATTTCAGACTGGATTCAAAGAATTCCACCTATGCCTTCTCGGCCCTTGAGGATGGCTTTCTTTTACATGCATATTACGGAAAGAGGCTCGGAAACGATGATCTTTCCTATCTTCTGAGACTTAACGAAAATCCTTTTACTTTAAAATCAAATAACCGTGACAAGGGTACTTTCATGGATTCAAAGAGCTTTGAATTCCCGTGTCACGGAACGGGAGATTACCGCGAATCCTGCTTTATGGTAATGGATAAGGACGGTATGTCAACCTGTGATCTCAGATATTCTTCATATGAAATAATAAAAGGGAAGCCTGATCTTACCCAGGAGTTCTACGATTATGCAACAAAGAGCTGGCAGAAAGTAAATATTCCTGCAACCTGGTCAAAGGATGGAGAAGACTGCGAAACCCTTATCATTACTATGAAGGATGAGCATCTTTCGCTTACGGCCGAGCTTTACTATACCGTATTTACCGACCTTGATATCATTACAAGAAGCGTAAAAATTACAAATGAAGCTGAAAAACCTGTTGATCTTCGCAGGGTACTTTCTGTCTGTGTTGATTATGAAGGCTGTGATTATGATTATATCACTCTTAACGGCAGCTGGGCAAGGGAAAGGATACTTGAAAGATCACACCTGCATCACGGAAAGCAGGGCGTTGATTCGGTAAAGGGTGAAAGCTCGCATCAGAGTAATCCTTTTGTAGCGCTGGTTTCTCCCGATTGTGATGAGAATAAAGGTGAAGCTTTTGGCTATAATCTTGTTTACAGCGGAAATTTCTGCGCGACTGCGGAGGTCACCCAGCATAAAAGAACAAGGCTTGTAATGGGCATCAATCCTTTTGATTTTTCATGGACCCTTGATCCCGGGAAGTCATTTCAGGCTCCGGAAGTTGTAATGTCATATTCATGCGAGGGCCTTGGTCAGATGTCCAGAAACTTCCATGACCTTTACAGAAACAATCTGATAAGAGGCGAATGGAAGGACAAGAGAAGACCTATACTGATAAACAACTGGGAAGCCACATATTTCAATTTCAATACTGAAAAACTGATTTCTATTGCCAAAGAAGCAAGTAAGCTTGGTATTGAGATGCTTGTAATGGATGACGGCTGGTTCGGTCACAGAGACAGCGACAATTCTTCGCTCGGTGACTGGTTTGTATATGAAAAGAAAATTGATGGCGGGCTTAAATATCTTGTAGATGAAGTAAATAAGCTCGGCATGAAGTTCGGCATTTGGTTTGAACCCGAAATGATCAGTCCGGATTCCGTACTTTACACTGAGCATCCTGAATGGGCAATTCAGATACCTGGACGCGTGCCCACGATGAGCCGTGAACAGTATGTTCTTGACTATTCAAATAAGGAAGTCAGGGATCATATCTATGAAATGATTAAGAAAATCCTTGATTCCGCTAATATTGAGTATATAAAATGGGATATGAACAGGCAGCTTACAGAGGTGGGTTCGACAACACTTCCTACGGAGCGCCAGCGTGAGCTCTGGCATCGTTATGTGCTCGGAGTTTATGATGTAATGAACCGTTTGACTACGGATTATCCTTATCTGCTGCTTGAGAACTGTTCGGGCGGTGGTGCAAGATTTGATCCCGGCATGCTTTATTTTTCACCTCAGATCTGGACATCTGACGATACTGACGCAATTGAAAGGCTGAAGATCCAGCACGGAACTTCAATCTGTTATCCTGCATCAAGTATGGGAGCCCATGTGTCCGACTGTCCTAACCATACTGTTGGAAGGACTACACCTTTTTCAACCCGTGGCGATGTTGCGTTGGTCGGAACCTTCGGCTATGAACTTGATGTTACAAGGATACCCGAGGCTGACAGAAATGCAATTCCGGGCCAGATTGAAAAGTTCAAGAAATATAATCCTCTGGTAAGAACAGGAGACCAGTACCGTATCGGAAATATTTTTGAGGACAATACATACGATGCGTGGATGTTCGTTGCAAAGGATAAATCCGAGGCGCTGCTTACAATAGTACAGGTACTCGGACGTCCTAATTATCCGCAAAGAGTGTTCAAACTTCCGGGACTTGAACCGGATGCCAGGTATACTCTCGAAGAACTTGATATTACCCTAAGCGGTGAAACCCTTGAAAATGCAGGGGTGGCGATTGAAATGTATGGAGACTTCTCCTCGAGAACCATTCATTTAGTAAAAGTCAGAAAATGACTGAAGAGGTATTTGCTTGGAACCCATTAAACCTTACAAAAATAAATCGGATTATTCCTATACGCTAGGTGCGTTCCCGACCTTTGAACTGATAAACAACAGACCGGAAACAGTAAGGGAGCTCTTGGTTTCCCCGACCTTTACCGACATGGAAAAACTTGAAAAGCTTTGCAGCTCAAAGAATATCGTACTGAAAAAAGATGAGAAGACAATAAACAGGCTTTCCGATAAGGAAAATGTATATGTGGTCGGCGTATTCGATAAATATAATGAATTCCTTAAGACCGGAAGCAATCATCTGATGCTTGTAAATCCCTCGAATATGGGCAATGTGGGAACCATAATACGTACTGCTACAGCCTTTGATATAACTGATATTGCGATCATTTCGCCCGGAGTGGATGTTTTCAATCCGAAGGTTGTAAGAGGCAGCATGGGTGCGGTTTTCCATACAAGGATTCAGTATTTTGAAAGCTTTGAGGAATATTCTGAAAAATATATTACAGGCGCAGATTCCGACAGAAAAAGTTTTTCTTTCATGCTTGATGAAAAAGCGGAAAAGCTTTTGCCCGGTTCGGTTCCGGAAGTTTCTAAATATACTCTGATCTTCGGAAATGAGGCAAGCGGTCTTCCTCAGGAATATGCGAAGTTTACCACGCCGTTAATGCTTCCTCAGTCTGAAATGGTTGATTCTCTTAACCTTACGATAGCTGCCGGAATCGGTATGTTTCTTTTCAAAAATTCCGGAAGGAGGTAGTCTGATGATCTGGTTCGGATTGGTTTTTTTGATCAGCGGTTTGCTTACAACGCTTTCATGCATGTATTTCGGTATTGTTTTACACGAGCCCTTCGTTGCTTTTTTTGGAGTTCCGTTTGGCTGCATATTCATACTTGCAGGATGGGCGGGCGTTATTGCACCCGAGCTTAGAAGAAGAAACGAGACAAAGCAGGCACTTATAAACGGAAAGAAGATACATGGCGTAATCATCGATTACGAGGACGACAATTCTGTGATAATCAACGGTGTACCGATACTTGTTGTCATAGTAAGAGCCGATCTGGGCGGAAGGTTTCAGGATTTTGGCGTCAACACCCATCAGACAAGAGAAAATTCGTTTCCGCGTGGTGCAGAGTGCGATATATATCTTTATAATGACAAGGTTTTTATCGATCCAAACAGTGTGGTAACCTCGGTTTCAGCTACGCAGCTCTATAACCATTATATACAGCAGGAGAGTATTTCGAACCTGCCCGTAAAACCCGGACTGAACCCGGAGTTCCTTCAGAATGAATATGGCCAGCCGATAATGGACAGATATGCTGCAGATAAATACAATGCTCCGGCTGCCATAAATTCCGAAAAAGGAGAATATACGCCTCAGATGGATGAATATGGCAGCAGAATCCCGGGCGTTACTTACCTTAACGGAAAACCGGTTGACAAGAACGGAAGACCATTATAGGACTTCTGCTGTAAATAATAAAAAAACAAACAGGTTGTAAAGAAAAAAACTTGACAACCTGTTTTTTATGTGTTATTATACCTAAGGTCTGTTTAAAAGAAGGCTTATCTGGAGTGCGTTATGAGTAAATCCGATACAAACAAGTGGCTTGAAGAGGTAGTTGAATTATCACTTCTCTATGATTTCTACGGAGAATTGCTTTCCGATAATGCAAAACGCGCATTTGAAGGCTATGTGCTTGAGGATATGAGCCTTTCAGAGCTTTCCGAAGAAACAGGAATCAGCAGACAGGGTATATATGACACAGTTAACCGTACCGTAAACAAGCTGAGGCTATATGAAAAGAAGCTTAAACTTGTTGAAAAGTTTGAAAATATGAAACAAGAGGTCGATGAAATAAGAAAATTGGCCGAAGAATCCCGCAAGGGAAAGGACGAGACAGAGAAAATAGTGAGTATAGCTGAAAAAATGCTTGAAAGCTACTGACGAGGTATAATATGGCTTTTGAAAGTCTTTCAAATAAACTGCAGAACGTTTTCAAGAACCTGCGTGGCAAGGGCCGTCTTTCCGAAGCTGACGTAAAGGCTGCGATGCGTGAGGTTAAGATGGCTTTGCTTGAGGCCGATGTTAACTTCAAGGTTGTTAAACAGTTTGTAAATTCCGTTAACGAAAGAGCGATAGGCCAGGATGTAATGGAAGGCCTTAATCCCGGTCAGATGGTCATAAAGATCGTTAACGAAGAGCTGATAAAGCTCATGGGTGACGAGACCACCGAGATCACCCTTAACAATAACGGACGTACGATCATCATGATGTGCGGTCTTCAGGGTGCAGGTAAAACCACTACGGCTGCAAAGCTTGCAGGAAAGTTCAAATCAATGGGCAAAAGGCCGCTTATGGTTGCCTGCGATGTTTACAGACCCGCCGCTATCGAGCAGTTAAAGGTGAACGGCGAGAAGCAGGGAGTACCTGTTTTTGACATGGGAACCGGCAAGCCTGTTATTGAAATTGTTGCCGGCGGTATCCATGAGGCCTATGTAAACAATTATAATGTAATAATACTTGATACGGCAGGACGTCTCCACATTGACGAAGAGATGATGGAGGAATTAAGGCTCATAAAGAGGACCTTCGATGTAGACCATACCGTTCTTACGGTTGATGCCATGACAGGTCAGGACGTGCTTAATGTTGCCACAACCTTCGAAGAGCAGATAGGTATTACCGGTGTGATCCTCACAAAGCTCGACGGCGATACCAGAGGCGGTGCCGCGCTTTCCATAAAGGCGGTTACAGGCAAACCCATACTTTATGTCGGTATGGGCGAGAAGCTTTCGGATCTCGAGCAGTTCTATCCGGACCGTATGGCAAGCAGGATACTCGGAATGGGTGATATGCTTTCGCTCATAGAAAAGGTACAGAACGAGGTCGATGAGAAGAAGGCAAAGGAACTTGAGACAAGGATGCTCAACAACGAATTCAATTTCGATGATTTCCTTGAGCAGATACAGCAGATGAAGAACATGGGCGGAATCCAGAGCATACTTTCAATGATGCCGAATATGGGAGAGCTCGGAGATGTGGATGTTGACGATGACGCTTTCAAGACCACTGAAGCGATCATCCACTCAATGACAAAGGCAGAGCGTGCAAAGCCCGACCTTATCAATCCTTCAAGAAAACGCAGGATTGCGGATGGTGCCGGAGTTGATATTTCTGAAGTAAACCGTCTGATGAAGCAATTTGAACAGATGCGCAAGATGATGAAGCAGATGGGCGGAATGATGAAGGGAAAGAAAGGAAAATTCGGAAAGAACAAGCTACCCTTCAATATCGGTTTTTAAACAAAACCGGCAAATTTATGAATATTGGCCGGAATATCGAAAAAGAGAGTATATTAACCGGTTTAATATAAAATTTATTTATTATTATTGAATTTCAGGAGGAAATTAAAAATGATCAAAACCAGACTTAAGAGAATGGGACAGAAGAAAGCACCTTTCTATCGTATTGTAGTTGCTGATGCAAGAAGCCCTCGTGACGGACGTTTCATCGCAGAGATCGGTACATATGATCCCACTGTAAACCCTTCAGCAGTTAAGGTTGACGAAGAAGAAGCAAAGAAGTGGCTCTCATCGGGTGCTCAGCCTACTGATACCGTATCAAAACTTTTCAAACAGGCAGGTATTGTTAAATAATAAATCGGAGGTGTATCTTGAAGGAGTTAGTTGAGATTATCGCTAAATCCCTTGTTGTTCATCCCGAGGAGGTTACTGTTACTGAAGCTGTCAATGAAGATGAGGTACTTATCCAGTTAAGAGTCGCACAGGACGATATGGGTAAGATTATCGGTAAACAGGGTCGCATCGCCAAGGCTTTAAGAACTGTTGTCAAGGCTGCTGCAACCATGGAGAACAAGAAGGTTACTGTTGAGATTTTACAGTAGTAATACGGAGCCACTTACGTAGTGGCTCCTTTTTCAAATAAGGAGAAGTTAATGGAAGATATGTTCCGTATCGGGGTGTATTCAAACACCCATGGAGTCAGGGGAGAAATCAAGGTTTTTCCGACTACCGAGGATGTAAAACGTTTTGATTATCTGAAAGAAATAGTAATGGATTGCGGAAAGGAAGGCATGAAAACCTTCGAAGTAAGCGGAGCCCGTTACTTTAAAAATATGGTCATATTGAAATTCAAGGGTATTGACAACATCAATCTTATTGAAAAATATAAGGGTGCGGAAATCTTTGTAACAAGGGAAAACGCGATACCGCTTGAAGATGACGAGTTCTATATTGCAGATATTTTAGGAGCAGAAGTAGTGTCAGATGAGGGTGAAGTGCTGGGAACATTGAAGGATGTTATGCAGACCGGAGCCAATGATGTTTATGTTGTTGAGCTGAAAAATGGTAAGGAGGGACTTTTCCCTGCGATTCCTGACTGTATTAAGAATGTTGATGTTGAAAACAAAAGGCTTACAGTTCATGTAATGAAAGGCCTTCTGGACTAGCTTATAAGGATAGATAACATAATGAAATTTACTGTAATGACCCTTTTTCCCGAGATGGTTCTGTCCGGCCTGAACACCAGTATCATCGGCCGTGCCGTAAATGCCGGAATAATCAGCATTGATGCGGTAAACATCAGGGATTATACAAACGACAAACATAAGCATGTGGATGATTATCCCTACGGCGGTGGGGCAGGCATGGTCATGATGGCTGAGCCGATTTACCTATGCTACAAAGATATTCTTGACAAAAGTTCACAGGATGGAAGCGAAAAAAAGCCCAGAGTGATATATATGACTCCGCAGGGAAAGACCTTCAATCAGTCGATGGCCAAGGAGCTTGCAAAAGAAGAAGAACTGATTTTTCTTTGCGGGCACTATGAGGGTGTCGACGAAAGAGTGCTTGAAGAAATAGTGACTGACGAAGTATCGGTCGGAGACTATGTTCTTTCCGGTGGGGAACTGCCTGCAATGGTCATGATCGACGCCATTTCCCGCATGGTTCCCGGAGTTTTAACCAATGAAGAATCAGGCATGAATGAAAGCTTTGAAGGAAATCTCCTTGAATATCCTCAGTATACAAGACCTGAAGAATGGATGGGTAAGAAGGTACCTGAGGTTCTTTTGTCAGGCCATCATGCCAATATTGAAAAATGGAGGCGTGAAAAACAGATTGAAAAGACGCTTAAAGTAAGGCCGGAGCTGCTTTCAGGAGCTGAACTGAGTAAAAAAGAAAAAGATTTTCTGGAACAGTTGAAAAAAATAAAATAATACTTGCATTATTTAGTACCATGTGATATACTACTAATTCGTGAGACGCGGTGGTCCTCTGTGCTTTGCAGTATGAACATCGATATAAATATTATAAGGAGGTCCGCACAATGGATTACATTAAGAGTATTGAAGATGCTCAGCTTAAGAGCGAAGTTGCTGACTTTAACGTTGGTGATACCATCAAGGTTCACGCAAAGGTAAAGGAAGGTAACAGAGAGAGAATTCAGATTTTCGAAGGTATCGTTATCAAGAGACAGAACGGTGGCGTTCAGGAGACCTTTACAGTACGTAAGAACTCCTATGGCTGCGGTGTTGAGAAAACCTGGCCCCTTCACTCCCCGATGGTAGAGAAGATCGAGGTTGTAAGATTTGGTAAGGTTCGCCGTGCTAAGCTGTTCTACATCAGAAAGAGAACCGGTAAGTCTGCACGTGTTAAAGAGCAGATCAGATAATCAAAAGAAAAGTGCTGACAGCCACTCTGAAAAGGGTGGCTGTTTTTTCTTGTCAATGAACGTATTATGTTGTATAATAATCCTGTAGTATTACAAATGATTTTTAATAACGGTGCATATAATGGACATTAAATTCCAAGGCTATGACGAGGATCGTTATGATTTTCATCATAGAGAGAAAAAAGAGAAAAGACGGAAGCTGTTTATAAAGCTTCTGTTCTGGATAATATCGATTCCGGTGACGGTGACTTTGGCTATACTTTTTTGCTCTTTGCTTATTGCCAAGACAAAAGTAACCAATAATTCGATGGAACCGACGCTTTCGAAGGACGATCATATACTGATAAATACACTTAGCTATCGTATCGGAGATCCGAAACGCTTTGATGTGATTGTTTTTGAAAAGGGTGATGTTGATCACTCAATGTATGATCTGAAAAGGATATATGGCCTTCCGGGTGAAACGATACAGATTAAAGACGGCCTGATATATATAAACGGTAAGGAAATCAAGGATGAAGCAGGAGACGTTGAAACAGTTCTCGGCGGAATTGCGGCAGATCCTGTAAAGCTTGGAGAAAATGAATATTTTGTACTTGCCGATAACCGGAATGATTCCGAAGACAGCCGTTTTGCAGGCTTCGGAACCGTAAAAAGAAAGAATATTATCGGAAAAGCATGGATAAGGACCAATAAATTCGGTTTTGTGAATTCCATGAAAATAAAGAAAACAGAAGAACAGACAAAATAATCGGTGGTGAATATGCAGTATCAGTGGTATCCGGGACACATGTCCAAGGCAAAAAGAGAGATGACGGAGAGCCTTAAGCTCATCGATGCGGTAATTGAGCTTGTCGATGCAAGAATCCCTTTGTCAAGTAAAAATCCCGACATAGAGAAAATGTCAAACGGAAAAGCACGTATCATGCTTCTTAACAAGAGTGACATGGCAGACCCCAAAATCACGGAGCAGTGGGAAAAATACTTTGTTTCAAAGGGTTATTATGTAGTAAAGGTCAATTCAAAAAACAATAAAAGCAATGGTAAAATCAAGGAAACTGTTCTTACTGCCTGCGCTGCAAAAATTGAGCGCGACCGCAAGAAAGGCATTAAAAACAGACCCGTAAGGGCAATGATTTGCGGAATCCCCAATGTAGGAAAATCCACCTTTATCAATACCTTTGTGGGAAAAGCAGTAACTCTTACCGGTAACAAACCAGGCGTCACAAAGGGTAAGCAGTGGATAAGGATCGATAATATGATAGAGCTCCTTGATACTCCCGGAATACTCTGGCCCAAGTTTGACGATGTTGAAACCGGTAAGAAGCTGGCATTTATCGGATCGATCAATGACAATATCCTGATAAACTCAGAAATGTGCTATGATCTTATGAAGTATCTTAATGCGCTCTATCCGGATGTGCTTGCAAAAGCCTATGAAACCGAGCTTTCAGGCGATGTTTATGAAGATCTTAAAAGAATAGCGATTAAGCGTGGCTGTCTTCTTAAGGGTGCCGAGCCTGATATCGAGCGGGCAGCAGGCATAGTGATAAATGAGTTCAGGGCTGTGAAGCTGGGAAGACTGAGTCTTGAGAAACCATAAAAGAAAGGATGACAAAATTGTCCGATAAAAGTATCAGTATAATCAAAAGTGAATTGTCTTCTTGTAAAGAGACCGACCTGCAGAATTTTATCAACGAGTATGGGTCGGATGCGCGTGACGGTGTAAAAAAACTGGTCCTCAGTGCAGAAAAGAAAAAGACTGCTTATGAAACCGAGCTTGCCCGCATGCACGAGATGTTCCATTACGAGAGAATGTACTCCGAAAAGAAATATATAGCAGGTCTTGATGAAGTGGGTCGCGGACCGCTTGCGGGTCCGGTTGTCACCTGTGCAGTGATTCTGAAACGCCCCTGCAATATTCTCTATATCAATGATTCAAAGCAGCTTAGTGCCGCAAAACGTGATGAACTTTACGATATACTGACCAAAGAGGCTCTTGATTATTCAATAGGAATAATGGACAATGAGGTGATTGACGACATAAACATACTTGAGGCAACGAAAAAAGCAATGGAAATGTCGGTTAATGGCCTGAAAATCAAGCCCGACCAGCTTTTTATCGATGCCCTGAAGCTTGAAAACATCAAAATTGACCAGAGAAGCATCATTAAAGGTGATGCAAAGTCGGCCTCGATTGCTGCTGCATCGATAATCGCCAAGGTTTACAGGGACCGTATGATGGAAGAATATGATAAAAAATATCCGGGCTATGGTTTTGCAAAAAACAAGGGCTACGGTTCGGCAGATCATATTAAGGCGATAAAAGAGCTTGGGCCCTGTCCGATACACAGAAGAAGCTTTATCGGAAACTTCATCTAGGAGCAGTTTGCAATGAACAAACGGGAACTTGGAAATGAAATGGAAATGATAGCTCTGCATTATCTTGAAAGCCAGGGATATGAAATACTAGAGCATAATTTTTATATGCGGGGCGGAGAGCTGGACATTGTTGCGCTTGAAAATGACGAGCTTGCGATAATCGAGGTAAAATTCCGCAAAAACATGCTTTACGGAACAGCTGCCGAGTCTGTCACTAAGACTAAAATGAAAAAACTCATCAATACTGCGATGTTTTTTGTCAGAAAACATCCGGAATATGAGTCTCTTAACATGCGTTTCGATGTTCTTGCAATTGACGGAAAGAACATTGAACTGATAAAAGCGGCTTTTGATGCATGTTAAAATAATGTAATTCAGGGTTTATAAAGGATTTAGATATGAGTGTAAAGCATCAACATCTTATCACCGATGTAGTAATTGATTCGCCTGCGGATGATGCCGGCATAAGACCCGGTGATACTCTGCTTGAAATCAACGGGAATATAATAGAAGATGTTCTTGATTTTCATTTTTACGAAGCTGACGAGAATGTAAGCCTTCTGATACGATGCTCGGACGGAACCGAAAAAGAGTTCAATATTGAAAAAGACGAGGACGAAGAACTCGGTCTTGAATTTGCCGAATCTTTAATGGATTCCTATCATTCATGCAGGAACAAATGCATATTCTGTTTTATCGACCAGAATCCCGAAGGAATGCGTGATACCATATATTTCAAAGATGATGACTCGAGACTGTCATTTCTGCAGGGGAACTATGTGACTCTAACAAATCTCAGTGATAAAGATGTAGAAAGAATCTGCTATTATCATCTGTCACCCATCAATATCTCAGTACATACAACAAATCCGGAACTTCGATGCAAAATGCTCCATAACCGTTTTGCAGGTGATTCCCTGCGCCATTTACGCAAATTCAAGGAACATGATATCACCATGAACGGACAGATCGTGCTTTGCAAGGGTTATAATGACGGAGAAGAGCTTGAAAAGACGATACATGACCTTACAGAATTTATTCCATGTATGCAGAGCCTTTCCGTCGTTCCTGTCGGACTTACAAAATACAGGAAAGGCCTTGCGGAGCTTGAGCTTTTTAACAAAGAAGATTCCATTAAAACCCTTGATATTATACACAAATGGCAGGCAATATGCCTTAAGCATTTCGGAATCCGCTTTGTATATGCAAGTGATGAGTGGTATATTAAGGCAGAAAGGGATTTTCCGACCGAAGAGGAATATGAAGGCTATATGCAGATTGAAAACGGAGTCGGTATGCTAAGAAGCCTGATAAATGAGGTGGCTGAAGAACTGAGTGTAAGATCCGGAGATGACCGGAAACGTAATTGTTCGATTGCGACCGGTAAGCTTGCATATCCTTTTATCGTTAAATTATGTAATGATGTTAAAACACTGTATCCGAACATTGACGTAAAAATATATCAGATTGAGAATGATTTTTTCGGAAAAGATATAACGGTTGCCGGCCTGATCACAGGAGGTGACCTGATAAAACAGTTAACGGGAAAAGAGCTTGGAGAACATCTGATACTGACTTCGAGTATGTTAAGGTCCGGAGAAGATGTTTTCTTAGACGATGTCTGCGTAGCGGATGTTGAAAGAAAACTGTCGGTGAAAGTAAGGATTTCCGCAGCTACAGGGTATGAATTTGTAGAATCATTAATAAACTGAAAATAATAAAAACATATATTTTTTTGGTGCACTTTTGGTGCATCACAGGATTTATACTTAACTCAGAATGATAATAAACCAGTATTCCGAAATACATAGAGCTTTAAAGGAGAAAAGAGATGCCTAATGATAATTATGTTAAAAACGAACCTATGCCCAAGGAATTTTATTCAAAATATGATCAGTACAAAAGATATTTTGAGGTTTCCAGCTGTTTTATAGATGATATAAATGAAAATCCGGAGTTAAATAATGAATTAAACGAGATTCAGAACCTTGTGGGAGAAAACAAAAAAGGCTTTTTAAAAGACGGAAAACCGGTTTGTTATGTTTCCCAAAACAAAATAGTTCAAATACGTGATAACGTTGACATGGATATCGTTGACAGAATGGGAAAGTTCAATAAAAAAGTCAAGGATATGGTCGATAATATGATCGAAAATCCGACTCCCCAGAATAAACCATTTATCGGATATTTGAAAGTCAACAGCTTAAGGCTTGACCCGGAGTTTGATTTTTTGGAAAATTTTTCTGAAACTCCATATACTTTCCTTGAAAATTTTATAACCGGTGTTCCGAAGTATAAACAATATGAACCGGAAGAATTCAAGGAGATTCTAGGTCCGGCATTCGAACCCCTGTGTAATCTTTATGATGCATATTATGACTTTATGGAGTCTGAAAATAATATCCATAAGGAGAAGAAAGAGGGAAAAGAACCCGGAAAAGACTTGATTGATAAAAAGATCAAGGCAATGGATGCTCTTGTCTCAAGTTATGAGACCCTCACAAATCTTCCTGAAGAAACAAGAAAAAAGCTTAACAATGAAAAATATCTTAATAACAGCATTGATCATCTTACCGGCAGGGATGTTAATAAAGATAGAAGCCCGATAAGGACAATTGCGGGCATGAAGGCAGAGTCTGCTGCGTTAAAGGCCGGCTATAACGAAAAAGAATCAAAGCTTTTCTACTTCCTTGGTTTTGAAAAAGGACACATTCAAAGGGGAATTATTGTCCTTGAGGGTGAAAAAAATAGATATCAAAAATACCTGAATGACGGTATGAAAGAAGGAAGAGAAAAGCTTCCACCCGAGGAAATTGAAGAACTTGACAAACTTAGAAAATGGGTTAAAGAAACCAGATATGATAGTTTGCCAGAAGAGGAACAGCAACGTTACAAGGATGCTCAGAATCTTATTAAAAAGAAAATTAAGGATTACAATTTCAGTATAGCCGAAAGGGAAATCGCCAAATTCGACAAGCAGATTGCTGAGAACAATAAGCTGGCCAAAGACTTCGATAAAATGATCGAATACGGACTGAAGAAAGATCCGAAAAACCTTGATGATAAAATACATGCTTTTGCCAAAATTAACAAACATTTGAATAAAAAAGCAGATACCATTATTCATGGCACCGGGAAAAAACCCGGAATGGATCAGAAACTCCTTTCTCCTTTCTTTGATGAACTGAATGCCGATATTGAAAGGCAGAAAGCTGAAGCTGAAAAGGTAAAGCAGGCTGCTCTTATGCAGGAGTATGATAAAAATCCTGCAAGCAGGGAAAAGATTTTTGTTGATGTTTTCAAAGCGAATATTATTAAAAATAACAATATTGCTGAAAAAGAGGCAACGGATTATCTTGAAAAAGCTGTTCTTCCTGAGACTGCAGCCGAAATGTTCAAGGAGGAAAATCTTAATAAGCTTAAGGCAGATGCCGAAAAAATCAATAAATATGCAAGTGATAAAAGAAGGCTTGAAGATCTTTCCGATAAATTAAAAGCATCTAAGGGTATTGACGGAAAAAGAGATTTCCTTAAGGAAACCATTGATAATGTTTCATACGGAAACGGCATAGGCTGGTTTACAAAGGATGATTATAAGAATATCCTGAAAGATCTGTATAAATTTAAAGAGATCAAAGAACTCAGAGACAGAAGCATGAATGGCCTGAACAGCCTTGATGTAACGATTGAACACACAGAGAATGGTGTCACAAATGAATATAAGGTTATGGACAAGGCCGTTATTGATATGGAAAAATCCATTCTTAAAAAAATGGACGCATATATAGCAAGAAAGGACAAGGAAATTGATGCTGCCGGAAATAATGCAAGAAAAAATTCAATAAAGCGCCGGAAAATTATGAAACATGCAAGGGATATGTTTGCGGAGCAGCTGCATTTCGACAACGAATTGGTAGAAGCAAAACAAGATATTGCAGGACTTCAGGAATCGGTTAATAATTATGAGGCCGAAAAGAATCCTGTAATCAAAGAACAGGAAAAAATCGTTGTTAATGAAGTAATACCCAACCGTCCGGAGCTGGCAAAATATAATGCAAAACTTAAGGCAGAAGCTGACAGAATGCAGCAAAAACTTTTGGATTATTATGAAGAATCCCCTTCAACCTATGGTACTGACGTCAATACAGAAGAGGTTAAGAAAACCCAAAATCAGATGATCGAAAAGCTGAAGGCGGATTATATTGATTACGGCTGCAGAATCCTTTACATACAGTCTATGAAGGATGAGTGCAATAACAGGCTTGACAACGGACGTGTATTCCCGGATAAAAATATAGATAAATCACTTTCAGAGGATAATATTAAAGAAGGTGCCAAGTTCATCAAAGAAAAAATGGATGCTATCAAGGGTGTCAGCAAAAATTTCGGCAAGCTTATTTATCATAAAAGCGAAGTAACCAGTAGTTTTTCTCGAGATGATGTCTAGTCCTGTTTTATTCCATGATGTAGGTATACTATAAACATATGGCCGGAAAGGATCAATCAGAGAACAAAGTAGAAGCGAACACTGCAAAGCAGGTAAATAAAGCTCTCGACACTATTTCAAAGATAGTAGGTTCTCCTTTAAGGGCTTCTCAGTTTGCACCTAAAAATGAAATAAAGATAAACACAGGCAAAAAGCTTAATAATGTCCTGTAAAAAAACTTTACAAAATACGCCGCTTGTTATACAATATACTTTGGTATATTATGTGACAAGCGGCTTTTTTGGTGCCGCGATAATCAGGAGTAAGAGATGAGTAAACCGATAGTAGCCATTGTCGGTCGTCCCAATGTCGGAAAATCCACGCTTTTCAATGCCCTTGCAGGCGAAAGGATAAGCATAGTAAAGGATACTCCGGGAGTAACAAGGGACAGGATCTATGCCGATATTGAGTGGCTTGATAAAAAATTTACCATGATAGATACAGGCGGTATCGAGCCCGATTCCTCGGACATGATGCTCCGCTACATGCGTGAGCAGGCCGAGATTGCGATTGACACTGCCGATGTGATTGTTTTTATTACAGATGTCAAGCAGGGCCTTGTGGATTCGGACGGTAAGGTTGCAGATATGCTTAGGCGCAGCAGAAAGCCTGTTGTGCTTTGCGTAAACAAGGTTGACAGCTTTGAAAAGTATCAGGCAGACGTATATGAATTCTATAATCTTGGCCTTGGTGAACCCTTTGCGGTTTCCGCAGTTAACCAACTTGGCTTCGGAGATCTTCTGGATGAGGTTGTTTCACATTTTAAAGATATTCCGGAGGATGAGGAAGAGGATGAGATCCCTAAGATTGCGATTGTCGGTAAACCCAATGTAGGAAAATCCTCGATAATCAACAAGCTGTTGGGCGAGAACAGGGTAATTGTTTCGGATATTGCCGGAACGACGAGAGATGCGGTCGATACCCATATGACCTATAAAGATCAGGAGTTTATCTTTATTGATACTGCAGGACTTCGCCGTAAGGCAAAAATAAAAGAAGATATCGAACGTTTCTCAATGGTAAGGACTGTTGCTGCAGTTGAAAGAGCTGATATCTGCGTGGTAGTGATTTCTGCAGAAGAAGGCGTTACCGAGCAGGATGCGAAAATTGCGGGCATTGCCCATGATGCAGGTAAAGGTATCATTGTTGCCGTAAACAAATGGGATGCGATTGAAAAGACCGACAAGTCAGTCTATGAACATGAAAGAAAGATACGTGAGGTACTTTCATTCATGCCTTATGCATCGGTAATCTTTATTTCCGCGAAGACCGGACAGAGAATTGAAAAGCTTTTCGAGTGCATAGAAACGGTTATCCAGAACCAGAATCTGAGAATAAAGACCGGTGTTCTGAATGAAATCCTTACCGAAGCTGTTGCACTTCAGCAGCCTCCGTCGGATAAGGGCAGGAGACTGAAACTTTATTACATGACTCAGGTTGCCGTTAAGCCGCCTACCTTTGTAATTTTTGTAAATGACAAGGAACTGATGCATTTTTCATATACAAGATATATTGAAAACAAGGTGCGTGAGGCTTTCGGCTTTGACGGTACGAGCCTTAAATTCATTATTCGTGAAAGGAAAGACAAAGAATAATGGTCGTCAAAATAATATGCTGCCTACTTGCAGGTTATCTCTGCGGTAATATAAACGTTGCATGGCTGATAGGTAAATATAAAAATATTGATTTCAGAAAGGTCGGAAGCGGTAACCTCGGTACAACAAATGTAATGAGGACGCTCGGAAAGAAATACGGCCTGATCACATATTTCGGGGATTTCCTTAAGGTGATCATTCCGATGATACTTGTTCAGTATGTGATTTTTGGAGATGAAGACTACAACAAACTTCTTGGATTGTATACAGGTTTTGGCTGCGTTATCGGTCATTGCTATCCGTTCTGGCTTCATTTCAAAGGCGGAAAGGGTATAGCAGCAATGTCTGCCGTAATGGCCTGCTTCGATCCGCTTGTGATACCCATCGGTGTTGTAATTTTCTTTGCTATAGTTTTCAAGACTAAATATGTTTCTCTGGGTTCTCTTGCTATTGCGATCCTCTTTCCGTTATGGGTAGTGCTCAGATGCGGAATACTTGATACGAACCCGTACTTTGTACATATGCTGATAGTAACTCTTTGTTATACTGCTACGGTTTTCAATATGCACCGTGCTAATATCCAGAGGTTACTTAACGGAACAGAAAACAAGATAGGACAGAAGAAAGGAGTCGAAAAATGAAGGCATTTACTAAAATCATGATTGTTCTTGGTGCGATTGCGCTTGTTCTTTTGATCATTATCATCAAGATTCCTTCACACAGAAAGCTTAAAAAGCTTAATGACAAGAGTCTAAGTTATGAGCATTCTGTTATTGAAATGAACACTGAAAACAAGGAAAAACAAGAAAGCACCGAGAGCGGACTTGATCAGGACAGCCGTGCCAATCTCGATGCAAACCGTTCAAAAGGCGGATATTCTTCTTATGAAGATGGAACCTATCAGGAACCTGAAAAGAAAGATACTCCCGTTCCCGGATCAGACACAGGTAACGATAATCCGGGTACAACAGATTCCGGCACCGATAATCCCGGCACAACGGATCCCGGCACAACGGATCCCGGAACAACTGATCCAAATCAGACAGAGCCTGATAAAACACCGACTCCCGAGCCTACAAAAGCTCCTGCTGTTACAGGAAAGACCTGCAAGGTTATCTGCGAGGGCAGTGTAAGACTTCGTTCAAAACCTGATTCAAGTGATGACCATAATGCTGTTTATCTTGCAATGGCTGGTGAGATACTTGATGTTGTTTCTACCGAGGTACAGACTGATGATCCTGTTACGACCGAGTGGTATCTTGTGAAAAAACAGGATAAAAAATATAACAGGGAGCTTTATGTCCCTGCAAAGTATGTTGAATTACAGTAAAAAGAGAGACAATAAATGACCGAAGATCAGGTATTTTTGCTTTTCTTGCTTTTACTTGTGGCTGTTTCGGTATATGCCGCAATAGTTAACAGGAGAAGGGAAGCAATTTCCGTCAAAAACAAATTAGAGGCTAATTACGGGGTGCCCTTTGTGAACAAGATTTCGCATGAGCACCTCGAAAACTTGAAAAAGATAGTCGAAAGTGAAGAAGTCAACGTAAATGACGAGGTCTGGCATGATCTGGATATGGAAAAAGTATTTTCATGCCTGGACCAGAGTGTTTCTGCTGTCGGTGAAGAGTATTTCTATCTGATCCTTCATCAGCTGAGTAAAGACAAGGAACTTCTTAAAAAAAGGGGAAGGCTTGCGGAAGAACTGAAAGACACCGAGGCCTCGCTTGAGCTCAGAAAAAGGCTCAGCATGATCAAGAAGCAAAGAAGATTTACCGTATATCAGTTCATACATACTATTCTGGAGGCTAAGCCCGGCAACCAGTTATTCCATCTGATTTCTTGTTTTGCTTTTTTTGCAGGAATAGTGCTTCTGTTTATCAAACCATTAGTTGGAATCCCTATGCTTATAGCGGTAGCATGCATAAACAGTGTTTCATATTTCATTTCCAAGGGCAAAATTTCCGCTTATAACTATTCGATAGAAGTAATAGTCAGTTGGTTAGTGGCTGCAGATGCGATTAAAAAGCTTGATCATAAGGGAGAGCTTGTAAAAGAAAGAATCAAAGCGATATCGGAGCTTTCAGATAAATTTTCCAAAATACGCCTTATGTCGTGGCTTTTTGCTCCCCAGAATGCCGTAAGCTCCATAATCGACATAATCCTTGAATATTTTAAATTTCTGACACATATCGATATCATTGAGTTCAATTATCTTGTAAAGCATCTTTCGGGCCATAAGGAAGAACTGACCTCGTTATATCGTGAAATGGGCGAGCTTGAACTTGGTGTGATCATAGCTGGCATAAGATGTTTTGATCCGCAGAACTGCGAGCCCGAGTTTACCGATGAAATGGGCATTGATGCAAAAAGCATGGTTCATCCTCTCGTAAATGATCCGGTTTCGAACGATGTATCAATTCATGGCAATATACTGATCACTGGTTCGAATGCTTCCGGTAAGTCAACATTTTTAAAGACTGTAAGTGTAAACTGCCTGCTTGCCGAGACCATATATACGGTTTTTGCATATACTTACCGTGCTTCATATCTGGATATCAACAGCTCGTTTGATATTTCGGACGATCTGCTTGCCGGTGACAGCTTTTACATTGCAGAAATCAAAAGACTCAAGAAAATACTTGATTTTTCAGAAAATAGTACAGGTGCACTTGTCTGCATATACGAAATACTGAAGGGTACAAATACTGTTGAGAGAATCGCAGCATCTTCTGAAATACTAAGATACCTTTCAAAGAGCAAAGTGCTTGTTCTTGCCGCAACACATGATGTCGAGCTGACCGAAATACTTGACGGTGTATATGAAAACTATTATTTCACCGAAAATCCCGATTCGCCTGACAATATTTTTGATTACAAGCTCCATAAGGGCAAGAATTATACCGGAAATGCCATTAAACTACTAAAAATACATGGTTTCCCTGATGAAATCATAGAGAAAAGCTATAAAAACATTGAAAAGCAGAGGTAGATCATGCAACACGTTGACATATATACAGACGGTGCCGCCAGAGGCAACCCCGAAGGCCCCGGAGGATATGGAACAATACTTCATTATACCGATTCAAAGGGAAGATTGTTTGAACGTGAGTTTTCCTGCGGTTATGTAAAGACTACAAACAACAGGATGGAACTCAGGGCAGTGATTGCAGGCCTTTTGGCTCTTAAGCATCCGTGTAATGTTACGGTTTATTCAGACAGTCAGTATGTAGTAAAGGCTTTTACTGAAGGCTGGCTTGAAAACTGGAAGAAAAAAGGCTGGAAAAGACAGGGCGGAGAGCTACTGAATGTTGACCTTTGGAAAAAGCTTGACAAACTGGCTTCAGGGCATGAGTTAAGCTTTGAATGGGTCAAGGGACATGCAGGACATCCTCTCAATGAACGCTGCGATAAGCTTGCCACGACAGCGGCAGACGGAGAAGATCTTAAAGAGGATGAGCCTGAAGAATAGTTTGAAGATAGGATAGACACACATGGACAGAAATAATGTATCACCGATGATGAAGCATTACCTGGATACGAAAAAGCAGGTGCCTGACTGCATGCTGTTTTATCGTCTGGGTGATTTTTATGAGCTTTTTTTCGAAGATGCAGAGGAATGCTCGAAGGTACTTGAACTGACGCTTACCGGAAAAAACTGCGGTCTTGAGGAAAGGGCACCGATGTGCGGAGTGCCTTATCATGCGGCTGATATATATATAAACAAACTGGTTGAAAAAGGTTATAAAGTTGCTATCTGTGAGCAGGTTGAGGATCCGAAGCTTGCCAAAGGAATGGTAAAGCGCGAGATAGTAAAGATAGTTACTCCCGGAACAAATACCTCTACGGCTTCACTTGATGAAACTAAAAATAATTATCTGATGTGTGTTATTTATGATCAGAGCTGTTATGGTATCAGTACAGTCGATGTAACGACCGGCGACTTTTATTCTACACAAGTAGAATCTATACGTGAATTAAATGATGAAATCAACAAGTTTATCCCTTCTGAGATAATTGCAAACAATGCGCTTATGATGTGCCCTGTGGATTTTGACGGTTACAGGGAAAGACTTAATATTTCTGTCTCTTTCCTTGAGGACAGGAAGCTGGATACAGAGGATGCTATAAGAATTCTGTGCAAGCATTTTCATGTGCATGGTGTGGATGGCCTCGGACTTATCGATATGGACTGTGCAGCCTTGTCTTCGGGACTTCTTTTGTGTTATCTTGATGAAACTTTAAAGACTGACCTTACCCATATTACTGAGCTTAAGGTTTACAGGACCGGAAAGTATATGATCATAGACTCTGCGACCAGGAGAAATCTTGAGCTGACTGAGACTATGAGAGAAAAAAATAAGCGCGGGTCACTACTTTGGGTTCTTGACAAAACAAAGACAGCTATGGGAGCAAGACTTCTTCGCCATTTTATCGAGCAACCACTCATTGATGTCGAGGAGATACGTAAAAGGCAGGATTTTGTTGAGGAATTTATAGAAAATGTTATTACCCGTGAAGAAATAAGAGAGTATCTCAATGCTATATATGATCTTGAAAGGCTGATGGGACGTGTTACTTATCAGAGTGCAGGCCCCAGGGATATGCTTGCGTTCAAGAGCTCACTTGAAATGCTTCCGCATATAAAAATGCTTCTGACTCCTTTTAAATGCGCGATGTGTGTAGAGGAACTTGAAGATCTTGATGAGCTTCGTGATGTTTATTATCTTATTGAAGCAGCGATTTCAGAGGATGCACCCCTTCAGGTAAAGGATGGCGGAATCATAAAAGAAGGCTACAATGAAGAAGTAGACAGACTGAGAAGTGCCAAAACCGAAGGCAAAAAGTGGCTGATGGAGCTTGAAGAAAAGGAAAAGAATGCCACAGGTATCAAAAATCTGAGAGTCAAATTCAACAGGGTATTCGGTTATTATTTCGAAGTTACCAATTCCTATAAGGATATGGTTCCTGACGACTGGACAAGAAAACAGACTACAACAAATTCAGAAAGATATACCTGTCCCGAGCTTAAAGAACTTGAGGATACGATACTGAATGCAGAGGATAAGCTTTATTCTCTTGAATATGCCTTGTTTGTAGAGCTAAGGAATTCCGTTGCAGCTCAGGTTGAGAGGATCAAACGGACTGCCAAGGCTGTTGCATCAATCGATGCTTTTGCAAGTCTTGCATATGTGGCTGAACGAAACAATTATGTTAGGCCGCTGGTAAATGACGGCGGGATCATCAGCATCAAGGACGGAAGGCATCCTGTTGTTGAGCTGATGAACAATGATATGTTCATTGCCAACGATACATTACTGGATAAGAAAAATTCAAAAATTGTCATTATCACCGGTCCGAACATGGCAGGAAAATCGACATATATGAGACAGTCTGCGCTAATCACGCTGATGGCTCAGCTTGGATCATTCGTGCCTGCAAGATCTGCAACTATCGGTGTATGTGACAGGATTTTCACGAGAGTCGGTGCTTCGGATGATCTTGCAAGCGGAAGATCTACATTCATGGTTGAAATGACAGAGGTTGCAAATATCCTTAAAAACGCAACTCCCAACAGCCTTCTGATACTTGACGAGATCGGACGCGGAACTTCGACCTATGACGGTCTTTCAATTGCATGGGCTGTAATCGAATATATTTCAAAGAACAAAAGGCTTGGTTCCAAAACACTTTTTGCAACACATTACCATGAGCTTACTGAACTTGAAGGCAAGCTTGACGGAGTTGTCAATTACTGTATCGCTGTCAAAGAACAGGGAGAGAATATTGTATTTTTACGAAAAATCCTTCGTGGCGGTGCTGACAAGAGCTATGGTATTCAGGTGGCAAGGCTTGCGGGACTTCCGGAAGAGGTTCTTCAGAGGGCTGCATTTCTGTGCTCCGAGCTGATGGATGCGAGTGTTACGGTTAATGCTGAAGCAGGTAAGGAAATCAGTGCGATCGATAAGGAAGCAAAGGCGAAAAAGAAGAGCATGTCCGCAGGTCAGGAAGCTTCCGACGGATTTGCCCAGATGAGTCTTTTTGACGGGGGACTGATGGGTACTGCATATAAGATATTTGTTGACAGGGTTGCTTCGCTTGACTTATCAAATATGACTCCCATTGATGCTCTTAATATGCTTTACCGCCTTCAGCAGGAAATAAAGGAAAAGGGACTTTAAAAATTGATGATAAATGCAATATTTTTTTGCATTTTATAAGATAGTACATTTTTTATGCCATTTATTTCATTGATTCTGTTTCTTGAAAATGCTATAATTTTATTGATAATTGGGGTCACTATGTCCTAATATTAATATTTTTATGAAGTCTTGCACTTTCAGAACGGAGGTATCGATGAAATTCAGTAACGGATGCTGGCTTTTTAAGCAGGGAACATCCTGCTTTGCACCTGCTGAGGTTTATTTCTCAAAGCTTGAAAAAAACAGGGTTGTGTTGACTGCACCTACGCAGCATATCACGTCACGTGGCGACACTCTTGGTGGCGTAAATCTTTATATCACTTTTACCACTCCCATGGATGATGTTATCCGTGTCCAGGTGGAGCATTACAGAGGAGCAAAGAAAAAAGCTCCGTCTTTTGATATCAATATCGATGAAAACAGAAAAATTGACGCAGAAGAGACTGACGATGAAATAATCGTTAAAAGCGGAAGCATGCGCGTTGTTGTAAATAAGAAGTGGTTCAGTATGACTTTCTACCGCGGAGATGAGAAGATCACCTCATCAACCGGCAGGGATCTGGGTTACATAAAGACCGACTGGCAGGGACTTCCGTACGATGACGGACTTGAGCATGATACTTATATGCGTCAGATGCTTTCTACAGGTGTAGATGAGCATATTTATGGTACAGGCGAGCGCTTTACACCTTTTGTAAAGAACGGTCAGAGCATTACAATCTGGAATGAGGACGGTGGTACAAGTACCGAGCAGTCCTATAAGAACATTCCGTTCTTCATTTCAGACAAGGGCTACGGAGTATTTGTAAATCATCCCGAGAAGGTTGAATTTGAAATCGGTACTGAAATGATCACCCGTACTCAGTTCTCTGTACCCGGCGAAAGACTTGATTATTTCCTGATCAACGGACCTTCGATGAAGGAAGTTCTGGAAAGATATACCGACATTACCGGAAAGCCTGCGCTTCCGGCTCCCTGGACCTTCGGACTCTGGCTTTCGACCTCGTTTACTACAAATTATGACGAGGAGACCGTTAACAAGTTTGTCGACGGAATGTTTGACAGGGATATTCCCCTTCAGGTATTCCATTTTGACTGCTTCTGGATGAAGGATTATGCCTGGTGTAACTTCAAGTGGGACGAGAGAGTGTTCCCCGATCCCGTCGGAATGCTCAAGCGCCTTAAAGCAAAGGGTCTTAAGATCTGCTGCTGGATCAATTCCTATATAGGACAGGAATCCGAGCTTTTTGACGAGGGTATGAAGGGCGGCTACTTCATCATGCGTAAGGATGGCGAAAGCGTATATCAATGGGATATGTGGCAGCCCGGCATGGCAATAGTCGATTTCACAAATCCCGAGGCTGTGAAGTGGTACCAGAGCAAGCTTGAATACCTTATGGATATGGGTGTTGACTGCTTCAAGACCGACTTCGGCGAGAGAATTCCTACCGAGTGCAGTTATTTTGACGGCTCCGACCCGATGAAGATGCACAATTACTATACTTATCTTTACAATAAAGCAGTTTATGAAGTTATCGCAAAGAAGAAGGGCAAGGACGAGGCAGTACTGTTTGCAAGATCAGCAACAGTCGGCGGCCAGAAATTCCCTGTTCACTGGGGCGGTGACTGCTGGAGTGACTATGAATCAATGGAAGAGAGCCTTCGCGGAGGTCTTTCACTGACACTTTCAGGCTTCGGTTTCTGGTCTCATGATATAGGTGGGTTCGAGTCTACCTCGACGGCCGATGTTTATAAGCGCTGGTGCGCATTCGGACTTCTTTCCACCCATTCAAGACTCCATGGTTCACATTCTTACCGTGTGCCCTGGGCCTATGATGATGAGGCTTGTGAGGTTGTCAGCAAATTTGCAAAGCTTAAAGGTAAGCTGATGCCTTATCTTTACAGGAATGCCATTGAGACTTCAAAGACCGGCGTTCCGATGATGAGAGCTATGATACTTGAATTTACGGATGATCCTTCCGTACCTTATCTTGACAAGCAGTATATGCTCGGTGATTCACTTCTTGTTGCTCCGATTTTCAACGATCAGAGCCTTGCCAAGTTCTATCTCCCCGAAGGTAAGTGGACAAATTACTTTACCGGCAAGGTAAAGAAGGGCGGAAAGTGGTACAGCGAAAAGGTTCCTTATACCGAGATTCCTCTCTATGTACGTGAGAACAGCATACTTGCTCTCGGAAAAGAAGAGAAGGCTGTATATGACTATGAGGACGGCGTGACACTCAAGGTATTTGAGCTTGCAGACGGAAAGTCAGCAGAAACAACAGTCTACGACGGTAGTAAGAAACTCAGATGCTCTGCAAAAGTAACAAGAAGCGGAAAAGATTATACTATATCGGTTAAGGGCGACTGCATCGGTACTGTTGAAATCGAGGGTAAGTCGGTCAAGTTCGCCGGTGATCTTGAAACCACAGTTAGTATTTGATAAAGGAGAAGATCAATGAGCAAAAAATATGAAGGTGAATTCATCCCTTTCAAAACCCATATGGGTCCTGCAACTACAGCTGTAGACCTTACTGACGGAAGCGAAAGAGGAGAATATGTTGACCAGGATTATATACTTCGTCAGCTCGGCAGGCCTCATCGCTGCATCAATCTTATGTATTGTTATTATCCCAACGATGAAGGCTGGCCGAGGCGTGCACATGATGCACATGCCCATGACAACCTGACAGATATCTGGGATTATCCTTATGACGATTATTTTACATACAAGGGTGGAATTGGCGGAAATCTTGATGATGAACCGTTCAATTTCATGCGTGACGTACGCCGTCATGGTCAGGATGTTTGTCTTACACTGACCATGGATCCCTTCCTTGATGAAGCGCACATTTCCGCAGTCTGCAAGGATCTTGCGAAGTTCGGACGTGTTCAGGTAAGGGTAAATCATGAGGCGACAGGTAATTGGTTCTCTTTCAACAAGAGAGCCAGCTATGAGCAGGTTGCAGCTTATTTTGTAAAGGTTTGTGAGGTTTTCCATAAGGAAGCTCCGAACTGCAAGCTGATACTCTGCCTTGACGGATGCAAGAATCCCAATGAAGAGAAAATGGAGATGGAGGATATCTTTGCCGATGCGGCAAGAGCCTGTGATATCGTTTCCGTAGACCGTTACATGGCACTTCACTGGGGTTATCCTGTTGATGTATGTGATTTCGGTGGAAATACACATCAGCGTTCTAAGGTAGAAGACATATACAATATGTGTAAGAAGAGCTATGAGCGTTATGCTGTTGTCAATAATGGCCTTTATAAGCCCATGGTACTGTCCGAGCTTAACGCAGATGCAGATGTAACAGGACCTTACGATCAGGCAGCTATGTTCCGTAAATTTGCGGATATGCTTGAAGAAGATAAAGACAATTGGCTTAACGGCTTTACGATGTATATGTTCCGTGACAGAGGACGTCTCGGTCTTGAAATCCAGGATCCGAACAATGAAAATGTCGGAATCAAGCAGCCTCTGATGGATACCTACCGTGAAATGATACATGAGGATTTCTTCAGTCCGAAGATGGAAGAGGGAGAGAAAGTTTCTTTCCCTGCAAAGCTTCGCTGGGGTTCATTTGAGGATTCCGACGGTATAGCAGTACCGCTTACACTTGAAAAAACTCCTGTCTTCTTCGAACTTTTCTTTAATGACGGTCTCGAGGATGCCAATCTGATGATCGAGATCGGCGGAGAATGGTTCTACAAGGCTCCGGGTGTAAAATGCATTGATCTTGCTTCGGCTTTCTTTAACAAAAAGATTGAAAAAGAGACTGAAATGGC
The DNA here is from genome assembly GCA_017437965.1 of Lachnospiraceae bacterium. Classification (GTDB taxonomy): domain Bacteria; phylum Bacillota; class Clostridia; order Lachnospirales; family Lachnospiraceae; genus UBA3775. The sequence goes on from JAFRWN010000013.1 coordinate 62,192, forward strand.
TCTCAGATTCTTTGCTCCGCCCACGACAGGAGAAAATGACGAATCACAGGGTGATGACTGGCAGCTGAATTACTATTATGAGCTTCCGAAACTGCCTGAAATACGCATTGTTTACGAGCCGATTGAAAAGTAGTAAAAATTAACCAAAAAATAGCCGTAATCTATTGCACGTATAGTGATTTTTGTTAAAAAATGCCTAATATTTTGTTGCATAATAATATAGCATATGTTATTATTTAATAGATATAGTCCTGCTATATCTATGCCCATTTTTGTTGTATAAATGTATCATCAGAGGTTGGAACATGGATAAGTTTTTCGGTCTTGAGGGACCCTTGATCAGTTTCCTTGATAAATGCGGCAGGGTAGTAATACTTTCTGTACTATGGGTAATATGCAGCCTGCCACTTTTCACCCTCGGTGCATCGAGTACGGCGCTTTATTACAGTATCACCAAGACCGTAAGGAAGGAAAGAAGCTCATCGGTACGTGAATTTTTCAAATCATTCGGCAGATCCTTCAAAAGAAGCATTCCGTTTACGATTATCTTTCTTGTCGGAATGTTTGTGCTTTACCTTGATACTGCAATATGGGCCGGTAAAAAAACAAAGATGGCTTTCGTGTCCATGAATGTCTGCATTGTGCTGATGCTGATACTTGTGGCATTCGCAGGATTTGTGTTTCCTGTAATTTCAAGATTCATTCTTGGATTCAAGGACACGGCAAGATTCACTGCATTCCTTACTTTCAGACATCTGCCGGTTTCACTGGCACTTGTGGTAATGGCTATGATCCTTGCAATAGGAACATGGAGCTTTTTCCTGAATCTTGTTTATCTGCCCGGAGTTCTCTGTCTGATAGCTTCGGTCATGATAGAAAATGTTTTGAAAAAATACATACCAAAACCCGATGAAGGGGAAGAAGTATGGTATGATGAATAAACCATGTTAAGGAGGTTTATATGCACGCAAAACTTGTACTAAAACGTGTGCTGGCTTCGGTGCTTGCATCGTCAATGCTTTTTAGCGGCATTGCATTTGCAGATACTGATGCGGATACGTCTGTCACAAGTGATAAGACAGCTGTAGAATCAGATGTTTCGGGCGTTGACAGTACTGAGACTGTCGGAGCTCTGGAATCTCAGGTTGCAGATGTGAAGTCACGTACGACTGACGATTACCAGTATATCCTCGATTATTATAATATCGACGAGGGTACGCTCAGTTACACACAATACCTTGAGAAGTACGGTGAAGTCAAGAAAATGAATGACTTTTCCGTAGGTGCCGTGGATGCCTATAAAAAGGCAAACCACTTTGAAGGCATGACTCCTGAGGTAGTTTCCGTTTCTTCACTTCCGAGGGAAGTGTATAAGGATGGCGAAGGTGTCGATGTTTCGGCCTATTCCGAGGCTCTGAAGCTTGATGAAAAAGGCTTCGTTGACTTCTCAGTAAATGTTCCGGAAACCGGCTATTATTACCTTGCCCTTGATTATTACAACATTACCTCGAAGAACTCCAACATCCAGAGGGCCGTTTTTGTAAACGGAGAGCTTCCTTATTCAGAGCTTACAAGAGTTGAGTTCAAGCGTATGTGGATGAATAATCCCAAGAGCTTCAAGACCGACTCTGAAGGTAATCCGCTTAAGGACAGCAAAGGATATACCGAGTGGAAATCGGATAATCAGGACAATGACCTTAAAGCTTCACAGATAGAAATGCATGACTGGCAGCGTTCTTTCCTTTATGACAGTCAGGGCTTCTATACCGATGAAATGGCAATTTATCTTGAAGCAGGAGAGAATACGATTACCTTATATTCTATTACTGAGGCAACCGTAGTCTGTGCACTTAACTTCCTTCATGTTGATGCTATTCCTTCCTATGAAGAATATATCAAGAGCACAGAAGGTCTTGAGAACAACGCAAAGGATCAGATGATCACGATCCAGGCAGAGGATTCCACCCTTAAGTCATCGCAGATGCTTTATCCTCAGCAGGATCAGTCCTCAGCTGCAGTAAGACCTTACAGTGCAAAGCTTCTTCTTAACAACACCATCGGCGGTAACTCATGGAGACTGATCGGTGACTGGCTTGAGTGGGAATTCGAAGTTAAACAGAGCGGTTACTACAATATCGAACTTCTCTGCAAGCAGAACTTCGTAAAGGGTATTTATGTATCCCGAAGGATAATGATAGACGGAAAGGTTCCTTTTGAAGAAGTAAACGAGTATGGTTTCTCATATGACAGCACCTGGTACTATAAGGTACTCGGCGGAAAGAAAAATCCCTACAAGTTCTATCTTGAAGAAGGAAAGCATACCCTGAGAATGACCGTTGTGCTCGGTGATTTCGGTGACATCGTTGGACGTGTATCCGATGTTACGGACGACCTTAACAAGATTTACCGTGAGGTAATCTGTGTAACAGGTATTTCACCTGACGTATGGCGAGACTATGAAATAGTTGAAAACCTTCCGGGACTTAATGATGAACTTAAATCAGCCTATAATAAGATTGATTCGATTATCACAGATTTCGAGAAACTTGTCGGTAAAGGCAGTGATAAGGAAAGAGCTCTTACTACGATGAGAACCCAGCTTAAACAGCTGATAAAGAATAATGAATATTTTGTAAAAGTTGTACAGGACTATCGTTCCAATGTACGTGCGTGCGGTACTTGGATAGCCGATGTTATCGGACAGCCTCTTGCGCTTGATTCAATATATATTTATTCTACCGATGAAAAAGTAAAAGAAATCAAAAATAGTTTCTTCAAGAAATTCTGGCATGAGATGAAGAGACTGTTCTATTCCTTCGTAATTGACTACGATATAGTCGGCGATGTGTCGGAAAAAGGAGATAATTCTCCCAAGCTTGTCCTCTGGGTAGGTACCGGCCGAGACCAGTCGAACGTTATCAAGTCGATGATTTCTGAAGATTTCACTTCAAACTATGGTATAAACGTCACGGTAATGCTTGTCGATATCTCAACACTCCTGCAGGCGACGCTGGCCGGACAGGGACCGGATGTGGCACTGGAAGTAAACTTCGACCTTCCTGTTAACTACGGTATAAGAGATGCGGTTTATGACCTTTCGAAGTTTGACGACATTGATGAGGTTCTTGCAAGATTTGACGCCAGTGCCTATGAAGCATATCAGTTCAACGGTGCAACCTATGCACTTCCTTGTGCACAGACCTTCATGGTAATGTTCTACAGGAAGGATATCTTAAAGGAACTTGAACTTGATCCTCCTTCAACATGGAAGGAAATGGTTACAGCACTTACGGTAATGAGCCAGAATAACATGGATCTCGGTATGCTGCCCGGTGAAGAAGTATTCCTTATGAACCTTCTTCAGAACGGAGGAGAGTACTATAATGCAGAAGGTACAAAAACCCTTCTTGATTCGGAAGAAGCAATACAGGCCTTCACCAAATACTGTGAATGGTACACAGATTACGGCGTAGACAAGACTACAAACATTGAGCAGCGTTTCCGTACCGGTGAAGCTCCTATTATAATAAGTAACTTCGGTTACTACAATACACTTCAGGTTTCCGCACCGGATATCAACGGTCTGTGGGGTGTAACCCAGGTTCCCGGTACCGAGAAGGTAGCTGTTGAAGATATGTATGATCCTGTAACCGGAAAAGAAATAAAAGCCGGCGAAAAATATATCGACCATACAATAGCAAGTGTAGGTAATGCATGCGTGATCATGAATGCCTGCAAGGACAAGGAAAGCGCATGGAAGTTCCTTAAGTGGTGGACAAGCGCTGAAACCCAGGTAATGTATTCACATGAAATGGAATCCATCAACGGACCTTCGGCTAAGGTTGCTACCGCAAACCTTGAAGCTTTCCAGCAGATCGGTTATCCTGTAGAATTTACGGAAACCATCAATAAACAGAGAAATACGATACGCGGTATCAGACAGATACCCGGAAGTTATTTCACCTTCCGTTACATAAACAATGCATTTTATGCAGTAACGGCAGATACGAACGCGTCTACTCCACGTGAAGAGCTGACAGACCGTATCACCTACATCAATGATGAGATCGCTTACAAGCGGCATGAGCTTGGACTCGATTAAAGAAAGGAGAAGATAAATGGAATCTGTTAATCAGAACAAGCCTATAGTTCATAAGCTGACACTGAAGCAGAAGATTTACAGAAGCAGACAATCCTATTTCATGCTTGCTCCTTACCTCATTCTCTTCTTCTTCTTTACGATATTACCGGTGCTTGCATCGATAATACTCAGCTTCACATATTTCGATATGCTGAACTTCCCCAAGTGGGTAGGCTTCAACAATTATGCAAGGCTTTTCCTTGATGATGAGGTTTTCCTTATCGCATTGAAGAACACCTTGCTCTTTGCGGTAATAACAGGCCCTATTTCCTATATAATGTGTCTGTTGTTCGCATGGATAATCAACGAATTCAAAGGAAAACTCAGAGCTTTCCTGACCCTTATCTTTTATGCTCCGTCTATCTGCGGTAACGCATATTATGTATGGACACTGATTCTGAGCTCCGACCGTTATGGCTATCTGAACTCTATCCTTCTTAAATGGGGATTTATAAACAACCAGGTGCTGTGGTTCCAGACTGAAAAGCTTGTAATGCCGTGTCTTATCGTGGTTCAGCTCTGGCTCTCACTTGGTACCGGTTTCCTTTCCTTCATCGCAGGTCTTCAGACCATCGACAAGTCGATGTACGAAGCTGCTGCAATGGACGGAATCAAGAACCGCTGGCAGGAGCTCTGGTACGTAACACTTCCGGCCATGAAGCCACAGCTCATGTTCGGTGCCGTAATGCAGATCACCCAGTCATTCGCTGTTGGTGATATCTCCATAATGCTTGCAGGTAACCCTTCCGTTAACTATGCAGGTACCACGATTGTTACGCACCTTATCGACTACGGAACCTTCCGTTTTGAAATGGGATACGCCTCGGCTATCGCTTCGATCCTCTTCTTACTGATGGTCGGAACGAACAAGCTTGTACAGGCTCTCCTCAGAAGGGTAGGTGAGTAGTTTGGCAGAAAGTACTAACAAAGCAATGGATAAAGAGCTGAAGGCCAGCAGTAAGGCCGAAGCCAAAAGGCTGAAACAGGAAGCCAAGATCAAAAAGAAGTACAGCAAAGCCAGAAAAGGTGTTTTCCATCGTGAAAAGCAGTTGAACCGTTCGGCAGCCGGTAACGGAATCCTGTTCTTCTTTATGATATTCTGCGGTATCTTCATGGCATTGCCTCTGGTAATCCTTGTAAACAATGCACTGAAACCTTTGGATGAAATTTTCCAGTATCCGCAGTCCATATTTGTAAAGAACCCTACCTTTGATAACTTCAAAGACCTGTTCGTCGTAATGAGTGACTCATGGGTGCCTTTCTCAAGATACATTTTCAATACGATCATAATTACAGGTTTTGGTACGGTAGGACACGTAATAATTGCTTCGCTTGCGGCTTATCCCCTTGCAAAGCATAAATTCCCCGGAAAGACTGTCATTTTCGGACTGGTAGTCCTTTCGATGATGTTCTCGTACAACGTAACACAGATTCCCAACTACATGATCATTTCATATCTGGGAATGAACAATACATACCTTGCCGTTATTATTCCGCCATGGCAGTATGGTATGGGTCTCTACCTTATGAAGCAGTTCATGGAGCAGATTCCCGACTCACTCCGCGAATCAGCAAACCTCGATGGTGCGAGAGAGTTTACCGTCTTCTGGAAGATCTTCATGCCGAACGTAAAGCCTGCATGGCTGACACTCGGTATACTGCAGTTCCAGCAGATGTGGGGCAATACCGGTTCCATGTATCTCAGAAGTGAGAAATTGAAGCCCATGCAGTTTGCACTCCAGCAGATTGCCGGCGGCGGTGCAGCCCGTGCGGGTGTTGCATGTGCGGTAGCATTTGTAATTGCCCTTGTGCCGATAACATTCTTCCTGATCTGTCAGTCACAGATCATTGAGACAATGACCAGTTCAGGTATGAAGGAATAGGAGGTAAATGAATATGAAGAAAGTACTTAGAAACTTCGTTATCGTCCTCCTGATTCTCACAATGGTGATGGGTTCGGTTGCAAGTGCGGACACACTTCCGTATGTCACTTACAACTTCGATTATTGGAATGATGCGGTAATTACTCCCGCAGCCTATGTTCCGGACGGTTCGATAAACGGAGACAGCTTACAGCTTGGTCATAAGCTCGGATCAATATATGACCTTTATACCGATGAAACACTCGGAATAATCGCACTTTGCGATAATACTTTTAACGCTATTTATATTCTTGATACCGATGATTACTCACTGCTCTATGTGATCGATGAGTTTTTCAATACCGAAACCGGTAATATGGATACCTTCAAGAGTCCTCAGGGTGTGTATATTTCTAACGTATCAAAGATAGCAAGTACCGAAGAGGAAAGCTATGCTGTAACCGATTCGTACAAACAGCTTTTTATCTGCGATACCGAAAACCAGAGACTACTGTATTTCGATATCGATGGTGAAAATAAGAAAAACCTTACTTTTACCCATGACGGAACGCTTACCTCACAAAGCCTGGTTTCCGATATCCTTGGTGAAAGCTATACTTTCAAGCCCAAAAAAGTCTGTGTTGACTCGGCTGACAGAATATATGTGATCAACGAAGGTGAGTTCCAGGGCATACTTCAGCTTGAGAAGAACGGTGTCTTCAACGGATACTTCGGTACCATCACAGTAAACATCAGTCTCTGGCAGAAGATATGGAGAACACTTTCCACCTCGGCCCAGAGAAGCAAGCAGACCCTTTTCATTCCTACAGAATATAAGGGCATTGATATTGATGATGCCGGCTTCCTGTATGCATGTTACCTTGACCAGACCGGTGTACAGGCTGTCATGAGGCTTAATTCAAAGGGTGGCGACGTTATCAAGAAGGGCGCCAACAATAATCTCGGTGGCGACCTTATCGGAGTGAATCTCGGCGGTAACAAGTATTCGGGCCATAACAAGATCGTTGATGTTACCTATAATGGTAAAGGAATGTATTCACTTATTGATAACCTTCGTGGACGAATCTTCACCTATGATGCAGAAGGAAATCTCCTCTACATCTTCGGCGGACTCGGAAATGCGGAAGGAACCTTCCTTTCACCTCAGGCAATCGAGATCAACGGCGCACAGAGACTTGTCTGCGACGTCAACAAGAATGAAGTCCAGATTTTCTCGCCTACCCAGTACGGACGTCTGATAAATGAAGCAGTCGGATACCGTTATGACGGTGATGAATCAAAGGCCGTTGCAACCTGGCAGAAGGTACTTCAGCTCAATGAAAATTTCGAGCAGGCATATATCGGTATCGGTAAGGCCTACCTTAACAGTGGCGAATATAAGCAGGCTATGGATTACCTGAAGCTCGGCATGAGCCGTTCCTACTATTCAATAGCCTACAAGCGTTACAGGAACAACATCCTGAAGGAACACTTCAATATTATATTCGGTACCATAATAGTATTACTTGTGTTATTCATAGGCTCCAGGCTCTATAAGAAACACAAAAACAGGAAATATGACGATTAGGAGGAGAGATAATGAAAGAAATATTTTCTAAAGAAAAATGGAAATATGTGTTTTATTGCATATCTCATCCTTCTGATGGTTTTTATGAAGTAAGACACAGAGAAAGAGGAAGCGTAGCAATAGCCTGGGTAATAGTTTTCCTCTTCGGTGTTTCATACACGGTGAACAGACTCTGCGCAAGCTTTATCGTAAGTGATGTAAACCCCAGAAACGTAAATACCGTACAGGAGATTTCCGGTGTGCTTGCACTTTTCGTTCTCCTTTCGATTTCGAACTGGTCGGTTACCTGCCTTATGAACGGTGAGGGCAGACTGAAGGACATCATGACCATTATCGGTTATTCCTTCATGCCCTGCGTATGCCTTTATATCCCGGCTACGATTTTTTCACAGTTTGTTGCAGATAATGAACAGGTCTTCTATAAGCTCATAATGTGGATAGCAACCGGTTATACGATTATCATAATGCTTGTCGGCATAATGATAGTCCATAACTACACACTCGGCAAGACACTACTTACTATCGTGCTTACGTTCTTTGCCCTTCTTGTTATCCTCTTTGTGATTATGATGATCTATAGTCTGATAAGTCAGGTAATTACCTTCTTCTACAGTATTTACCTCGAACTGTATTTCAGGTAGGAGGGCATGACATGAAGATTTCAAAAAAGAACAGCACGGTTAAAAAAATCGTCTTTTCCATTCTGATTGTTGTTGCGGTACTTGGTATCTCTTACCTGCTTTACTACCTGAAGAACTATACCTTCAACAAGAAGTATAAAAAGTATCTTCTCGATGTAAAATATGAAACAGGAAGTGAATTCAAGGCACTTTCGGATTCGGCAAAGCCTGCTGAACTTGCCGATGACTATGTACTTGCAGCAAAGAATGAAAAACTGAGACTTTACGTTAATACAGAAAATGCTGAAGTTGCAGTATTGGATGTGACCAGTGGAAAGCTCACATATTCAAATCCTCAGAACATTACTGAGGCAGATTACAAAAACCCTGAATACATGTGGAACATGAAGTCCCAGCTGATCCTCAGATATTTCGCATCAGTCGGAAGCGAGACCACTTCAACAATGACCAGTTACGATCTTTGTACAGGTGTTGAAAAAGAAGCGGGAGAGGAAAAGCAGTTCAAGTTCGAAGCCATTGAAAATGGTGTCAGGGTAATATATGAGATCGGTGATCTTTCAAATCAGAACTATGTTCCTACATATCTGAGAAATGATACCTATGATGACCTTTATCAGAAGCTGATGGATGCCGGCGATACTAAGAATGCCGCAAACCTGATGAACTTCTATCAGGACACCAAGAGCAAGAAGGGCTTCAGAAAGATCAAGGATACGATCACTCCTTACAATATGATGAAGATCGATGAGTTCCTTGCAAAGATCGGCTGGACTGAAGAGGATTATGTTGATGAAATGGAAGCTGCAGAAGCAGAGTATTCCGTTCCCGTAAGCTTTGTTGTTCCTCTCGAGTACAGACTTGAAAATGACAAGCTGAACGTATGTATCGTTACCGATCATATTGTAGAACATGGTGGAGCTTCACTTTACTACATTGATGTGCTTCCTTTCTTCGGTGCAGAAAGATATGCTGTAGACAGCAATGATTACAAAGCATATGTTCTTACCTATAAAGAGGAGAGGGCAACAACATCAGTAGCAGATGAAAGCGAATCTGAATTCCTGATCTACGACAGCAATAAGCTTCTTGTAAGAAGTGATATGGCTGATTACAATTTCTGCACTTTCAATATTTATGATGCAGATGCATATTATCAGGCAACAGAGGAAAGCCCGGCAGAATCACTTGCAAAATGGGTAAACGTTTCCCAGGATGAATATGAGTTTACTCCCGAGATCGGTAAAAAATATCTGATCACAATGACAGAGGGAGGCAAGGATGAACCCAGCAGTTCGGTAGAATTTTCGGTTCATTCGGAGCTGAAACTCAACAAGGGATATTTCCTCGTTCCCAACGGTTCCGGATCGCTTATCAGGTTCAACAGTGTTGACTGTGACGGCAGCACGGACTATTCCGAGTATATTTACGGTCAGGACGAAGTAATGTTCGACTCCGAACTCCGTACAACCGAAACAGAGAGCGTAAAGCTTCCTGTATTCGGCTGGTACAACGAGACCGGTAACAGTATGATGGTAATCCTTTCAAGAGGTGAATCGTTCGCAGAACTTCATGTAATGACCGCAAATGATATTTCCTGTAAGGATGCCGGTGCGGAGTCGATGACCAACTACAATACGGCATATGCAAGATACTATCTGAGAGCAAAGACCGAAGTAGCAATTTCGACTACAGATAAGTTTACCGTATGGAATGACGATATCTTCTCTACAGAGCTGACCCAGAAATACTGCTTCACCCATAACGAAGAGCCCGGCTATTCGGGAATGGCAAATTACTATCGTAATTACCTTATCGAAAACGGCGCACTTGTAAAATCGGAAGCAACCGATGAAGAAAACATCGGAATGTATCTTGATATAATAGGCGCTGTAAGAGGCGATACAACCTTCCTCGGTGTTACAAAGGAATCGGTTATTCCGGTTACAACCTTCAAACAGGCAGAGGCAATAGTTGACAGCTTCTATAAGAACGGTATCAGTAATCTGGTAGTAAATTACCAGGGCTGGATGAACGGCGGTTATTACCATGATACCGTAATGGATATCGACGTGATCAGAAAGCTCGGTGGCAAAAAGAAATTCGAGGAACTTTCAAAGCACATCGAAAATGGTGGCGGTAAGCTCTACGGAGATATGGCTATCACCCGTGTTTCATTTGGTGCAAAGGATTTCCACTATAATCTTGAGGCTGCAAGACTTTACGGTTCGGGCGTTACCGCAGCATACGGAAAGAGCAGCCCTACCAATTACTCGAATTCGGGAACACTTGGTTACACGGCAAATCTTTATGATATCCTTTCGCCGAAGTTCTTCGAAAAGTATGTAACAAAGGCTCTTAAGGAAATGAAAAAGATTGATATTTCCGGTATCTCACTCAGGGATCTCGGTACATATCTCAACTCTGACCTTAAGAAGACAAACATTATCAACCGTGAAGAGACCAAGGAAATCACAGAGGCAATGCTCAAGAAGTTTGCCGATGACAAGAAGAGCGTAATGTTCAACAGTGCACTTGGTTATGCTCTTGCATATGCGGATGATATAATCAATGCTCCGATAGGAGATAACAATTATGTTTATGTAGACTGCGAAGTTCCTTTCTATGAAATGGTAATCCACGGCTACATCAACTATTCGGGATATGCGATCAACCTCAGTGCAGATACAACAACAGTTGAGAACATACTCGAATGCATCGAATACGGTGCAAGCCCTCATTTCACTCTTTCCTATAAAGAGGCCACAACAATGAAGTACACAGCTCTCAATAACCTGTATGCAACAAACTATGTTAACTGGGTTGATGAAGCATGTGATATCTACAGGGAAGTAAACAATGCACTTGCTTCCGTAACAAAGGCTTCGATAGTAAAGCATGAAATACTTGACAGCAATAACAAAGTAAAGAAGATCACCTATGACAATGGTGTGGTCATCTATGTAAATTACTCAAACGAACCGGTAGCAACAGCTGACGGTACAATCGGTTCAAAGAACTATATGGTAGTAAAGTAGGAGGTAGCTGAAAATGAAAAAGAAAAAAAGACTTACATTGGCTACCAAAAGAGCCATAAACGGATATATGTTCATACTTCCCTGGCTGATCGGCTTCTGCATGTTCTATGTGAAGAGCCTTTACATGACCATACAGTTCTCTGTATCCGAGGTCAGCGTTCTGACGGCAGATGAGATTGCAAGGACGAAAAACTCACTTGGTTTCTCGACCAAGTTTACAGGACTTGACAACCTCAAGTATGTATTCCTTGAGCACCCGTCCTTCAACCAGACGCTGGTTACATCACTGAAGAATATCGTTATCGATGTTCCGCTGATCCTTACCTTTGCACTTCTGATGGCAATGCTGCTCAACCAGAAGTTCATCGGAAGAACAATATTCAGAGCAATTTTCTTCATACCGGTAATCATGGGCTGCGAAGCGATTTCTTCTGCAATCGATATGGCAAGACAGGCTGCATTCGGCGGTATCAGTTCAACAAGTGCAGAAATTGCCGACGCATCGGGTTCCGGCATAAATCTTGATTACTATGTGACACTGTTTAAAGATATCGGTCTTCCGGCCAAGATAGTAGACTACGTAGTAGGGGCTGTAGACCGAATAGCCCAGGTCGTCGACCTGTCCGGTGTACAGATAGTAATATTCATAGCAGCGCTCCAGTCAATTCCTTCCTCACTTTATGAGGTTGCAAGAATAGAGGGTGCAACAAGCTATGAGACCTTCTGGAAGGTAACCTTCCCCATGGTTATGCCCCACATCATCACCTGCCTTGTATATACCGTGGTAGATGCATTTGCAGACAGTGAAGTGGTTAAGAAATCCTATGACACGATTTTCTCGGATATTGAATATGACATAGGAAGTACGATGGCACTTGTGAGTATGCTTGCCGTGTGCGCGATACTGTTCATTGTGGTCGCACTGATACAGCGCAAGACATTCTACTATAACTAAGGAAAGGGGATAAGCGATGAAAATTTTAAGAAATACGATTGATTCCTTTACGGTTCTTAAAAATGATCAGCAGCTTGCCAATGACAAGCTGAAGCTCAAAAAGACCGCAAAGAAATTTATCTTTACCCTTTTCAGTCTGATAGTGCTTATCGGTATAGCTTACATAATCCTCAGTCCGCTGATTGAAATTTTCACTCATGCATTTTTCTCGGACAACGATGCGACCGACCCGATGGTTTACATCATAGCGAGAAATCATACGACAGAAAAATTCAAAGCGGTAATCAAGGTAATGAAGTATTGGACAATACTCAGAAGCACGATGCTGAACGATATAATCCTGATGATAATACAGGTTATTATCTGCTCGATGGTCGGCTACGGTTTTGCAAGATTTGATTTTCCGTTCAAGAAAATACTCTTTGCATTCGTAGTTGTAATGATCGTAGTTCCTTCACATGCGATCATGCTTCCCCTTTACATCGTTTTCAGAAGCTTTGATGTATTCGGAATCGTTAAACTGTTCAATCATGGCGAGGCTATGAACCTCCTTAAGACCATGAAGCCGATCTACATCATGACAGCACTTGGCTGCGGACTCAATTCCGGTATTTATATCTACATTTTCAACCAGTTCTTCCGTGGACTTCCCAAGGAAATAGAAGAGGCTGCATTTGTAGACGGTGCCGGTACATTCTATACCTACTTCCGCATCATGCTTGTCAATGCGATCCCTTCAGTTATTACCGTATCGGTATTCTCGATCGTATGGCAGTACAATGATTTCTTCTTCATCAAACTGTTCAAGGTTGCTGACTGGATTTCGGTTAAAGTTTCGACAGTATATGATTCCATCGGAAACATATACAGGATCAATTCACCTACGATAAATCAGCTGTATCTCGACGCTGCGATAGTGCTGGATCTCTTGCCCGTACTGATCATTTACATGGTACTTCAGAAGTACTTTGTAGAGGGTGTTGAAAGATCAGGTATAGTAGGATAATATTAAGTGTTTTCTATGGCAGGTATATTATTATACCTGCCATATTTGTACGATTTTTTGACAAAAAATTAATATTTTTTGTGCATATTTTTGTTGCTTTTATCCAAGCTTTGGAGTATAATGCACTTATAAAGGCAAAACTGCGTTTTGCGACATTTTTTGAGTAAAAAACTCAAGAAAAGGAGGAACTTATGTTTAAGAAGAAATTAATCGCTTTTGGACTTTGTTGCGCAATGCTTGGTTCAATGGCAGCATGCGGATCTTCAAGCAGCAGTAGCAGTTCATCATCATCTGCTTCTGAGTCTTCATCATCTGCAGCTCCTGTTGATTCATCATCAAGCAGCAGTTCATCAGCAGAGCCGTCCGAGTCCTCTACCCCTTCTGAACCAGCAGGATCAACAGAGCAGGCTCCGGGTGGAAAAACTCTCAGGAACGCTTCCGCAGATCACAGTGCTATTGATGCAGGTAGCATAGTGAACTTCGAAGATGGTTCTCTTTCTTTCGTTAAGTACAATGAGACAGATTGGGCAAGAGCATTTGACGCTAAGCCTGAAGTTGCAGATGCTTACGGTTCAAAAGTACTTAAGGTTGTTCGTCCTAAGGGCGGAGTTCCTGTAGTTGCTCTTGATGCAAGCGCACTTCTTGGTGCAGATGCTTCAAAGTGTAAATCACTTTCACTTGATCTCGGTATCATCGTTAACGAGGAATACAAGTCACAGTTCCCGTCATGTTCAGGTACTGTCAGAGTATTTGACGGTGAAAAGAACAAGATAGGCGAAGTTGCTTATTCTAACTATTCTGACAAGAATGCAGTAAAGACTGTTTATGTAAACCTTAACGGAACTCTTACAGAGGGAAGCTACATTTACATTTCAGGCTTCGAAGACACTGCCAAATCTAAATATGCCGATTTCATCATGGACAATGTAATTTTCTATGACGGAACATATGATGACAAGGCTAACAAGGTTGACGGAAATGCACTTAAGGTTGATTCGAGCAAGGCATTCTCTGTTGCCGGCTTTGGTGAATTTGACTGGACTGGCGGAACAGCAGCTCCTAGTGATGAGCAGGTTCTCTTCATGGGTGGTGAGGCTAACAATAACTGGTGGCCTAAGGATTACAATGCTTTTTCACTTACCCGTACTCAGGAAGAACTGGATTCTAAGACCGGTGATGCTCACAATAAGTCATACGCATTCAGCCCTGATATTTTTACATCTGATGCAGTGCTTACCATTTACTATGAGGTTCCTGATTTTGAAGCTGGACAGGATTATCAGTGGTATCCTTACTTCAGAATTCAGAACGAGCCTAATGAGATCCCTGAGGTTGATGAAAATGGCAATCCTGTTTATGAGACCGACAAAGAGGGTAATCAGAAGCTCGATGCTGACAACAATCCTATTCCTAAGATGAAACCAGATCCTACTCCCGATGGTTCGGGCTGGTATGGTGACGGCAATAATGTTATTGACGTAGAGCCTTCTGCTAGAAATGAGTCTTACTCAATTGTTCAGTTTAAGGTTAGTGATATTGAAAATCTTCATGCTGCTCTGATTGAAAGCAATTATAATAAGGCTAAGAAGAAAGCCGAAAAGAAGGGTGAAACATTTACTGAGGTTATGGTTGATGCTTCGGCAGAACCTTGGATCAAGTATGCTGATTTCATGGGTGTTGCCGACAGAGGTATGAAGATTAACATTTTGGCTGTTACTATAGGTAAAGCCAGCAATTAATCAAAGGAGGAAAAATAGGTGAACTATTTAAAGAAATCAGTTGCACTTCTGCTTGTTGCAGTAATGGTTCTTGCTCTTGCTGCATGCGGTAAGTCAAGTTCATCAAGCAGCTCCTCAGCAAGCTCATCTTCCAGCGCAGGAGAGAGCTCATCTGCAGGAGATTCAAGTTCTTCTCTTTATTCAAAAGATACAAGAGAAATACTTATTGGTACTTGGTACGAGCAGTACTATACCTCAGATCATCAGTCAATTGATGATAACCCCAGTGTTACCAACGTTGTTAATGCACAGATGCAGCTTGACAACATGAGAGCAATTGAAAAGAAGTACAACATCGAGCTTCGTTTCTGGAACATGACATGGCAGGGTGTTATTGAGTCTATCAATACCTCTATCATGGCTGGTAAGCCCGACTGCCAGGTTTATCTTGTAGACCTTCAGTTTGGTATCCCTGCAGTTCTTGCTGGTTATGCAATGTCTCTTGAAGATATCCTTCAGAAGGATGCAAAGGCAAGCCTTGTAGATGAAGCTCATAAGGATATTTTCTCTGACGCAGGTTCTGTAGTTGTAAAGACACTTTGCCTCTCACCCGGATCTGCTGATACCTACCTTTTCACAGCAAACTCTGTAAACCTTACAGCTTATCCTCTTGGATACAACAGCGACCTTATCAAGAAGTATGGTCTTGAAGATCCCAGAGAGCTTGCTGCAAAGGGTGAGTGGACTTGGGAAAAATGGAGAACCATGATGAAGGCTATCACTCAGGATACCGATTCTGATGGTGCTACTGATCAGTGGGGCTTCCGTGGCGCATGGAACGTTCTTTTCCCTGCACTCCTTATGTCAAATAACGCACACATTGCCTCTCCTATAAAGGGAGATGATGGTAAGGTTCATGAGATGCTTACTTCTCAGCCTACCATTGAAGCACTTAACTTCCTTCATGACATGTATCAGACAGATAAGGTTTCCTTCTGGGATCCTGACTGTGATGCTAACTGGAACGATAACGTTTATGCTTGGGCTAAGCAGAACATCGGTTTCTGGGTTGACCAGCCTTGGATTGCTCAGGAAGCAGATCCTGATCAGGTTATGATGAAGAACCGTGTACTTGTTACCTGGCCTGTTGGTCCTTCCGGAAACAAGGACACCAATCCTATGTTCAACCAGACTGTAGGTTCTTACTATATCATTCCTTCAGGTACTGAGGATGCTCAGCAGGTATACTGTGTAATGTATGATTACTTCAACTGGTATGCAGGCGACACCACTCTCCGTGATGATGATGAATGGTTCCGTACATGGACTTACACTGATGAGAACTTCGACGTTCTTAAGTCTATGGCTGATGAAGATAAGGATTACACAATGGAACTTTGGGATCAGGTACCTTACGATGAGGCACTCACAATCAGAGCTATCATCGAGCTCGGTGCTAACCCTGACTTCCAGCCTATCGATGTATCAACCTTCGTTGAGGCAAACAAGAACAGAGTTCAGGATTATGTAGATAAGCTTTTCAATAAGTAATTTACATCATTGAATATTTAAGTCAAAGAGCCGGTTTAATACCGGCTCTTTGATAATATTATGATTGTTTTTAATATATTCATACGATTTTTAAAAAGAATTTTTCAAGCATTTATGACTATATTAGACGATAATCATAATATAAAAGTACAATCAAAAGGAGAAGGTAATGCTGACATTAAGTGAACGTGCAAAATCACAGCTTGAAAATGTGATCCTACCATTCTGGAAGAGTCTGATCGATGAAAAATATGGCGGATTCTACGGATATATGGATTTTGATCTCAATATAGACAAAACTGCTGTAAAGGGTTGTATACTTAACAGCCGTATTCTTTGGTTCTTTTCAAATGTATACCTTGTTACAAAAGATAACAGTGTTCTGAAATATGCAAATCATGCCTTTGAGTTCATGAAAGATCACTGTTTCGATGATCTCAATGGTGGTATATATTGGTCGCTAAAATATGATGGTTCTCCCGAAGATACAACAAAGCATACCTATAATCAGGCATTTGCTATATATGCCCTGTCATCTTACTATGACATCACAGGAGACGACGATGCGAAAAGGCTGGCTCTTTCGTTATATGATATAATCGAGAGCAAAATGAAGGATGAGCTTGGCTATCTTGAGGCTTTTACCATTGATTTCAAACCCGAAAGTAATGAAAAGCTTTCCGAAAACGGTGTAATGGCTGAAAAAACAATGAATACCCTGCTTCATGTTTTTGAAGCATATACTGAAGGTGTAAGGGTGTTCAAGCATGAAGGAATGAAAAAACAGCTGTACTTTATGCTTGATATAATTGAAAACAAGATATTTAATCCGGAAAAGAGAAGACAGGAAGTTTTCTTTGACAAGGAATATAATTCACTTATCGACCTTCATTCCTATGGCCATGATATCGAGACCTCCTGGCTTGTTGACAGGGCTCTTGATATACTTGCCGATGAAGAACTGAATAAAAGAATATTCCCTATAACAAGTACTCTTTCCGAGAAAATATATGAAAGAGCCTATGTGGATCATTCCCTTCTTAACGAATGTGAGAATGGTGTTGATGACGAAAAAAGGATATGGTGGGTTCAGGCTGAAACTGTAGTCGGTTTTTTCAATGCATACCAGAGAAGTGGAAATAAAAAATTTAAGGAAGCTTCAGAGGATGTGCTTTCGTACATTGAAAACACCCTTACCGATAAACGTCCAGGCTCAGAATGGTTCTGGTGTGTGGACAAAAACGGCGAACCCAGTTCAAGACAGCCGATCGTAGAGCCTTGGAAATGTCCGTACCACAACGGTAGAATGTGCCTTGAGCTTATTGAAAGATGCAAGTAATTACTAAAAGGAGATTTTTATGATACACCCTCGTTACTATGAAGAATTAAGAAAGCAGGAGGCTCTTATCACAAGAGCAAATGAACCTGATGAGTTTTATAACGGAATTTATGTAAAGTACAAAAATCCCGTAGTGACAAGAGAAATGGTTCCACTGTTCTGGAGATATGATCTTGATACCGAGACTAATCCCAACTTCATGGAAAGACTTGGCATCAATGCCACAATGAATTCCGGCGCTATCAAGCTTAACGGGAAATATTATCTTGTTGTAAGGACTGAAGGAAACGACAGAAAATCGTTCTTTGCTGTTGCCGAAAGCCCGAACGGTATCGATAATTTCAGATTCTGGGATTATCCTGTTGTTTTGCCGGATACCTGCCCTGAAGAAACCAATGTATATGATATGCGTCTGACAAAACATGAGGACGGCTGGATTTACGGCGTTTTCTGTTCGGAAAGCAAAGACCATTCGGTAAATGATCTTTCGGCCGCAGTTGCAGCTGCAGGAATCGTAAGGACCAAGGATCTCAAAACATGGGAGAGGCTCGATAATCTTAAGACTCTCAATTCCCCCCAGCAAAGAAATGTAGTGCTTCATCCGGAATTCATTAATGGGAAATATGCTTTCTATACACGTCCGATGGATGATTTCATTGATACCGGCTCAGGCGGAGGAATCGGTTTCGGACTCTGTGATGATATCGAACATGCTGTAATTGATGAAGAAATCATTACAAGTACAAGAAAATATCATACTATCACAGAAGTAAAGAACGGAGCGGGAGCAGTGCCCATCAAATCAGACCGTGGTTGGCTTCATATTGCACATGGAGTAAGAAATACAGCAGCAGGTCTTCGATATGTACTTTACTGCTTTGCAACAGATCTGAATGAGCCATGGAAAGTGATCGCCGAGCCTTCAGGAATGTTTCTCGGACCTCATGGCTGGGAAAGGGTAGGAGATGTTTCAAATGTTGTATTTACAAATGGTGCAATTGCAGATGATAACGGAGAAATCCTCATCTACTACGCATCTTCTGACACAAGGATGCATGTAGCCAAAACAACGATAAAAAAGCTTTGTGACTTCATTTTCAACACTCCCGAGGACCCTTTGAGAAGCCCTGACTGCGTAAAACAGAGAATAAAACTCATAAATAAAAATCTTGAGCTTTTAAAATCCGGAAAATAATGTTATAATATAAGACAGTACTTTTTGCTACAGGAGGTTTTTACTATGGACTATTTGACAAATTACAGACAGTGGTGCGAGGATGAATACTTTGACGCAGAGACAAGAGCCGAGCTTAAGGCTATAGCAGACAACGAGGAAGAGATCAAAGACCGTTTCTATCGTGACCTCGAATTCGGTACAGGCGGACTCCGTGGTGTTATCGGTGCAGGTACCAACAGAATGAACCTTTATACGATCAGAAAGGCTACCCAGGGCCTTGCAAACTATATAATCAAAAAAGGCGGACAAGACAAGGGCGTTGCAATTGCCTATGATTCAAGAAGAATGTCTGTTGAATTCTCACTTGAAGCAGCTCTCTGCCTTTGTGCAAACGGTATCAAGGCATATCGTTTTGAATCACTGAGACCTACTCCCGAGCTTTCGTTTGCAGTTCGTGAGCTTGGATGTATTTCCGGTATAAATGTAACAGCAAGCCATAATCCGGCAGAATACAACGGTTATAAGGTTTACTGGGAGGACGGTGCCCAGATCACACCTCCTGTAGATTCTGAAATCATTGACGAGGTTAATGCAGTAAGTGACTGGAACATGGTAAAGACCATGTCAAGAGCTGAGGCTGAAGCTAAGGGGCTTTTCTTTGAAATCGGAAAGGAAATCGATGATAAGTATATCTCGGAGCTCAAGAAACTTGTTGTTCAGCCTGAGATTGTAAAAGAAGTAGGAAAGACACTCAAGGTTGTTTATACACCTCTTCACGGAACAGGAAACCTTCCGGTAAGAAGAATACTTAAGGAAATCGGATTTGAAAATGTTTATGTTGTTCCAGAGCAGGAGCTTCCGGACGGTAATTTCCCAACAGTAAACTATCCGAATCCTGAAAGTCCTGCTGCTTTTGAGCTTGCACTTAAGCTTGCCAAAGAAGTAGATGCGGATATTGTTCTTGCTACCGATCCCGATGCAGACCGTCTCGGTGTTTATGCAAAGGATTCAAAGACCGGAGAGTATATGTCATTTACCGGAAACATGTCCGGAATGATAATATGTGAATATATCCTCAGCCAGAAGAAAGAAAGAGGTCTCCTCAAGGATGACAGCTTTATTGTAAAGACTATCGTATCTACAAATATGGCTGATAAAGTTGCTGAATATTACGGCGTAGAGATCAAGGAATGCCTTACCGGTTTCAAGTATATAGGTGAGCTTATCAAGCTTGCTGAAGAGAGCGGCAAAGGAACCTATGAGTTCGGTTTCGAGGAGAGCTATGGTTGTCTTGTAGGTACTCATGCAAGGGATAAGGATGCAGTAGTTGCAGTAATGGCACTTTGTGAGGCTGCAGCAGTTTACTATACCAAGGGTCTTACCCTCTGGGATCAGATGATGGTGATCTACAACAAGTACGGTTTCTTCAGAGAAGGTCTTGAAACCATAACACTTAAAGGCTTTGAAGGCGCAGAGAAGATCAAATCAATGATGGAAGCAATCAGGACCAATCCTCCTAAGAAGCTTGGCAGCTACAATGTTGTTTCATTCAGAGATTACCAGAAAGATACAATTACCGATCTTGCAAGCGGTGAAGTTAAACCTACCGGGCTTCGTAAGTCAAACGTTCTTTATTTTGATCTTGACAACGATGCATGGGTATGTGTTAGACCTTCGGGTACAGAACCCAAGATCAAATTCTATATTGGCGTAAAGGGTACAAGCTTTGAAGATGCGGACAAGAAGAGAGAAGAGCTTACCGCCGATCTTATGGAACTTGCAAAATAATTGAAAATAAAAGGAGGGTTTATGAAAAAAATTATTTCGTTTTTACTGATAATGATTATGATTCTGTCACTGACTGCCTGTGGTGATAAAGACAGTTCATCTGACAGTTCAGCTAAGGACAGCTCTTCGGTTGATTCCGCAGAAAGTTCTTCTGCATCATCCGAAAGTTCTTCTAAAGAAAGCTCCGCTAAGGAAAGCTCATCTGCTGACAGGAACAGAGCCAATCCCACTGCTGATTCGGTTGTCACAAAACGTGCATCAGCCTATGATCTTGAAACAATTTCAACCAAGGATTTTGTTGAGGCAATGGCACTTGGCTGGAACCTCGGAAACACTCTTGATGCAAACGGCGGAGACGGAACCGATCCTATAAAGCAGGAGACTAGCTGGGGATGTCCTGAAATAACACAGGAACTTATTCAGGCTGTTGCCGGCTATGGTTTTACAACCATACGTATTCCTGTGACCTGGTTTAAGTTCACCGATCCTGAGACCTACAAAATCGATGAGAAGATGCTTGCCAGAGTAAAGCAGGTTGTTGACTGGGCTATCGAGGCAGATCTTTTCGTAATTATCAATATACATCATGATAATTATGACAAGAGCAATAATACAGGATGGATCAATGTAACCGACGAAGGCTATGAGAAGACTTCCGCTCAACTTAAGGCTATGTGGGAGCAGATCGGTAATTACTTTGCCGACTATGATTACAGACTGATTTTCGAAGGAATGAATGAGCCCAGAAATATCGGTTCAGGAAGTGAATGGACCGGTACAAAAGGACAGTGGGAAAATGTAAACAAGCTCGGTCTTGATTTTGTAAGTACTATAAGAGGTCTCGGTGGCAAGAATGCAAAGAGATTCCTGATGGTTCCCTGTTATGCTGCAACTTCAAATTCGTCCGCATGGGCAAAATATCAGTTCCCCGAAAATGATGACAGAGTGATCATGTCCATACATGCTTACACTCCCTATAACTTTGCACTTAACACCAATGGTACAGATCAGTGGACTTCTCAGAGCGAGAAGGATAAATCGGAAATCGACAAGCTGTTTTCCGATATCAAGAGTGTCCTGATCGATAATGGTCATTATGCCGTGATCGGTGAATTCGGTGCAATGAGCAAGAATGCCAATATTGCAGCCCGTGAAGACTGGGCCGGCTATTATGTAAAGAAGGCAAAAGAAGTAAATATCCCTGTAGTATGGTGGGATAACAATTCTTTCTCTGATGGTGAAACCTTTGGTATCATCAGAAGAAACATGAATAATTCACTTCTTTTTACCGGCATAGTTGAAGCAATGATCAACAGCTGGTATGGAACAGATTTCAAATTCGGCTCATAAAGGCTTTGATGGAGTAACAGATGGAACTTATTTTTCTTAAGCCCGTATTCAAGGA
This sequence comes from Lachnospiraceae bacterium, assembly GCA_017437965.1. GTDB lineage: Bacteria > Bacillota > Clostridia > Lachnospirales > Lachnospiraceae > UBA3775. The sequence continues at coordinate 84,398 of JAFRWN010000013.1, forward strand.
AATGATATGGGGCGGAAACAAGTTGAAAGAATTCGGCTACGATATCCCGGGAGATGATACCGGAGAATGCTGGGCAATCAGCGCACATCCGAACGGTGACTGTCTGATAAAAGACGGAGAATTTAACGGAAAAACTCTGAGCTGGCTTTGGGAAAACCATAAAGAATTGTTTGGCAATTCAGAAGGTGACAGATATCCTCTGCTGATCAAAATAATAGATGCAAAGGATGATCTCAGTATCCAGGTCCATCCTGATGATAACTATGCAAAAGCCAATGAAAATGGTTCTTTCGGAAAAACAGAGTGCTGGTATATACTTGACTGTGAGCCGGGTACTAAAATCGTGATCGGTCATAATGCCAAGGATCATGCCGAGCTTGAGAACATGATCAGAAATGCAAGATGGTCGGAATTTATCAGGGAAATTCCTGTTCACAAGGGTGATTTTTTCCAGATAGATCCCGGTACGCTCCATGCTATAAAAGGCGGCACACTTATTCTTGAAACCCAGCAGAATTCAGATGTCACATATCGTGTCTATGACTATGACAGGCTTCAGAATGGTAAACCCAGACAGCTTCACGTACAGCAGAGCATTGATGTTATCAAAGCTCCATTTGAAGAGAATGCAAATGCAAAACCTGTAGTCAGTGATCTGGGCGGCTGTGTGATAACAAGATTTGTAAAATGTCCTTATTATACAGTTGAGAAAATCGAGCTGAAAGATTCCCAGATAAGCTTTGATATGGAGGACCCGTTCATAAATATGTCTGTTGTTGAAGGAAACGGAAACATAAATGGTATAAACATTAAAAAGGGCGACCATTTCATTATTCCTTCGGGCTATGGTGAATATACACTTGATGGTAATATGACTATTATCCGCAGTTTTGTGGAAAATTAAACACCCTAATTTCACATGATAAAGGAGGAAATTATGACACCTATAGTTTTGACTCAGGATAATTTTGAAGCTGAAGTACTGACGTCCAAGGTTCCTGTACTTGTTGATTTCTGGGCACCCTGGTGCGGACCCTGCAGAATGCTTTCACCGGTTGTTGATGAAATTGCAGAAAATGCAGATGGCTTCAAAGTCGGAAAAGTAAATGCCGATGACGAACAGGAGCTTTGCATTGCCTATGGTATTTCTTCTATACCTACTCTTATTGTTTTCAAGAACGGAGAAGTTGCAAATAAATCCATCGGAGTGATCTCTGAAGACGAGATTTATGATCTTCTTGGTCTGTGATAACGGAGAATCATTATGTATGATATTATAATAATCGGAGCAGGTACAGCAGGACTGAGTGCAGCGATTTATGCATCGCGTGCAGGAAAAACTGCACTTGTTCTTGAATCAAAAGCCTATGGCGGACAGATAATCAATACACCCGACGTTGAAAATTATCCGGGTATCAAAAATATTTCCGGGTTTGATTTCGCTACCGGTCTTTATGAACAGGCAAAAGAGTGTGGTGCTGTCGTTAAAATCCAGGGCGTGCTTGATGTAAAGAAAGAGGCTTCCTGCTTTGTTGTGTCAACAAAGCGTAATACCTATGAAGGCAGATCACTGATAATTGCTACAGGTGCCTCAAACCGTCCGCTCGGGCTTGAACGTGAAAAAGAAATGATCGGAAAAGGTATTTCTTATTGTGCAACCTGTGATGGAGCCTTCTTCAAAGGAAAGGATGTTGCTGTTATCGGTGGTGGAAATACTGCGCTTGAGGATGCCGGTTTTTTAAGTAATTACTGCAATAAGGTTTATATCGTACACAGAAGGGATGCTTTCAGAGGTGAACCTTCCTCGCTTGAGAGACTTAAAGCAAAGGAAAATGTTGAGCTCGTACTTGACAGCGTTTCAGAAAAGATAATCGGAGACGAAACTGTTTCAGGTCTTGAAGTAAAGAATGTAAAAACAGGCGAGAAAAGAATACTCGATGTAAGCGGAATATTTGTTGCAATAGGCCAGGTTCCTCAGAATGAATTGTTCAAGGATCTTGTTACTTTGGATTCTTCCGGTTATGTAGTTGCAGGTGAGGACTGCAGAACAAGCATGGATGGTGTATTTGTTGCGGGTGACTGCAGGACCAAAAAGGTACGTCAGCTGACAACTGCAGCTTCGGACGGAGCTGTTGCAGCTCTTGCAGCATGCGAATATGTAGACTCAATTTTTTAAAACCAAATATCCGGTATAATGTATTATATTATACCGGATTGTTTTATATTATGGTATTATTTTTTGATACCGTGTTTTTCTTTACAAAACACATGAAATATATTATTATATTTAAATAGTTATCATATGTCAGGAGTACTAAAATGACAGATATTGAAATTGCTCAGAACGCAGAATTATATCCGATCAAAAAAATCGCAGAGTCTATAGGACTTGGTGAAGATGATATTGAGCTTTATGGCAAATATAAGGCAAAGCTCAGTGATGAATATATCAAATCCATCCAGGGAAATCCTGACGGAAAGCTTGTACTTGTAACAGCGATCAATCCGACTCCGGCAGGAGAAGGAAAGACCACGGTTACAGTAGGACTTGGTGAGGCTCTCGGAAAGAAGAAAGTAAAATCACTTATTGCTCTTCGTGAACCCTCTTTAGGCCCATGCTTCGGTGTAAAAGGTGGTGCCGCAGGCGGTGGTTACGCACAGGTTGTTCCGATGGAAGAGATCAATCTTCATTTTACCGGTGATTTTCATGCCGTAAGTGCTGCAAATAACCTGCTTGCTGCAATGATAGACAACCATATCCATCAGGGTAATGCACTTAACATCGACCCTAAGAATATCACATGGAAACGTTGTGTTGACATGAATGACAGGGCTCTGAGAAATATTGTTATCGGACTTGGTTCAAAAGCAAACGGAGTGGTAAGAGAGGATCACTTTGTAATTTCAGTTGCTTCTGAAATAATGGCAATACTCTGTCTGGCTAAGGATCTTGAAGATTTAAAGGATAGATTTTCAAAAATCATCATCGGTTATAACTATAATGGTGATCCTGTGACTGCGGGTGATCTTAACGCGGTCGGTGCAATGACGGCTCTGATGAAGGATGCGATCAGACCAAATCTTGTTCAGACTCTTGAGCATACTCCTGTACTTATTCATGGTGGCCCTTTCGCCAATATTGCTCATGGCTGCAATTCTTTGATCGCTACAAAAACAGCACTTAAGATGGCAGATGTTGTTGTTACCGAAGCCGGTTTCGGTGCTGATCTCGGTGCAGAGAAATTCTTTGATATCAAATGCCGTAAGGGTGGACTTAAACCCTCAGCAGTTGTACTTGTTGCAACTGTACGTGCGCTTAAATATAACGGATTATGTCCGAAAGACAAACTTTCCGAAGAAAACCTTGATGCGCTTAAGAAAGGAATAGTAAACCTTGAAAAGCACATTGAAAATCTTCAGAAATACAAAGTTCCGGTAGTGGTTGCACTTAATCATTTCCTTAGCGATACCGATGCAGAACTTAGTTTTGTGGAAAATTTCTGCAAGGAAAGAGGATGTCGTTTCGCACTTTCGGATGTATGGGCAAAAGGCGGAGAAGGTGGTCTGGCACTTGCTACGGAAGTACTTGATGTACTTGAAAATGTAAACTCCGATTTTTCACCGCTTTATCCTGATGAACTTCCGCTCAAAGAGAAGATCGAGAAGATAAGCAAAGAAATATATGGCGCTGATGATGTTGTTTTTGACAGCTCCGTGCTTAAAAAACTTGAACATCTTTCAAAACTTGGCTTTGACAGCCTTCCTGTCTGCATTGCAAAGACTCAGTATTCATTGTCTGATGATGCAGGAAAGCTAGGAAGACCCGAAGGTTTTAAAATAAATGTGCCTGATGTATATGTAAGTGCCGGTGCAGGCTTTGTTGTTGTTCTCACCGGAAACATAATGACTATGCCCGGACTTCCCAAATCGCCCGCGGCAGAACGAATTGATGTAAATTCGGAAGGTAAGATCACCGGATTATTCTGACTAATAAATTTGGAGGATCCAGAATTGAGATCGAAATCCGGAAAAAAATTAAGGTTAATATTTACAGGACTGATACTATCTGCTTCAGTCCTTCTTTCTGCGTGTTCACTGGCATCAAAATCAGAGCTTAACAGAAAGGCTCCGATTGCCCAGAGTGTCAATTATGATTTCTTTTCCACCTTTGAAGTTGCCAAAGGTGATGTCTTTAAAACCGAGACAGAATATCTGAATTATGCGCGTTCGGCAGGAAGCTCCCTGAAATTTAAAAAGAATAATGCACTAATTACCAATACCTATGTGGCTGTAGGAGATACTGTAAAAGAGGGAGATCTCCTGCTTGAGTGCGGAACCACAGAGCTTACCGATAAAATTGAAAGACTTGAGTCCGAGGTAAGCCGATATGAGTCTGAGGTTTCCTACTATACTTCAATGGCTGAAATTGAAGCAAAGCGTAAGAAAATAAGCACAGCCTATGGAAGAGCTTATGATACGTCAAAATATGACGAATATCTGAGCTCACTTGAGTTAGCGAAAAACCAGCTAGCTGTCAGCCAGACTGAGCTTGATAATGCGATGGAAGAGCTTGACGGATGCAGGATCTACGCCGATATGGATGGTGTTATTTCCTATGTCGCAAAAACTTCAGACAGAAGAAGGCTCAGCAACAATGATACTGCTGTCACCATAACGGACCAGCAGCCTTACTTTACATGTTCAACAAAGAACGTAAGACTGTTCAAGCTCGGTGAAGTATATGATCTTGTTTACTTTTTTGCTGTAAACACAAGAAGAGGACAGGCTGAAAAAGAAATTGAAAAAGAGACAGTAAAAGTAAAATGCATAAGTGTCGAGCCTGTCAGGGAAAATTCAAATACCTATGAAATAAGATTTACTCTTGAAGAGGATAAGGATAAGGATTTTTCCGGAGACCTTTCTGCATCAATAACGATAATAATCGATGAAGCAAGGGATGTCCTGTATGTTCCGAAGACGGCTGTCATCCAGTCTGAAGAGGAAGCTATAGTATATGTTCAGAAGGATAATGGCGAGAGAGTGATAAAGGAAGTTGAAACCGGTGTGTATAATACCGATATAATTGAGATCAAATCCGGACTAGAGCTTGGCGAAACAGTCCTTACCAACAGAGATTCATCAGAAAAAGACCAGTGAGGAGAGTTGAAATGAAAAAAACAGTCAGTATTATATTATTGCTCTGCCTCATGCTTTCGATGACTGCCTGTGGCAGCAAAGCCCCTGAACTTACAAAGACTAATAAAATAATGCCAGTGTATTATACTGTCAAAAAGGGCGATATTTCTTCTGTAAATGTTTGTACAGGCAGTGTAATGCCGGAACTTACCGAAATTTACTTTGGAACAGACGGCAATGTTGATAAGATCAATTTCCGGCTTGGAGATAAGGTTAAAGCCGGTGATGAAATCTATGTAATGAACAGCGAACTGGCCGAAGAAAACGAAAAAATAGAAAAGAATCTTCAGAAATATACCGAAATAAGCGAAGTCTATAAAAACGAACATGAAGACAGTATTCAGAAAATGAAAAACCGCCTTTCTCAGATGTATGGTTATGAAAGAGAAATGTATGAAACCGAGATTTCTGAAGCTGAGCTTAATTTCATGCTTGAAGAACAGAGCAGAGAAGCAGATGCTGTCAAGATCAGACAGGAGCTTAAAGAGGGCAGGGATAAAGAAGAAAAATCCGTTATAAAAGCCCCCTGTGACGGCACAATAGTATACATGGCCGTTCAGGATGAAAGTAAAATAAGCAATAATGCACTTGCAGTTGTGATAGCTGATACATCTAAGAAATATTTCTGCTATGACTACAAAAAAGATAATGAGCTCAGGAAAATAGAACGTACCGAACTCATTATCGGCAGCGAGAAAATTGAAAATCCGGAAATACTTAAGTATACTGACGAAGAATTACAGGATGCCAAGGATCTCAACAAAAACTTGTACACAAGATATGATTTGAGTAGTAAAGATATTGAGCTCGGTACCTATGGCTGTGTGATTGAAGAATCGAATATCTGCAAGGATGTTATCTATGTACCTAATGAATGTCTTTATGAAGATGATGACAGTGACCGTCTTTATGTAATGAAAAAGGACGGCGAGAAAGACAAGGCGGTCACCTATGTTACAATAGGTAATGTATGTGATAATTTTACAGAAATCACTGAGGGCCTTTCGGTAGGTGACAGTATTTTCTGGTGTGATGATGAGCATAATTCAAACTATAAATACACCCAGACTACCGTAAAGAAAGATTCATTTTATCTTGAAAACGTATATACTGATATAAAGAAGTCTTTCTATGAAAACAATAAATTTGCTGCAGGTGTTCCGGGCAGGATCGACCAGATCTTTCTTGAAAAGACAACCGATATCTATGTTACTGCAGACACAAAGATTATGACTGTAATTCCTTCGGTTACGGAAAATGATTATGAGAATTCCAAAATAGAATATGACAGTGCTAAACTGGAATATGAAAAAGCTTTAAAGGATTATAACAGCCAGATAAGCGAAAAAGAGCAAAAACAGGCTGCGGCTACTGGCAACATCGAAAAACAGCTTATCGGAATTGAAATTGATGAGCTGAAGGAAGAACTTACTTCATATGAGGAAAGTAAAGGCGAAGAGCTGGAAGAATTAAAGCAGAAGATGGAAAACTATAATATCTGGAAGAATGGTGAACCTGTCACTGTTACTGCCGGATATGAGGGTGTTTTCAATGCAATAAATGCGATGAATGTAGGTGCTTCGACTCAGAGGGCAGACCAGATAATTGCTTTTATTTCCAGCCCTGACAAATACTATCTTAGTGTACCGGATTCTCTTTCTGATGCAAGTGATAATATTACTTTCGGTTCTGTGATCACGGTGAATTCAGTAAGTAATGATGTTCCTATAAGCTTCAGTGCAAGAGTATATGCATGTTCGGACATTACTTCGTCCTATAAGGATTATGTTATCGCAATCCCCGATGAAGATGTTGAAGCTGAAAAGATCAATGACAGCAATACGTCCGCAAAGTATGAATATTTTAAAACAGACGATGTTTTGTGTATTGATGCCCAATATGTCCTTGTAGACGAAAAAGGAAATACCTATGTGCTTCTTAAGGTAGATGACAATGATTCGCTTGTAAAGAGAAACGTTACTGTAGTTAAAAAGAACAGTGAAATAGCATGGATAGCATCGGGTCTTAATGAAGGCGATGTGTGTTTCGCGCTTGACAAATGATGGAGGCCGTTAATGTATAAATTTATTTTTCAGAAAATAATGAATAAAAAATGGCTTGTATCATGTATGTTGATCGGTACGATACTTCTAATTGCCATTGCCTGCTGTAATCCTATGTATAAGCAGGCTGCCCTGCAGAAGATGCTGACCGATGAGCTGGCCAACTATCTTGAGACCAACAACGAATATCCTGTCGTAACAAAAGTTACGGGAAGCCTTTCGGATATCAGGAAGAATACATATTCTACTGATCTGTTCAACGACTATAAAACAGGTGCTGAGACTCTGGCAGGACTGTATCCTCATAAAGCCGCAGCAAAGAATACCCATCTTCGTACACATGCACTTACCTCCGGACTTGAGGTGAAAAGAAGCAATGTGAAGAATATGGATCTCTCTGTAGATACTCTTTTTGATTTTGAAGATTATATTGAGATAGTATACGGTTCTTTATATGATGAAAGCATTGATGAGGAGGGTTATCTTCCCACTGTCATCAGTGAAAGCATGATGATCAACAAAGGTTTTATCCTTAATGATAAGATTGTCACTCCGATAGTAGATGCAAACGGAGAAAATATCAAGGTAAAGATCTGCGGAGTCTTTAAAGCAAAAGATGCTTCTGATCCTTACTGGATAAACGATGCTCTTTCATATTCAAACAACATGTTTATTTCGGACAAGGTTTTTGATGAAGTATTCATGCAGGAGAAAATGATCACTACCATCATCAGTGAATTTGCCGTTGCTTTTGACTATGAATCCATCAGAACCAATGAAATAGACGATTTTTATGCTGCCGACAAGAAGATAAGCGACGACTGTCAGGGCGGACTTTATTCCTGCAGCTTCAATTTTGAGGATTCATTTTCCAACTATACAAAAGGCAGCAACAAAGTCAATATTACAATGTGGATTTTCCAGATTCCTGTAATGATACTTCTCTTTGCATTTATTTTCATGGTTTCCAACCAGATCATCTCTATCGAGCAGAGTGAAATTGCAATGCTTAAAAGCCGTGGCGTAAGCAAGTTCCAGCTGCTTCTGGCATATCTTATGCAGGGAGGAATCATTTCTGCGGTTGCCCTTGTATTCGGACTGCCTTTAGGCTATTTATTCTGCCAGCTTTTCGGATCGACGAGATCTTTCATGGAGTTTTCGGTAAGAACCACAGTTACTGCAAGAATTACACTTACTTCTGTTTTCTATGCTTTAGGTGCTGCAGTTCTTTCAATGATAGTAATGACTATCCCGGTAATGAAATATGCGAATTTCTCGATTGTAGAGCAGAAGGTCAACAAAAAGAAGAACAAGGATCCGTTATGGCAGAAGCTTTTCCTTGATTTTCTTCTTCTGATAGTTGCTGTCTACGGTTATTTCAATTTCAAAAGACAGACTGACTCCATCATTGAGAACATGGACAAGGAAGATGCACTGGATCCGTTACTATATTTTTCTTCCTCGGTATTTATCCTTGCGACAGCACTTCTGTTGTTAAGGCTTCTTCCTCACCTTTCTTCACTGGTTTTCAAGATAAGGAAAAACAAGTGGAAGCCTGCCGGATTTGCTTCCTTCATGCAGATAAAAGGCAAAAGTCTCAATTTTCTTCATAGAAGAGGGAA
>JAFRWN010000134.1 GCA_017437965.1 Lachnospiraceae bacterium
CAAATTTGGCGGCTCTCTCTTCAAGGCTCAGTCTTTTGTTTCGTTTCTTTAGTATTATTTCGCCCTCTTTCGCCTCTATTTCCAGATATTCCGATTCACCAAATCCAGCCATATTAAGTATTTCTTTTGACAGTCTTATTCCCTGACTGTTACCCCATTCTTTTATTTGTGCATACATAGATTTTTCGCCTCGCTTTCTTTCTGTATATACATAGTATATACCATGTGCGAATCAATGTCAACGATATAGATGTGCATAAAAAATCTCTTCACGATGTGTTTTCATTGGTATTTATTTGAAATCTAATATATTGCCCTTATGTCAGCATCAAATCCTTTCTTCTTAAAAGGAAGTCAATAATATTCAGATGCACGATTCCATCATGACTCATGTCAATTTTGTCAAGTGACATTACATATTTGGGAGACGCATCAGTTATCTTACTATATGCACCAAATTCCCTTTGAATTGTAGCCTCGGTAGGAAGAAGATATGCTTTTTTCATTTTTTCCAGATAATTATATACTGTTCGTTTTGAAATCGTTTTATTGTTTTTTTTGTAAGCCTCCTTTTTAGCACATTTTGAGTTTTTGTGCAAGATAACAGCCAATTATCTTGCAACGGCCATGCAAACAGAAAGGAATGATGCGTTTGCCGCTAAGGTCATATTCCTCCTGAGTGGTCTCATAGGGATCCACATAGAAAGAAGATACCGTCACTTCATGTTCGGTCTCGTCTTCTATTCTCCAGTTTTCGGACTCGGGACTGCCCATTCTGAAAGTTCCGCCGTTTATCAAAACCAAATTTCCGGTTTTTTTAGGAGCCTCTTCCTGTTTTGTATTATCGGCAGCGCCCCATCCCGTTTTTGCCGTGTCTTTTTTATCGTTTTTCGTTAAAATCATATTGATCACCAAACCAAGAATTACCGCAGCCATTATAAACACAAGCGGTACGAGCGGATTTTTCTTTTCCTTGTCCTTTTTTTGCAGCTGCCTGCACAGTGATGCCAGCTGTGCCCCGATAAACACGAAAAACAGAAGCATCAGTATATTTTCAAAAAACACAAGGCTGCCTGCTTTTTCATAGTCCAGAAAGGCAAACGGCACCTTGAAGAACATGTAATCCGTAATGTTCTGCCTGATGAAAAGATACAGGCCGTAGCCTGCAACAAAGCAGGAAAGCGCAGAAATAATGTTCTTTACTTTGCCTGAAAGCTTATATTTTGCCATTATTATCGGAATGTGCATGCCCAGATGCAGTCCCATAAAGACAAAAGTCCAGTGAGACAGGGCAAGGTGCATTTTTCTGGCAAAGCTGACCTTTACCGTTCCGTACAGCTTCGGTACGGCATGTGCGCTCATCGACATACCGCAGAATGCAGTCATCGCAAAGGATGCAAAAAGCAGGGCGTTGATCAGGGTAAGCAATATCCTGTAAAGATTATATTTCCCCTTGAAAAATTTTGTGTACCATTTTATGTTCAGCAGCTGGTGCACGACGACAAGCACCGTCATTGCGATGCCTACCCATTCATGAGCCTTCTCACCCATCACCTGATATGCCATGAGGCAGAGCAGGAGGACCAGCAGGCCGACATCAGTTATTCTTTTTATGATATTTATGTGCTTTGCCTTCAAATTACCGTCCTCCTGCACGTGATTTACTGTAATCCTTCGATCCAGTCTCTCACATCATCCTCTGATGCGCCTGAGCCGAATCTTTTACCTTCCAGCCATTTGCCGCTTCCGGCATTATCCTCAAGATTCTTTCCGCTTCTGCCCATTCCGCTGCTTGAAGAGGTGCAGAAGGGAATCATTGTTTTACCGTCAAACTTATATTTTTCAACAAAGGTATCCATTATCCTCGGTTCCTCGCCCCACCAGATCGGATAGCCGATGTATATTACGTCGTAAGCATCAAGTAAGATGTCGTCGCTTCCGATTTCCGGACGGGCGGATGAGTCGTTCTGTTCCTTTGTCGTACGGCTCTTTTTGTCGTTCCAGTCAAGATCGTCATCGGTATATTCCTGTGCGGCCTTTATCTCATAAATATCTCCGCCGGTAATGCCTGCAATTTTTTCCGCTACGCTCTTTGTGGTTCCTGTCGCTGAGAAAAATACCACAAGCACTTTTTTAGAACCGGTATCTGCGTTGCCGGACGAAGCATCGCTTGAACCAGTCACATTTGATGATTCTTCCGTTTTTTTGCTTTCCCCGGAGCTTTTGCTGCTTTCTTTCTTGTCACTTCCCGATTCACTTCCGCATGCTACGAGGCACAAAACAAGTGCCATGCAAAGAATCGTTGAAAGTGCTTTTTTTATTATATTTTTAGTTTTTTTCATGTTATTCCTCATCCTTCCATACCTCCTTTGCCAGACGGAATACCGCCCAGCCCTTCGGCCAGCCCACATACATTGTGGCATGCGTTATAATCGCGGCAATTTCCTCCTTCGTCACTCCATGCGCCTTTGCGTTCTGAAGATGATAACCAAGGGACGAATCGGTTATTCCCGATGCCATAAGCGACACTACGGTTATGATGCACCTGGTCTTCACATCAATCGTTTCTTCATTCCATACCTCGCCGAAAAGCACATCATCATTTAAATGTGCAAACATCGGCGCAAAGCTTCCAAGCTGTTCTTTTCCTGCTGTCTGTACTATTTTTTCGCTCATTTTTGTACCTTCTTAGCCTTTCTGTTTTTACAGCATATCAATCAGACAGCTGTAGGTTATCTCGAAAACCGTCTGATATTTAAACTCTACTTTTGCATTTTTCATCGCGTTCTTCTGTTTATCGGTTACCGAGGTATAAGGGTAAATGCCGAACATAAACGGGAAGAATTGATATATAAATCTCTGAATATCCTGTCCGGATTTTTCAGGGCAGAACTTTTCAAGCAGCTGTTTCATGATTTTCAGTGAAGTTCCGTATGCCACTTTAAACGAAGTAAGAAGCTCCGGTCTGCTGTTTTCTTCCATGTCGTAGTTATTCATGGAAAGAAGCTTTAAAAGCTGCTGTCTGTTTGAGATCGAAACAGCTATTTTTTCTGCAAGCTCCTCTTTTGTCAGTTTTTCGTTTTCGTTCAGAATGCCCTGCAGTTCCTTGTTCCAGCGGTCATATTCTCTTTCGTAGAGAGCGAGGAATATTTCCTCCTTCGTCCTGAAATAGTTATATATTGACGTTCTGGTGAAAGATGTCACATTTCCGATTTCCTTTAAAGTGATATCTTTAAAGCTCATCGTCTGATAAAGCTGTTCGCAGGCATTGATGATTTCTTCTTTTCTTGCTGCCGTTAATTCCGGCGATCCCTTTGGCATGGCGTCTCCTTTCTGTTTTTCATTCTGACTTCGTGTCAGTTTGAATTATACCATCATTCTGACACAATGTCAATATTGAAATATAAAAAACGGCGCAAGATTTCTCTTACGCCGTGAATTTACTCTTTAACTTCATATCAATTATCCGAAAATCAAGGTTAAGCCCTCGACCTATTAGTATCGGTCAGCTACGTACATTGCTGCACTTCCACCTCCGACCTATCTACCTCATAGTCTCTAAGGGGTCTTACTCTTACGATGGGAAATCTCATCTTGAGGGGG
>JAFRWN010000135.1 GCA_017437965.1 Lachnospiraceae bacterium
TGTTTTGTCTGTTGCTTCGGGCTGAGTATCCGCAGACTGTTCTGCCTCAGTATCAATCGGCGTCTCCGTTGCCTCGTCAGTGGGATCTTCGTCGCCTACATCTTCCTGAACGTCGGTGGGCTGCTCCTCAATATCGGTATCAGTCGGTGTTTCTTCCGTTTCTTGAACAGTTTCTTCATCGGATACGTCTTCGGGTATTTCATCTGGCGTTTCTTTTGATAAATCTATATCAAAGGATTCCTCATCAGATATATCCTCCTGTAAATCATTCTCTAAAAACTCATCAGAAAAATCATCAAGGGGTTCATCTGTCTCTTTGGTATCCTCCAACAATTCGTTTTCTGTTTCATCCGTTTCTGCTTCCATGTCACTGGAATCATCTTCGAGTATATCCTCATCCAGTTCTTCCTTGGGAATATCATCCGAGTAATCTTCGGTTTCTTCAGCATTGTCTTCGTCAATATCGTCTGGAATTATATCAGAAATTTCTTCAGAATCACTATAATCGTCCTCCGATATATCTTCCGGAACATCTTCCGGTATGTCCGAAGAAACATCATTAGAATAATCCACATCAGAAGAAGCATCAACATCGGTTGTTCCAACATCCGAAGTATCAACACTGGTATCCATTTCCTCATCCATGTTGTTCCGCCTCCTCTCTATTTTGGATTATTACTTCTTCAGTGAGTTCTCAACTAATGTGTCAGTAATCTTAATTGCAGTGTTGTATTTAATCCTTCGCCAAAGGTGGACTTTTACGCAAGACAAAAGTTCAGGAGTAAAAGGTTCATCATTAAGCTCTTCGACAACCAGTTTTGAAATATGCGAGAATACCTTTTTAACCAATTCAAAATCTTTTGCCCCCGCCTTAATATGCTTCGTGAATATCCTTCGAGCTATTTCACGAGCTAATACTCTTCTGACGTAGTCACAAGTCTTACCGCAACATGAGCATAGTAGGCACTGAGGGTAAGGACGCAATAAGTCTTCTCTATTCTTCCAATAGGTAGACAGTTCCTTTATACCCTCATCGGAGAGCGTGATGCTAATGTTATTCTCAAGACGATAATCAGGCGTAATAACCTCTTCCGGTTCATCAAGCTTGTTGAAGAACAAGAAAGCTTCGCCGGGCTTCAGTTTAGACATTCTTTGAACTTGCATTTCCGTCATATTTGTACTATCACCGATAATTTGCTTATCCACACTTTCTACAAGACGAAATACCATCTTCATATCAGTGAGAGCTACGACGTCTGTTGATACTTTTCTTGGCGATTGATCTGCTATGATAAGTCCAACTCCATATGAACGTATTTCTGCAAGCATTCGCTTGACAAGACCTTGTGCAACAGCGCTTGGATTTGCGTCGCCTTGACCAGCGTTTGTATCTGCATCAAGAAGGACATGTGCTTCTTCCAGAAGAATCACATTCTTCAAACCACCTTCTCCTACATAATTAGCATTAACATAAGCGAGTATTGAGAGAAGAAGAAGAGAAATAATTAGTGCTTTTTGATCCGAGTTTTCGATAGCGGCTAATTCGATAATTGTTGGCTTTTTCAAAATATCCTCAATAGGGATAGAGTAATAATTATCAAACAGGCTAATCAAACTATTGAGGCGGACTATACCAGCTCTTCCGATATTTCGTGCATCACCAGTATAACCAATCTCATCGAATGTCTGTCGGAAACACTTAATAAAATCGGAAATATTAAACACTCTACCTTTGTCATCAGAAGTATACGTGTCAAGCCATCTAAAATCAGAGTAGCAATTATTAATCGTCTCCTCGAATATCTTATCAAGAGGAGTGGACATTGAAACAGCGGCAGAAAATGCTGTCTTCAAAGTTGATTTGTACGTTTCAAGCTTTACGTTTTTGGGCAGAACAAAGGGATTAAAAACAAACGGGGATATAAAGTTTTTTCCCGGAGTGAATACTTGTAATTCTGGAATACTTTGTACCAATGCTCGATATTCGTTCTTGGCTGGTTCAATAACCAAGAAAGGTATGTTGTGGTCTTTCCATAAGCGATCAAGCAAACTAACTGAGAAGGTCGTTTTGCCAGAACCCGGAGTTCCGACAACAAGCATATGTTTAGCCAAATCTTTTAATGAAAAACCTATAGTATTGCCATTATTAGAAGTTCTTAAAGTTCCTACAGTAATATCTCCGGAATTTATAAGATTGGACGCATATGATTTCGTTTCTTTACCAGACTCATTGATACTGATTCCTGCAGATATTTTTTCGCTTCCAATAGGTAATCTAATAAATTCTGCAGCTTCTTCAACCGTTATCACAAATGGAAGACGATAAAAATCTATCGAAAAATGACCCAAATTCCAAATCTGATTATTTCGATCTTTATTAATTAGAATCTCATTAACTGCCCACGGAAGTGGATAATAGTTATTATCCTTATTTACATCTTCTTTGGCTATTTCGACCATTTTAAGATTTGCATGCCCATCTGTAGAAGTACTAAGCTGACCATATAATCTTCCCGATATATTAGATACCGCCTTTTCATTTCCATATACTATAATATTAAACAAGAAAAGTGGTGATGATTTATGATCTGAATAATACTTATATTTTTTGGCATGAGCATCAGCCATTGTAAAGCTGACATTTCCAAGACCTTGTTCCATAACTCCTTTACTTAAAGTTTCCAATGCCTGAGTAACCCTGTCAATTTCGACAATCTCAGAATCATTCAGTGTTGTGGGAATTAACTGCATGGAAATAGCAGAATTCGGATAATCCATTAAAACATTTACAATCCTACTAAAATCATTATTTGATTCAGGAATTCGATCGTATGTATAACAATATGGAAGTAACCTATTTTGAAGGTTTTCAACCTTTTCTTCTTTCACCAAACATTTAACACAACTATCGTCAATATCTGCAATTATCATTTTTAATTTTTCAAAATCTATATCTAGATAGTCATATTTCTGCAAAGACAATGTAGATTTAATTAGACTCATAATATTCGCTACAGATTTCTTTGCCAATTCAGCATTTTTATCTATAGCACGAATTATAATATGTATATTAATCTGAGCTTTGTACGGCTGGTTTTCTACTTCATGCGTTGACCATAATAATTCAACAGCAACATCCTTAGATATTCCCTGTTCATAGCTAAATGTTTTATAGAACTGGTAGATTTCATTTAACAACGTAATAGTTTCTGTTTTATATCTTTCTATAACTTCATCAGTTATATTTTGCCTTTCGTCAATAATCGAAACATGCGGAATTGCTGAAATTTCTATGCATCCAATTGCAACACTTTCGTCATTTATCAATTTTTCTACATTAATAATCCCCATAGTTTTTTCCTTTAAGTATAGCAACAAAAAACCTGCTTAACCTGATAACCCGCCACATAGGTTTCAGATTAAACAGGCACTTTTTTACTGCATATTTTGCTTCTTTATTTTTAACAAGGATCTCATAGCATTAATAGAACGCTGAGCATTGTTAACATCCCTTAACGATACTGGAAGTGTAGTTCCGCCTGTCGTTGTCAATTTAAAAAACTCATAATCAATTTTTTCACCCAACAACTGTACCGTATCACTAGAGGTTGAAACGGAAACTATATCTCTATAGAAATATACATCCGTCGATTCTGTCTTCCAGTTCAGTGTAGTGTCAAATGTATAATTGTAGCAGTGAACCTCATTTTCAGAGAAAAAAAGTATTACATATTCATACTTATTGGTACGCCACAAACCATCCCTACCTCTCTTTAAATAGTCAGCATTTTTATATACATAACCATCAAAAGTAATAGGTGCTATTTCTTTGACTTCATCCTCGTCCAATCCAAGTGCATTTAATGCTTTCGCCTTTAAATCACCAAGCATTTTTATAACCTCGGAATCATACTGTGAATCACTGGGAATACTTGCCTTTTCATTTTCTATTGTTTTCTTTTCATTTACAATTGAATAGATAGTTATGCCTGCAACTGCTGCACCAATAATAGCAATAATCGGAACCATCGCAATGAAAATGAGAAATACAACCGCTCCTCCAATAATTACTTTTATTTTGGTCCCATAATCAATGTTTTCATTTACCTTTTTGAAATACCTTTTATTTAATTCATAATCCATAAAAAAGCTCCTTATATATTTATTTACAGTGTGTGGCCACTGTATAAATTCAAATCATAAGCAGGCTGGACGTTCAACATTCAATAACTCATATAGCATTTGAATATCATAGTCCGACACCCCTATATCATATGCTATTTGCTTCGTCTCTTGATAATCAGGAAATGTGTTTAACTTCTTTCTTTCATAAAAATCATATTTGATATAAGCATGAAAATAATAATATATTCCCTTAGGTTCAATCATAATGGCAGCATTTATATATTCTTCAGCTTTACTTATATTGGGTCTTAGTGCCAAAAACGCTTTTTTACCTTTCAATTCTGCAATTGCAGCATAAAAAAATGCTTCTGAATTATCAAAATCATCTTCAATTGCTTTTGCAAAAGCCAGTGACGCTTTATCATATAATTTTAGTTTTAAATAACAAATCCCTATTGAATAATTCAATTCTTTATTCACGGGATCTTCCTGTAATTCCTTTTTATAAACACCCGTATACTTATTTACCATAGGTATTGGCATATCTCTAACACTGTTAAAAGTAGATATATTAAGCGGATGTCCAGCCGGACATTCTTTCATACCAATCTCAACTGGGAAACCACACCCCGGGCAATTTAGTCGAACAACACTATATGACAATCTTATAAGCCTCCATTTTCAACAACAATCCATTTTACTACACAGTAAATACTATAAGTATAAATTGCATAATTTGTAGTATTTATAGTATACCATCACTCCAAAATAATATCAATAGTCTATAGATAATTTTTTTTAATATTAATAGACTACATAAAAAGGAGGTATTTACACATGAGCGATATTGCCAAAAGTGTAGGTCAACGAATCAGAAATTATCGAAATAAGCTTGGGTTAAGTCAAGAAAGACTTGCAGAATTAGCAGGATGTCATCCAACATATATTGGTCAGGTTGAACGTGGCGAAAAAAATGCATCTCTTGAAAGTATAGAAAAAATTTCATCAGCATTAAAACTCCCCCTGGAAAAATTATTCGAAAAAATAGAGCCATATATGGTTAGTATCGATGATAGCAATATTCCATTGAAGTGCTATAACTACCTTTCATCCAAAACTCAATCCGAGCAGGAACTTATATATGAAATTATCCAGGATATTGATAAGTATAAAAGAATATAAACAAAAGAGTCAAAAATAGTGTCTGCGACGCATCATCTCCCCCTACCCACTCTTTCATGAAGGGGTATTGTATTTTGTGCCCAAAACGAAAATTTTACAATATATAGTAAAAAGGTACCACAAACGATAATGTTTGTGGCACCAGTCTTTTTTTACTTGAGAATCTTATTCTGCTTTGCAGGCGCATCATATTTCTTGATATCTTTAGGCGCAATACCTGTCCAGATTGAATACTCTTTTATCTGTTTTAGGAACTTTCCGTCTTTTTTTGTTCTCGCATCGGAGAACATTCCGGAAACCGCCTTGTCCTTGCATTTGACGAAGTCCTTATATTCAAGCTTCTTTATGCTGCCATCCTTGTCTTTCTTATTGGCCGCCTTTTCAAGCTCACCAAAATAATTATCGAAAAAGCTGTCGTTTGCTTCAGGCATTTTCATGCATTTTTTCTTATAAACCGAGTAATGCTTGTTTTGTTTGAAGGGCTTAAAGAAATCATTAAGAGCCTCATATACCCTCATACCCTCCTGTACGCTCCTTAAACCATTCTTTTTGGTGTTTTCCTTATGGATAGTCTTCAAGGTTTCAAGCCATACAGCCTTTTGTCCGAGATCTCCGATTTTATCCGTGTAGGCTTTCTTATCGCTGAAGCTTTTTTCAAGCTTTTTATTGAATTTGTCCATTGTATCCTGGATCTTTTTATCCAGAACTTCCTTAAAAGCCTTGGGATTTACCTTTTTATACTGGGTATCCTCAAGCTTTGCATCCTGAAGATCTATTGCATTGGGTTCCACTTTATAAGCTTTATCATAGGCTTCGAACTCCTTATCCGTAATACTAAGGCTTCCCATTTTCTTTATCTCGGAAACCATTTCCTTTACGGTTTTTCTGGAATCCGCTACGGCATGATACCTGTTTTTACCGTTTTCGCCTAGTATTTCAGCCCTGTTATAGAGTTCATTTGCATCGGTAATATTCTGACGTGTTTTGTTTCTTATGCTGTCATCCTTATTACCGATATAGGTATCCATTCTTTTTTCAACTCTTGTCAGGAGCTCCGTAAACTTATCAAAATCCTTCTTATCGATCAAAAGATCGCGGTCCTCTTCCTGCTGCTTAAGAAGTCCTTCCTTTATTGATTGCGAAAGCTTCGATAATTCCTTCAGATCCTTTATGTTTTTGGTATATTCTCCGGACCCGTACCACAGTTCTTCGTCCTCAAGCTTCTTTATCAGGCCTTTACACATTTTATGTGCATTTGCGATATAATTTATCTGGTCCTTCTTCACGCCTATCCCGGCCTTTTTTACTATATCATCATAGTAATTTTCATGATCCGTCTTTCCGAGAAAGGCTTTTATGTCGCTTGTTTCGATATCCTTGGTCTTACCGAGTTTTTTTATGAATACCGAAGAATATTTTTTGCATTCCTCAAGCATATTCTTTTCCATAAGATCATGTTGCGGATGGTTTTTGTCAAAGAGAGCCGGGCATTTATCCTCATGCAGGTCTTCCTTCAGCTGCGCATAAATAAATTCTCCGCACTTCTTAGCAAGGAAATCTTTATCGGGTTTTCCCCCGGGTGCCTCATTCTTTATGTTTTCGACAAAGTCTTTAAGATTTATTTTGGGCTGCTCATTTTCTGCCGGCCCCTTGTTTTCAGCCTTTGCCACCTTCTCGTTTGCCACAACCATTGTTGCGTTCTGGGCATAGTTTATGCATCTTTTAAAAGACATTGACAGACCAAGCTGGTTGTTCTTCGAAGGTTCAGCACATAAATTCATGATCCTTGCGGCAAATTTGAATTTATCTTCAGTAGTAGGATTCTTCTTTTCAAGGATATCATCATTTAATTTGTTGAGTTCTTTCTGATATTCTTTGTATATAAGGTAATCCTGGTAATCCTTCTTATCCTGATTACTTATTTCCTCCTCTTTCAGTCCGCCGAACTTTCTCTCACCATTCTCCATAATGGTGTTCAGCTCACAGGTAAGCATCGCAAGCATGCCGGCCATCTGGTATTCTCCGATTCCCCAGCCGTTTTCAATGGCTTTTTTCGAAGCCTTCATATACTCGACAGAAGATTTCAGGTTACGGTCGGAGGTAGCGTCTTTATGTCCTTTTCCGACAAACTGATCCAGTATATTCGAAAAATATTTATCATATTCCGATTTACCGTCTGAATCGATCAGGGTAGCAAGCTCGTCATAGGAGTCGCAGATATTATCAAAAGTATTTACAAGCTTTTCAAGATAATCCTTTTCGGCCTTTTTACTGTGGGGAGTTTTTTCAAGCCTAAGTCTTTCATATTCCAAGGCATGATAGTCCGCAACGCCGCTGTATAATTCGTTCAGTATTGTAAGCGGGCCTTTTTTTACCGTTCCGTCAAGATCCGTTTTATCTCCGAGATTATGAAAAAGTTCACCGATATTCTTTTTATTGTAATTACTAAAGCGGAAAAGTCCCGCATTGGAATTGATCAGTTTGTGAAGTATCGGGCTTGTTCCGACAGCCTCGGTGAAATTTCCGCTCTTTGTGTCGGCCACCTGCTTATACAATTTAATGATGCCTGGCATTCTTATGCTTATGTTGTCAGGATTTTTCAGCTGTCCGTCAAAATATGCATAGAAATGATCGGACTTATTTTTTATATCCTCCGTATCCGCATCAGATAATTTTGAATTATAAGCCTTACCGTTCAGATCGCGCTTAAGTCTCCCTGCACCCTCAGGATTGAACGTTTTCTGAAATCCCTCTTTACAGATTTGCGCTTCATCCTTGTCAGCCAGATCCAGATACGGGCTTATAAGGCCGAACAGTACTCTTGCATGATTCATGGAATTGTAAACACCATATTCGCCTGTTGTATAATTATCTGTTTTGTTGTTTTTCGGTCTAGGCATTTTTTTGTCCTCCTGTTACCATTTTCTTAACAAACTGCCAATTTTAACTTTCTTTTAATCCATTTTAACATGGGGCGCGCACCAAAAATGCACCAAAAGGCAATAAAAAAAGCACCGAAGTTTTTCTTCGGTGCAAAACGTCCCCGACTGGAGTCGAACCAGCGGCCTTTCGCTTAGGAGGCGAACGCTCTATCCTACTGAGCTACGGAGACAGGATTTAAATCCGGGTTATTCAACTCTCCCCTGAAGCCACAGTATACCACGAAATCTTCTTCCTGGCAAGGGTTCTCCGGAAAGATTTAAAGAATTTATGCAAATATCAAACACTACATCATTGCAGAGGAGCTTTAAGATGTAAAGTTTCTCTCCCAATACCGGGTTTATAACGGTATCAACGCTTTCTATGATTCCGAGTACTTTGTAAAGCTCGGTTTCCATTCCGAAGGGAATGAAGCTTGTCTCAACTATTGAAAGCACATCCTCATCCTTAAGGCGGGATCCTATGCCGGTAAAGGTATCGATATCGTCAAGGGCCAGCTTTTCAAGGGCTTCGGTGCTTCCCTCCCTTGCTTCCGCAATGGTCTTTGCCCTTTTGGAATATGCAGTACTTTCCTCACGTGCTTCTTCGGTATAGATAGTCGGGAGAAGGATGACTCCCTCCGAAGCAAGTCCGGAAAGATAAATTTTTCTCTTTTTGTTTGACGTGTTAGGTTCGTCGTTTTTGATGCAGTCTATCGTGTCGATCACATGGAAAATAAGCGACACGGAAATCCTCTCATCCTCGCATATGCCGGAATATGAAACATTGTCGAGCTTCCTGCCGATATAGCAGTCCTGCTCAACGCTTTTAAATCTTCCCCTGAAGTACGGATAATAGAATTCCAGACGGAACTGCTCATATTCATCGATCTGTCCGACTATACGCACGCCGACCCCCGGAGCATACTCATTTGAGAGCTCCGCATACATGGTCTCCGAATCGACGGGGTTTGTTATCATTTTTTTCTTCTGAGGCTTTTCAAGTATGCTGTCGATCAAAAGTTTTTCCTGCTTTGCGGTCGAAAGCTTTGAAAATCCTACGCTTTTTAAGAAGCTGTGCATATGTCTCCGATCATTTACGAATCTTTTTACTGTTATTCATCACTTCGGCAACAGGATCGTTGTAGATCTTTGCCTCTTCAAGCACCTTTCCTTCCTCTGCGGAAAGCTGGAACTTTGCCTTTCCCTTTACCACTTCCTTGATATAGGTGTAGCAGCCGTCTGCATTATGTACCGAAGTAAGTACAAAACCATCATTTCCGGCCGTCAGCATGCAGAGTGAAAAGGACATTTTTCCCGAAACGCCCATAAAAGCATCATATTTCCTGATTGCAAATTTGCAGAAGCCGGCATTTTTGTCGCCTTCAAGCCTTACTATCCTTGCCTTGTGCTCGGTAAGATCTCCCCTGATGTCATCGAGCTCGCCGAAGTTTTCCTTGAACTGCTCGGCAAGGCTCTTACCGTTTGCACCTGTCATATATTTTTTATAAATCTGCGTGAGCTTGCTGACTTTCTGCGCAAGCACAAGTACCATGACGATCAGCGCAAATATGAAAATTATCATTACGATAACCAGCGCATCCGTCTTTATTCCCAAATCTTCTAACATTTATCAACCTCTACAGGGTCACTCCGAACTGGGCGAGCAGTCTTTCAAGCTCGTCCTGTGAATAATAATCTATTTCGATGCGGCCCTTACCGTTTTTCCCTTTTTTGATGTTTACTTTTGTTCCGAGTGTACTTCCAAGTTCCTCCTCGAGCTTCTCATATTCAAGAAAATCGGGCTCGGGAGTCTTTTCCACAGGTTTCTTTTCCTTCTTCTCGGGCTGCTTCACAAGCTGCTCTGCATCCCTTACGCTCATTTCCTTTGACATGATCTCATAGGCAAGCTTCACCTGCTTTTCATTGTCCTTGACGGAAAGTAACGCCCTTGCATGTCCCGCAGAAATCTGCTCATCAATCACCATCTGCTTTACACGGTCGTCAAGCTTAAGTAAACGAAGTGAGTTTGTGATAGTGGAACGGTTCTTTGAAACCCTTTCCGCAACCTCTTCCTGCTTTAACGAATATTCATTTATCAGCTTCTGATAGGCAACTGCCTCTTCAATCGCATTCAGGTTCTGTCTCTGTATGTTCTCAATCAGGGCAATTTCGGCTGCCTCCTGCTTCGAGTAATTACCGATAATGACAGGTACCTCGGTAAGTCCGGCAAGCCTTGCAGCCCTCCACCTTCTCTCACCTGCGATTATCTCATAGGTTGAACCGTTCTGCCTTACGATTATGGGCTGTACGATACCATGTCTCTTGATCGAATCGGCAAGCTCCTCAAGTGCCTTGTCTTCAAAGACTTTTCTTGGCTGCTCACGGTTCGGCTCGATATCGGAAAGCCTCAACATTACCTGCCCGCCGCCGGCTGCAAGTACCTCTTCGGCACCTTCCTCTATACGGGCATCCAGTTTATTTGAAATCAGGGAATCAAGTCCCCTGCCTACTCTTTTCTTAGCCATGTTTTCCTTTCCTTACCGGGTTATCCCTGTGCTATCACTTCTTTTGCAAGTGCCCTGTAGGCTGCGGTGCCGACAGAACGTTTGTCATATATATTGATCGGTTCTCCGAAGCTGGGTGCCTCAGCAAGACGCACGTTTCTCGGAACTATAGTCTGGTAAATATGCTGTCTCAGGTTATTTCTTACATCCTGAACTATCTGAAGGCTGAGATTCGTCCTGCCGTCATACATCGTAAAGAGCACGCCGTCTATCTTAAGACGAGGATTAAGCCTTTCCTTGACAAGCGAAATGGTATTAAGAAGCTGTGCCAGTCCCTCAAGCGCATAATACTCGCACTGAATCGGGATTATTATTGAATCTGCCGCAGAAAGTGCATTGAGCGTCAGGGTATTAAGTGAAGGCGGGCAGTCCACGATAATATAATCATAGTTCTTTTTATAGGCTGCAAGCCTTGATTTTAAAATATATTCCTTGTTTTCTGCGGAAAGAAGCTCCACCTCTGCCGCAGCAAGATCGGGATCTGAAGGAAGCACGTCGATATTATCAAACTCGCTTGCCACCTTTACCTGATTAAAGGTACATTCGTTCAGAAGAAGGTCATAGACAGAAAATTCCGCCGCATCCTTATCAACACCAAGGCCCGAACCGGCATTTCCCTGCGGATCCATGTCCACAAGAAGCACCTTCTTTCCTGCCTCGGCAAGACATGCCGACAGATTTATGGCGGTTGTGGTCTTTCCGACTCCGCCCTTTTGATTGGCGATAGAAATTATCTTTCCCATCCTTTTACCTCCCAACACCAAAAACGTCATTTTGACGATACTAAAGAGTATACCACAAAACGACGTTTTTATCCACTACAAGATATAGTACATTTTTCCGATCAAACACAAAATAGCTATTTCTTCCTTGGATGCTTGGCTGCATATTCCTCAAACTCGGCAATAGGAACAGGCTTTGAAAAATAGTAGCCCTGATAGAGATTGCAGCCCATTTCCCTTAAAGCCTCAAACTGTGCCTCGGTCTCGACACCCTCAACCAGAGAGATCATTTCGAGATCCTCGGTCATCCTGATTATATTCTTTACTATCTTTCTTGCCTTTACATTATGTGCGCTCTGCCTAAGGAATACCATGTCGATCTTTAAAAGGTCTACAGGCATGTCCTTAAGGAGATTAAGCGATGAATAGCCGCTGCCGAAATCGTCCATCTCAACAATAAAGCCCGCATCCTTGAAGTCAACCAGGGTCTTCATCCTGTTTTCTTCGTCATTCATCATTACGGTTTCGGTTATCTCCACACGGAGCATGGAAGGATCAAGCTCATATTCTTCTATCAGGCCCTTTATTTCCGAAACAACATCAAGAAAGTAGAAATCCTTGGGTGAGATATTCACGGAAAGAAGCAGATCCTTTCCTTCCTTCTTCCAGCGAGCAAGAACCTCACATGCCGAACGCCACATATACTTATCAACCTCGGCTATCCTTCCGTTTTTCTCAAACAACGGGATAAAGATTCCGGGTGAAAGGAAACCGAGCTCGGGATGTATCCATCTTACCAGCACCTCGGCACCGATAACTCCGCCATCCTTGTCAACCAAAGGCTGGAAATACGGTCTTACCTGGCCTTCCGCGATCGCATTTGTAAGCTGGCTGTTCAGCTTCTGCTCCACAAGTATCTTTTCGCGGAGCTTTTCGTCATACCATGCCACATGCTTTTCATACTGTCCTCTGATAGCGGAAAGTGACATATGGGCGCGGTCAAACATATCGGAAACATCCTTATCATACTCGTCAACCTCATAGACACCGAGCTGAAGAAGTACATGCAGGTCGACCTTTCCGTCATTTACCGTAAATTCGTTAAGGCTCTTCTCGATCACAGTCTCTTTGAATTCATCCTTGGAGATGAAAAGACCGAAGGAGTCACCTGTAAGACGGCCATATACTCCCCTGCCTCCGAAAGCATCCGTCATCCACTTGGCGATTTCCCTTATTACGAGATCTCCGAAATTGATTCCGTAGGTATCATTCAGTATCTTGAAATCATGGATATAGATATAGACAACAAGGTAGGCAAGTCTGTGAGAAGCCCTTAAGCGGTCATGTATCCTGTCATAAAGATATTCTCTCGTAAACAGACCTGTCATTGTATCATGGGTTGCATTATATATTCTGTTGGCTATTGCCCTCTGCTCATCGGTATTCTCCTTGATACGGAAGGAAGCTGCCTCCTTCTTTCCTTTTGAGTTTGTTATATAATGCTTGATTATCACATAATACTTCTCGTTTCCGCTGCCGAAACCGACCACTCGTCTGAAAGGAATATCCACATCAATATCCGAAAGATCTCCGAACATGTCATGAAGTATGATTGCGGCATTTACATAGGTTTTTTCGGTAATGTCCATGATTTCCTGACATTTTTTGTTGGCATATATACATTTTCTGTTGCTATCAAAGAAAATCAGGCCTTCTGTCAGATTATCGGAAAGATTTGCAAGTATCTTGTTGCGGAGCCTTACCGGACGATAATACAGTGCAAAATAGAACATCAGGATTCCGCAGAGTGCGAAACCGACCATTGAAGTATCGATCGGCATGCTGGAAATGATATAGACCGTCTGCCACAGGGCAGCAACAAGCATTGGAAAGAAAACAACGAAATATTTTTCAGCAAGCACCCTTGAAACCCGGAGCATCTTTACGACAAAGATTCCCAGCACTACTGCAAAAATGCCGTAGCAGATTAGTCTGTGATAGATCTGTCCGATACCGGGAACCAGTCTGTGATATATCCTGCCGCCCACATCGGTTTCTTCGGTTTTGAAAGCATGGTGAAATACGGGATTGAGTGCATACTGGATATAATCTATTATGAACAGACTGTATACTGCCCATTTCATGGTTTTGCTCTTCCATGTAACATCGCAGTATTCAAAAGCAAAGTTAAGGAGAGCGTCCACCACTATATCCATTCCGATAAAGAAAATGTAGTAGCCTGCCATTGCCACCTTGTGAGACGAGGTCACAATAATGATAAAATTACCTAAAACAGTGAGGAAAAAGGTGCACTCTGCTCTGAAAACGGCCGTGCCGAGCTGCCTGTGCGTACGCTTTGAAGCGACCGCGCAGCTCAAAAGCGCGCAAAGCAATGCGATGTAGATTATTATAAACCCTTCTCTCACTTCGTTTTTGCCTTTCCTTTATTCTTTACTGCCTTTGTTGCTTCTTTTTCGAAGTTTTACCACTATTACGCTTACAGTAATAAGAACCAGCAGGGCTCCCCCACCGAATATGATAAGCATCGGGAGTTTGGTTTCCGTGTCCCCCTCTTTTCGGTTTTCATCCCCGGAAGACTTAGAGCTGCTCTTCTTTTCAGACGACTCCGTAACGCTTTCCCCTGACGAGGACTCCTTAGTGCTTTCATCTGCCGAGGATTCGTCACCGCTCTCGCCAGAAGATGACTCGGTACTGCTCTCTTTTGTACTGCTTTCAGTACTACTCTCTTTACTGCTGCTTTCCTTTTCGCCGGGATCCGGACTTTCCGGTTCATAAGGCTTCTTTACAGGTTCCGTCATGAAATCCGAAGCCTTTGCCTCGCTTGCCAAAAGATAATAGCTGTAGGGCATATGGGGTGCCGTCATGAAATCATTTAGCGACATCTGGACTATCAGCACCACAAGTTCTGAAAGCTGGTCACAGTTTGTAAGCAGCTTCAGGTTGTCCGCTCTTGCATCGCCCGAAAGATTTCTGTCAAACATTGCACGAAAGCACTGGATAAGTGCAACCGGCGGAACGCATATATAGGTTTTTTCCGGATCTTCCTCGCTCACAACCATATGGCATTTCTTTCTTGCATCCTCCGGTATCGACTCGAAAACATGGCCGGCATCCTTTGTGTCAAGAAGTATCGAAACGCCCGTACCCTTTACTCCCGTCACATGAAAACACTGCAGGGTGTTAAGGGATTTGACAGGGCTGCTTCCCTCTGCGATAAAGGAAGCGAACACATCCGAAAATCTTTTTACTTTTTTCTCATCACCGTTGTACTTGAAGGGCTTGTCTTCCCTTGTGCACGCGTTCTTGAAGGCCTCCATATCAGCCTTTGTCATGGAAAGCATCGCCGTGCGTCCGTAAAGCATGAAGCCCCAGCTTCCTAGCGGAACGACGGGTATCAGGTCATCACGGTTGACAATATTGAAAATGCACTGATATTTTTCCTCGCCGACATCCTTATGCATGGTGCAGCCCGGTGCGGCAATAGTATAGGTATAGTTTCTTTTTCCGTCATCGCAAAGCTTTGCGGCAAGGAGGTTTGCTATCGCGCCGCCTCTTGAATGGCCGCTTATCCAGTAGGTCTCGTCATCGATGGAAAGCTCTTCCTTATAATCATGAATATAATCATAGACAAGCATTGAGGTGATCTCAAAGCCCTCATGATTGTTCATGTCCTCAAGCTTATCACTCTTTGCATTGTCAAAGCCGAGATCGAAATTACTGAGCCACTCATCCGCAGTACCATTGGTTCCCCTTACCATCACGGCAAGAAGTTTTTTTCCTCCGATATCCTTATGGCCGATATATATTTCGGTACGGTGTATGGTATTTTCATCAGCCTCAAGCGGAAGCTCCACATCGCGCACATCGGAAAAACCGAGGTATTCCATGTAAGCGCACATGTCCATCCTGGTTCCGTTTACGACAATACCGGACGGGGTTCCCGAATACTCCTTGTAGCAAAGCATCGAAAGCAGAGCCGACAGCCTTGCGAGCTGCGGATTATATTCCTTTTCACCCGAAAGGAACCATTCATCCTTAAGGGTATCGAACTTAAGCTCCGCATTCACTTCTGCGCCGGCCTGGTCGATGACATATGTTCCGGTCTGTTCCTCTGCCTTTGCGAAAAAGCCGGTTTTTCCCCATAAATACATGGTAATTCCAAGCATCATCACAAAAAGGCAGGTTTTAAGGAGTTTTCCGTTTTTCATTATTTTGCTAATTCAGCCCTTCTCTTTTCAACAAAGTGCTTTATTCTTTCAAGCGCTATCTTGATATTTTCAATGCTGTAGGCATAGGATATACGAAGGAAGCCTTCTCCGCAGTCACCGAAAGCGGTGCCTGGAACAACGGCAACCTTTTCTTCGTACAGAAGCCTGGTTGCGAACTCGTCGCTGGTCATCTCAAGGCTCTTGATGCAGGGGAACACATAGAATGCGCCCTTTGCCTCGAAGGTCTCAAGCCCCATATCGTTAAGCTCTTTAATAAGGTAGCGTCTGCGCTGGTCATATGCATCGCGCATGCGCTCAACATCCTTGTCACCGTTGCGAAGTGCTTCGACAGCGGCATACTGGCTCGTGGTGGGTGCGCACATGATCGCAAACTGGTGTACCTTTAACATCTGCTCGATTATAAGCTGCGGTCCGCAGGCATAACCCAGTCTCCATCCCGTCATTGCGTGGGACTTTGAAAAACCGTTGATCACTATCGTTCTCTCCCACATTCCCGGGATGGATGCGATCGAGCAGTGCTTTTCCTCTCCGTAGGTCAGCTCGGAATATATCTCGTCGGATATTACGAAAATATCCTTTTCAATGCAGACCTTTGCAATTTTTTCAAGCTCCTCTCGGTTCATGGTCGAACCGGTCGGGTTGTTCGGGAACGGAAGCACCAGAAGCTTTGTCTTATCTGTGATTGCGTCAAGCAGTTCCTCAGGAGTAAGCTTGAACTCATTTTCAGCCTTTAGGTTTACGATCACTGGCTTTCCGCCTGTAAGTATCGCGCAGGGCTCATAGGAAACATAGGAAGGCTGGGGAATGATTACCTCCTCCTTCGGACAGAGCATTACGCGGAGCGCAAGGTCTATTGCCTCCGATCCTCCGACAGTGATGAATACTTCCTTCTTCGGATTATATTCAATGCCGTAATGGCGTTTAAGGTAAAGTGTTACCTCTTTTTTCAGTTCTGCAAGACCCGAGTTCGAGGTATAGTGTGTATGGCCTCTTTCAAGTGAGTAGATACCCTCCTCGCATATATGCCAGGGAGTTTCAAAATCGGGTTCGCCGACGCCAAGTGAAATAGCGTCTTTCATCTCGCTTACAATATCAAAAAATTTCCTTATACCGCTGGGTTTGATGTCAACAACGGTGTGGTTAAGTGGGTTTCTCATGGTGTGATAAGCATCCTTTCGTCTTCATTTTCGCCGATAAGTGTAAGGCCGTGCTGTTTGTATTTCTTAAGCACAAAGCTTGTGGAGGTAGATACTACCGCCTCCATGGGCGCAAGCTTATGGGCCACAAATTCCGCGACCTCCTTCAGCGTCTTTCCGACGATGGTTACCGAAAGGTCAAAGCCGCCGCTCATCAGATACAGCGCCTCCACCTCGTCAAATTTATATATTCTTTCCGCTATCCTGTCAAAGCCCATGCCTCTCTGGGGTGTTACCTTTACCTCGATAAGCGCTGTGACTCTTTCCTCCTCAACCTTGTCCCAGTTGATAAGAGTCGGGTAGCCGCAGATGATACGCTCCTTCTCGAGACGCTCTATCTCTGCCTTGATCTTTTCCTCGCTCTCGCCGAGCATCTCGGCAAGCTCCTTAACGGAAAGCTTTGAGTTCTGGTCTATTGCCTTTAAAATCTTTGTTTCCATTGTTCCTCCGTTTATTAATGTTTGTGGATGAGGGGCAGTGAGTCCGCTCGAAACGGTTCCAAAAACCTTATCTCATCTCCGTTTATTATCGTTTTGTCATTACCCTTTTTAAGAGTGCCGATGACGGAAGCCCTTATTCCCGCCTCGGCGCAGACCGCGACTGCGGCCTCCGGTGCATCGCTTATTATTATCATGCATCCGCCCGAAAGAAGCACATAAGGGTCTGTGTCAAGGGTTTCGCATATTTCTATTGTAAGTGTATCGATCATAATATCCTGTAAATTTATCGTCATGCCGAGATGGGTCTCACCACAAAGTTCCCATAACGCGGCAAATATTCCTCCCTCACCGGCTGCCAGTGAATAATTTATATAAGGAAAAAGCTTTTCAACAAAATCCGGTTTTAAAAGGCTTTTTGCCTCATCCATGAGCCGCTCCGTCTGAAGAAAGCTCTTTGAATATTTTCCCTCAAGCTTTTCTGCGTATAGCTTTCTCATTATCATGGAGCCTTCAGCTCCCGCAGTACCGAGCATTATGATGCTTGGTTCTTTGACCAAACCTGCAGTTTCAGCCGGTTTTTCTTTTTCATCGCTGACAACAACACCGCATCTGCCCGTGGAAAATATTTTTTCCCCCATGGCCGAAACATTCACCCGGATACTTTCACCAGCTAGCCTTGTGATAACAATATCCGAAAGCTTTATCCCACACGCCTCTGCAGAATCCTTAAGGGCTTTTACATGTTCCCTTATCACTTTTTCCTCAGTATCTGTCGGAAAAGAAAGGGTTACCGCTGCCTGCGAAGGCCTCTTTCCGCTAGCCAGTGTTTTTTGTGCCGCGCGCAAAAGCGTATACGCACTTTCATCCGGAATATCCGCATGGCTTACCGCAGTAAAAATATTTCTTTTCTCAAGGATTTTCGCGGCCAACTCCACATGATCCGAAGCCGTAAGATTCTCTCTTCTTGCAGAAAAAGGCTTTCCGAGAAAACTATCTCCGCATACCTTTACCGCTACACGGTCAAATTCCGAAGACCCGATTTTTCCTGCAGGCTTTTCCACGCAATACTCCAAGGTAAAATATTAGTTATACTATTTTATCACATTTTCGACAATTGGGCAAGTTTTTCTTTTTTTTGGACCTGAGTTGTGCTATAATCGGGACATGGGGACGGTTCTTTTGTCCCAACCATTGTATTCAGGAGGGTTTACACCATGATCTGCACACTTGAAAACGACTATCTCAGACTCCGTATTTCACAGGACGGTGCCGAACTTGTTTCGATTTATAATAAAGAAAAGAACTACGAAATGCTCTGGAATGCAGGGGATGCATGGAAACGCCATTCTCCCGTGCTTTTCCCCATCGTCGGAGGCCTTAAGGATAAAAGCTACTGCACAAACGGCAAGTACTATTCGATGGGTCAGCACGGCTTCGCAAGAGATAAAAGATTCGAATTATATGACAGGACTCCCGATTCCGTAACCATGAAACTCAGGGAGGATGCCGAAACCCTTTCGATTTTCCCCTTCTCCTTCAGACTCTACATCGTTTACATCCTCGAGGGCAAAAAAATCCAGGTCATCTGGAAGGTCTACAACCCCAACGACTGTGAGCTCCACTTCTCGATCGGCGGCCATCCGGCCTTCATGTGCCCGACAGGCGAAGGAAAACAGAGCGAATGCTTCCTGCACTTTGACGAGGAAGGACCTCTTTCCTACAACTGGCTCTCAGAAGACGGGCTCTGCAAGCCGGAAGTACTTTCACTTCCTACCGACGGAGGATTTGTTTCACTTCCCGATGATTTCTTTGATCATGATGCCTATGTAATGTACAACGACAGGATGCGCACGGTCTCCCTTTCCGACAAGGACAAAAATGACTACCTCCGCGTGCATTTCGACACCCCCGTTTACGGAATATGGTCGGCAAAGGGCAAACATGCCCCCTTTGTCTGCATTGAACCCTGGTACGGCAGATGTGACGCCGTCGACTTTTCGGGCGACTGGCAGGACAGGGAACATGATAACTGTATCGACGCCGGCGAAGAATGGGAAGGCGGCTATGTGATCGAGGTAGTGTAATATACGATGCAGAACGTCGAAAAAAAATTCATTAAAACCAACACCATATCAAAGGAAAAGTTCCTGGCCCAGTTTGAGAAAGAGTCTATGGAAATCACCGTGGAGGTAAGATACGGCTGGCACAAAGGAGTAAAGCCTTTTCCGCTCTTCGGAAAGGAATCGCTTGCAAGTTTCGATTATCTTGTTCCCTGGCTTAACGATCCCGAGGGTCCTTTGGGAGTATTCGGGGAAATCTTCTGGTTTTGTAAAAAAAGCTTGTTCGGATATCCGTATAAACCTGAGTTCAAAGTTGGTAAGATATACCGGCTCCGCGTAAGGCCGGGAAAATTTTCTGACCGTCCCAGGTTCAGATACTTCTTCCTTGAAGAAGTCCTTGAAGAAAATGTCAATCTTTTCAAGGATGATACTGTTTACAAAAATGCACGCGACAGATACTACAAAGATACCGAGGCAGATGCCTATGAAATGTCCGTTCTTATCGGAAGAGATATCGATATCCGTAAACGC
This sequence comes from Lachnospiraceae bacterium, assembly GCA_017437965.1. Classification (GTDB taxonomy): domain Bacteria; phylum Bacillota; class Clostridia; order Lachnospirales; family Lachnospiraceae; genus UBA3775. The sequence goes on from JAFRWN010000135.1 coordinate 19,992, forward strand.
AAGTCAATTTCACAGTATTCAGTCAATAACGTTATAACATCTTTCAATGCGGTGCGCTTTGCAGATTCCGGCAAGGCCCGGATGATTGACGGCATTTTGGAGATACCGTTTGATGACAGGGATTTCAGCTGCAACCGGGATATAAAACTCAAAGCCGGAAGCATCATAAAGATAAGCGCAAGGAGACGCACCGCGCGTGAGATGGACAATGTCTATATACTTGACAAGCTTCTCGAAACCGATATCAAAGATGACGAGCTAAAAACCTTGAGCACCGAAGCCCTTATTCCGGGCAAATGGCATATTGACGGTATCAGTGATTTTGACGTGAAAAACGGTGAAGCAGCAGGAAAAATACTTTGGAAGCCTTCGGATGATACAAGCGAAGTAAATATTGCTCTCACATGTGATCCGGACAATCCCAAGTCTGCAGCACTTGCAGAGACTCATCTTAAGAAGATTCTTGAAGACAAGGCAGCCTTTGAAAAGAATGTATATGATGCCATGGCAGAAGAACTTTCCGGAGATGACGGGCTGATTGAAACCTGGGAAGGTGAAACCGAGGGTGATGTAAAACTTACAAAGGAAGAATTTGTAAAGAGACTTGATATCACAGATCTTTGGCTAAAACATGACGGGTCAGGCTCGGTCATGGTCAGTCTCGATGAAATGTTTACCGACCATGCTTATGCGGTAGACATAAATGCCGATGGAAGCTTTGAAGCACAGGGACTGATGGGATAAAAGGAGGAAAGCGAGCCTGAAATATGGTAATGCTACGGTACGTAGCATGCGTGCCACACTTCATTTCTTGCGGATTCCAGCCATTTGTTGTATGGTGAAGTCACAGGCGAGATGCCGAGTAAAACATATCCATACAGAAACGGAAAACCGGAGGTAAATTATGACATTAGCAGACAAATTAAAAGAAGCAAGGAAAAACGCAGGACTTTCACAGACCGAACTGGCAGAGAAGCTGTGTGTATCAAGACAGGCAGTCACAAAGTGGGAAACCGGCAAGGGAATTCCGGATGTGGAAAATCTGAAAGTTTTATCCCAGGTATTGGATGTCAGTATCGATTATCTTTTAGATGAAGGCGAAGCCCTTGAAAAAACAGTTATCAAAGAACAGATCAATTTAAATGATTATGTTAAAGAGGGTAAATTGCGAAGCAAAAAGGATGCTGTAGTATATGCGAAATATCCTGATGCCGATATAACTCCTCTTCTGGCGAAGAAGAAAAGCACTAAAGGACAGAAGGTGTTCGGAAATCTTCTGGGGTTCCTTACGGATGCTCCTTTCGGAACAGATGAGGTGTTTAACCAGATTGCAGATGCCCATAATGCATATTATCTGGTGCAGCAGGACGGCAGACAGATATTTGTAACCGTTACGGAAGATTTTATAGAATCAAAAGTACTGGTAAAAGAAATTAGCGGTAATAAGTTTGAAATCGGTGATTATAAATACCAGAGGGCGAATTATAAGGTTAAGAAATAAAGAAAATCCAGGGGTTTCCCTGGATTTTCTTCGTTTATGAGGGTTATTAAAATTTCACTATTTGGGACGCGGGGACGGTTCTTTTGTCCCAGCTTTCGTGGGACAAAAGAACCGTCCCCGTGTCCCTATTGAGTTTTCTAAATATACGTATCCTCCTGCTTCCAGTCGAAGCGCGTGAATTCTGCCCAGGTGCTTTCTCCCGACGGATTTGTCGCATACATTGCGGCGAAAACTCCGGTGAAGCCTCCGCAGACTTCGGATGAAAGATATTTTGACTGGGCGCCTCCGAGCGGTATTTCGACACCGCCCTTTTCCACAAAGAAACTGTAACCATAGGCTGTGGACCGGAAACCGATATGTGCCGGTCCTTTTTCTATCGACTCTGTCTTTACAACTGTTTTAAGGTCTCCCTCGCATATGCGAAGCGATACACTCATGGCTCCCGAATTCCTGTCAGCCGACATAAAAATATCGAAATGATTGTTTTCGTCCATATAAACCGTAACGCCGGCTTCACCGTCAGCCACTTCTACCTCTGCCCTGAGCTCCGTTTCAAACTCTGACTGGCGCACTCCCGCAAAGGAAGGGGATATGGTTTCATTAAGCGTAACGGCCGTCTGTTTTATACGTAAAGACACTTTACCGTTCTCGTCCTTGACAAAGCCATAGTTGGAAAGATCGGGCTTCCTGAGATATGTAAGCCTTACCGGATTTTCATAAAGGCTTTCAAGGCTAACACTGTAATCGGTCTTTTCCTGCTTTTTGCATGCAGGTATCTCCACCCTTGCCCTCATGACATGTGAATTGTTAAAGACAGGCGATGCCACCCTGAACCAGCCGTCCTCACCGAATTTAACAGGAGTGATGAACACTTCCCTGCCGAGATGGTGGTAGGGAACCCATGTGGCCAGTTGTCTGAAGCCCAGGCAAATGATATAGTACTCTCCGTCCGGTCCCATGATCAGGTCGCCGTGCCCTATTCCCTGTATTCTCGACTGATGTCCTCCGAGATTCCTGTTGGTAATGACAGGGTTTTCCGGATAGTTTTCAAAAGGTCCGTAGGGCGATTTTCCCCTGGCATATGTTATCATATGTCCATATTCCGTGCCGCCCTCGGCCGCCATCACATAATAATATTCTCCGATATGGTAAAGATGCGGAGACTCAAGGTACCTTCCGCCGCTGCCCTTCCACATGGGCCTGCTCTCGCTCAACTTTTCTCCGGTTTCCGGATTTATCTCACACTGGAAGATGCAGCCGTTATTGTCCTCATCGCTGCCGTTTGACATGAAATAGCATTTTCCGTCCTCGAAAAGAAGCGAGGGATCGATGCCGGCCTGGTCAACAAACACAGGCTCCGACCACTCCCCGTAAATATCTTTTGTTGTCACATAGAAATTCTTATGATAGCTGTCATTGGTCGTCACCATATAAAAGACGCCGTCATTGTAGCGTATGGTCGGCGCAAAAACACCGCCCGAGGAATTGACGTTTTCAAGATCGATCTGCGAAGATCTGGTCAGCACATGGCCTATCTGCTTCCAGTTTACCAGGTCGTCACTTTCAAAAAGCGGCACTCCCGGAAAATACTGCATCGATGAGCAGACCATGTAATATTTACCCTCTGCAAAGCACACGCTCGGATCCGGGTAAAAACCCTTTACTATCGGATTTGTTACATTTCCTTCGGAAACATATTTTCCGAAATTTTCGATTTCGTTCATCAGTTTTCTCCTTATCCTATCCTTATATTTATCCTTACTATCCACAAACTATATCATAAAACGCCCTGCCGGGCAATATAAATATTAATTTATTGCCGAACATGGCGCTAATGCGGCGACCGGTTTTCAGCAGCAAATATAACCCAAACAGAGAAAAATATTGAAATAAGATTATATAAATGGTAAAATCGGGAATGTAGATAAAGAATCGGAGCATTCGGAGACTGACATGAAAAACAAGAAAAAATGTTTTTACCGGAAAAAATACCATTCCCTGCTGCTAAGCGGCACTTTTACCATGGGCATGGTCTACTTGATGCTTCTGTGCGATAACATCATTGCAGGTTTTACTATCGGAACAGACGGCGTTGCGGCCATCAACCTTATTACTCCGTTAATCGGCATTGCAAACTCGGTATCTCTGTGCATTTCCGAGGGTACAGGCATACTTTATGCAAGGGCGATAGGGGAAATGAACCGAAACCGCGCGAACAGGCTGTACGGAATGGGCATGCTTGCGACACTGTTTCTTGCCCTTATGATGCCTGTATTTCTTCTGCTTTTTAAAGACAGCTATCTTGCCGCGAGCGGTGCCGGCGAAGAGATAATCAAGCTGGCGGAAGAATACTACGTGCTGCTGCCTTTTAATACCGCGATTCTTATCGTCTGCGCCTATGTTGAGCAGATGGTCTATGCCGACGGTGACGAAATGCTGGTAACCAAAAGCTATATTGCCCAGCTGCTCGGTAATATCATCCTTTCCATATTCCTGGCAAAAATGTTCGGTATTTTCGGTATTATGCTCGGCACCGTGATCGGCAATGTTTCTGCGCTTCTGATCCTGTCCACACATTATTTCAAAAAATCAAACACACTGAAGTTTGTTGCATATTTTTCTTTCAGGAATATATGGTACTGTCTCAAATACAGCATTACCGACGGAATCAATTTCCTTCTCTGGGGCATTGTTGACTTTATCCTTATCAGCTACATCAGCAGAAGCTTCGGCGATAAATATCTTGTCGTGCTCGCGGTTGCGATATCGCTTATCGAATTCGCGGTTATCTTTGACGGCATCGGAATGGCGATACAGCCGCTGATGGGCGTTTATATCGGAGAAGGCAACCATAAGATGATACGACGCCTGATGAAGGATGCGGTAAAAACGGCGATATATGAAGGAATTGCGGCCACAGTACTGCTCATGATTTTCGCCCCGCAGTTTGCAAGGCTGTTCGGCATCAAGGATCCTCAGATGACGGAACCGGCTGTAACTGCTATCCGGATAATCGGTGCCGCTTTTGTCGCCAACTCTCTTTTCCTGCTTGAAACCTCATATTACCTGTATATCGACCATATAAGCTTTGCCGTCGCGGCAACCTACTTAAAGGATGGTATGTTCTATGCGATACTGCCAGTAATTTTTTCCAGACTGTTCGGCGTAAACGGGCTCTGGATAGGCTTTGCAATCGCGCCTGTGATGGGAATTATAGTATCAATGGGCCTTTTGCGTTTAAGAAGCGGAAAGGAAAGGTTTCCGTTCCTTCTTACAAACATGGATCATGAGATCACGGTATATGACGAGGTGCTCTCGCCCGAGTGCATGGCAAGAATGTCCGAAGAAATACAGCGCAGGCTTGAGGAACATGGCTATCATAAGGATGTGGCACTAAAGGCAGGCCTTTTTGCCGAAGAGATCAGTGCGGCAATAAGTGAAAAAAACAAGGGCAAAAAGATTCTGATAGAATATTCCCTGCTATATGATGAAAACAGAGTCAGACTTATAATACGTGATTCGGGCGTGATATTTGACATAACTGACCCGAACCTTAAAATCAGCGGCCTCGGAAGCTTCGTCGCAAGCAGACTTCTCAGGTCATATAGACAGAAGACCTATATTCCGACCACGGGATACAACAGAAATGTATTGACATTTAATAAAGAATGAGAGGGAAAGAAATGAACTTTGATGAACTTGATCTGAGACGGGCAGCATGCTTCGGTGTTGCCGGAAATTTTACGGGACATCTTGAGCAGGCCGGTGAGGCAGCCGACTTTGTGTCGGTAAAAACTGAAACCGCCGAGGCACCCAAGGCAATATTTCCGACCTATATTCCGGGCGGAAATATGGATGGTGAAGGTATCTGCCCCGCTTTTCTCCATACCTTTCCTTTTGACAGCGAAAAGATAATATATCCCGAAGGTCAGGACAAACTGCAGATAGAGCCTGAGTGCGCGATTGTTTTTAAGACAGACTGGGAGGACGGAAAGGTCGCTCGCCTTACTCCTCTTTTCTTCGGAGCCTCAA
>JAFRWN010000136.1 GCA_017437965.1 Lachnospiraceae bacterium
AGCTCATTACGGCTTCTTGACCAGTAAGTCATTCTGCCGGTCTTTATCGTTGTATTGAATGCTTCTTCATTCATATAGGCAAGCATCAGCACTTCCTGGGTTCTGTAATCCTGAACAACAACCGGTACAAGTCCGTTTGCATCAGTCTTGAATTCAAAGAATTCTTTTGCGCTCTTAAGTATCTTTACATCAAGTCCTTCATCCTTAAGAGTATGCTTTAACGCAAGAACATCCTTGCCTCTGTAATAGTTTGTTGCTACAGCACTTACATTTTCAAGACTCAACAGTGAAACAATATCGTTTCTCACAAGGCTGTCCCTTATTATTACTGGCTTTGTGATCGACTCCAGCATTTCTTTTGATTTTGTGCTGATGGTCACATGCTTTATAAAGAATTTTGCGATACCGAGCTCAGTCAGTTCCTCGATAAGTTCCTTATCAAAAGCTGTCTGATTGCTTGAATCGATATCAGCATTCAGTACCATACAGATTTTATCGTTTCCGAAACGCTCGATTCCCTGTTTAAGTGCCTTTCTGTCAAGGTCGGCGCTGTAATTTACAACACAGTAGGAAGCACCTGTATAAAGCGCCTTCTTTATATCCTCAAATTTCTTAACAGCGACACCGATATATATAGGAATATCCACTCTTTTGATGATAAGCTTCATCGTTGCGATGAAATCGGCCTGAACCTTACGGTCATCATCATAATTGTAGATATAGAGCCCGTCAATGCCCATCTGCTCGTACTCAACTGCCTGTTCAAGTACCACATTGGGATACTCTGTTTCGGCATTAAGGTATGCAATTATCTCTTTTTTATCCATATGTTTTTATTATCCTTAATATATTTTTCAGCATTTATTTTTCAAATCTTACTGCCACCGAATTTGCATGAGCAGTAAGTCCTTCAGCCTTTGCAAAGGTTTCAATATCATCATGAACCTTCTCAAGTGCTTCTTTTGAATATGAAATAATGCTTGATTTCTTTATAAAATCGTCAACCGAAAGCGGCGAGAAGAATCTTGCAGTTCCATTTGTGGGAAGCACATGGTTGGGACCAGCAAAATAGTCTCCCAGAGGCTCGCTTGAATAAGGGCCCAGGAAAACAGCACCAGCATTATGTATCCTTGTCATCACATCGAATGGATCCTTTGTGACAACTTCCAAATGCTCTGATGCAACGTCATTTGCTGCTTTAATTGCTTCTTCCATGGAATCAGCGATAAATATATATCCGAAATTTTCAAGCGATTTTTCGATGATTTCTTTTCTTTCAAGCTTTGCAGTAAACTTTTCTACTTCAGTAGAAACATTATCTGCAAGCTCTTTGCTTGTAGTGATCAGTATCGCACTTGCAAGCGGATCATGTTCAGCCTGTGACAAAAGATCTGCAGCCACGAATTTCGGATTTGCAGTTTCATCCGCAAGCACAAGTATCTCGCTTGGTCCTGCAATAGAATCGATACCGACATTTCCGTAAACCCGTTTCTTTGCAAGAGCCACATAGATATTTCCGGGTCCTACTATCTTGTCAACCTTCGGTATGCTTTCGGTACCATAGGCCATTGCCGCAATTGCCTGGGATCCTCCGCACTTATATATTTCCTTTACTCCTGCAACATCTGCTGCAACAAGCACGCACTCATTGATCTTTCCATCTTTTCCCGGAGGTGTCAGCATGATCAGTCTTTTTACCTCCGCAACAATCGCAGGAACGGTATTCATAAGCACTGAGCTTGAAAGCGGAGCAGAACCACCGGGAACATATACTCCTACAGTCTCAATGGGAATGATTCTTTGTCCGATGATTATTCCGTCACTGTAGTCAAACCATGAATTTCTCTTCTGCTTTTCATGGAAGCTTTTTATGTTGGCTGCAGCTTTTTTGATTACTGCAAGCACCTTAGGATCAATTTTATCATAGGCTTCTTTTATTTCTGCCTCACTTACCCTTACGGTGCTTTTATCAAGCTTTACTCCGTCAAATTTCTCGGTATATTCAAAGACAGCCTCATCACCGCGTTTTTCAACATCGGAAAGAATTGCTTCCACGCGGCTTTCATACTCGCCATACTGCTTCGGGCTTCTTTTCAGAAGTGCGGACAGCAGGTCTTTTTTAGTTTCTTCGGTTAATTTTATTATTCTCATGTCAGTCTCTCTTTATTTATCGTTTTCGGCTTCTTCTAGGAGCACCTGTTTAAGATTTCCTATCATCTTTCTGATACGTTCCTGTTCCATCTTCATGCTTACCTGGTTAACAACCATTCTTGCTGTACAAGGAACGATCTCCTCTAGTACCTTAAGTCCGTTTGCGGCAAGCGTCGATCCGGTTTCAACAATATCCACTATTACATCGGCAAGTCCTACAAGAGGAGCAAGTTCAACGCTACCGTGCAGCTTTATTATCTCTGCAGTCTGATGCCTTGTGTTATAGAAATATTCCCTTGCGATGTTGGGATATTTGCTGGCAACTCTTATCAGCTTGCCTGAATCAAGTATCTGTCTTGCACTTTCGGGACCGCATACACACATCCTGCAGGCAGCCATGTTCAGGTCGATCACTTCATAAAGCTTTCTGCCGTTTTCAAGCAGAGTATCCTTTCCCACAATACCGATGTCAGCTGCACCGTATTCCACATAGGTAGGCACATCATCAGCTTTTGCAAGGAAAAACCGTAATCCTTGTTCTTCGTTCTCAAAGATGAGCTTTCTTGTTTCCTTATCGTTTACCTCGTCACAGGTAATTCCTATTTTCGCAAGAAGCTCCATTGTTTTTTTAGCAACCCTGCCTTTGGCAAGGGCTATCGTAAGATATTTCATCTATTTTCCCCTCATCCGTCAGCCAATTATTTGATTTCAATAACATCATTAAGATCAAAAGTTTCAAGCTCATGAACTATTACTTTTTTACTTTCATCCCTAAGGCTTTCATCATGATACTTTGAAAGCTTTTCTGCGATGCTGCCGTCATTATCCATTATCATGCGGACCTTCTGTCCGTTTGCACGCATTTCTTCTGCTTTCTTAAAGGCTTCCCTTCCACTCTCTTCATCATAGAAAAGCAGGGTCATATCCCTTTTTGCCTCAGGCATGATACCCTCACGCTCAAGGCTTATCATCAGATAATCAAGGGTTATCGAAAATCCGATTGCAGGCACGTCAAGTCCGAACTGCTTGACAAGATTATCATAACGTCCGCCATAGGCTATCGGCTCACCTGCACCATAAGTGATTCCTCTGAAGAATATGCCTGTATAATAAGTAAACTTGCTTGGCATTGAAAGATCAAAGGAAACATATTTATCAAATCCGAGTTCTGAGAGCATTGAATTGATTGTTTCAAGTCTTTCAACTGCAACTATCGATTTTTCGGGAAGCTTTAGTTCCTTTACTTTTGAAAGAATCTCGGAACCTCCGTAAAGGTCGGCAAGCTTTGCAATCAGAACCTTGATTTCTTCCGGAGCCTTGCAGGTGTCTGCGAAATTTTCAAGCCCGAATATATTCTTCTGCTCAAGAAGTTCCTTTAACTGCTCTTCTTCCTCACTATCAAGCCCTGCCATCTCGATAATTCCATGATAAAAATCGGTGATTCCGATCTCAAGCTGGAAATTCTCAACGCCACATGCAAGTATGCTCTTAATCGTCAGAAGAAGGATTTCAAAATCAGCAAAAACCGAAGCATCATTATATAGCTCGGCACCAAGCTGAGTAGTTTCCTTCAGTTTTCCCTGCAAAGAGCTGTGGTTGATATACTGCTTTGCACGGTAGCAAAGCCTTACGGGCATAAAGCTGTCCTTGAAATACTTTGCTGTCACTCTCGCCATCGGCGGAGTAATGTCGGGACGAAGTACCAGAGTGTTTCCGTCCTTGTCAAAGAACTTGAACATGTCCCTTGAAGACATAGTACCACGTTCCTTGTTGAAAATATCGAAATATTCAAAGCTTGGGGTAACGACATCGCCATAGCCGTAGCTGTGCATACAGTCCTTTATCGCAGCCTCAAATTTTGCTTTATTTATACATTCCGAGCCGTAAATATCTCTTACACCCTCGGGAATATGAAGCAGATTTATCATACTTCCTCCAGTAATCACAATAATTCAAAATAGTATTATATAGCAAAGGAGGATAGTTGTCAACTTTCATTTCTTTCGAGATCTTCATTGACAAATTCCAGATAATTGATATACATTGACTGATTGACCGGAAAACAGAAATCCGGATCAAGTTCATCAAAGGCCACGCTCTTCCTTCCGCCCTTTTCGGCGCGCTGCCAGAATCTGTCAAGCTCGGCAATCGGCATATAATAGACCATATCACGATGTGAATAGTATATTAATAGGAAAGAAACGCCTCCCTGTTCCTTGAATTCCTTCATAAAATTTACCTGATGCTCATGTACATTTGCCAGAGTAAAGGTATCAACCGCACATTCCTTACAGTCAAAACAGATAGGCACACCCTGTGCAATACCGATATAATCAACCGTACTCTTCTGGTCAAAATAGGCAAGAGTAATATGTCTTGTCTGCTTGTCAATTTCAATCGGAGTGATAGGCGTAGGAATTTTCTGTACAAGTGCAATCTTCTTGTCCCTGTAATGATCGTTGGTCAAATTTATGATTTCCTCAAGGAAGGAACCTCTGAGGCCCCTGGTTTTCCATGCCATTGTCAGTATTCTCCATTATTATTCAGCTAAAACCAATTAATGTTCCAGTTTGTTATCATTTAAAAACAGTTCAAATTTGCCCGAAAGCTTTGTCGTAATGCTTTCTCCCGAAAGAAGCGGCAGTTCGGTGAAATTATCAGGGAACTTCAGCTCATATGCTGTAAGCAATTGGGATTTTATTCCGTATTTTTCTTTGTTAATACGGTTATCCTTCGGATCACCATACTTCGGATCTCCGATAACGGGACATCCAAGATACTTAAGTGTTGCTCTTATCTGGTGGGACTTTCCGGTAAGAAGTCTTACCTTTACAAGCGAATAATCTCCGTTAGTACCTATCAGTACTATTTCCGACTCCGCCTTTACGCTCTCAGGTACTTCACTTTCAAAAACCTCGGAAAAATTATCATTACCGTCCTTTTTTAGATACAGGCATATCCTGCCTTCCTTTTCTTTATCAAACTTTCCCTTGACAGCTGCCAGATAATATTTCTCAAGTTCATGTCCGGCAAAGGCTTTTGATAAAACTGCCGTCGCATGAAGGTTTTTTCCCATGACGATGAGGCCATCGGTATTCCGGTCAAGGCGGTTTACTACTCCTGGAGTGAAATCAACTGTTTTTCCCTCATCACCATTTTCTCTATTTTCCTTCAGGTACTCAATCATTCTCTCGTTTATCGAGATGTCTTCAGTACCTGTTTTCTGGGAAAGCTCTCCGACCTTTTTATGGCAGACCAGTACGTTTTCGTCCTCATAAACTATTCTTTCAGCTTCTATAGGATTGATTTTTGTGAGAGTTTTAACAATCTTATCAGGCTTTCCGGCAAACTTATCAAAGGTTTCGTCAGAAAGGAAAAAGCGCACTTCATCCCCTTCTTTTAACAGCTCACTACCGTCCGCTTTCTTTTCGTTCAGCGTAATGTTTTTCTTTCTTAGCATTTTGTAAACAAAAGACTGAGGCGCTGCATAAAGTATGCGGCAAAGATATTTGTTCAGACGCTGTCCCTGATTGTTAATGTCGACACGATAAAGTTTCATTTATAGTAATTCATACCTCATTTTTTATACAAGCAGTGAAAAAATATAGTCTGTGGCCTTCTCATTTTCAAAGCTTTCACCTTCCATACGCTTAAGCACTCCTGCATAATCATTGACATTCGAGTAAAGATTGAAGGTCAGGTCTATTGCCCTTTTCTTGAAGGCTGTTTCAAAATATTCTTTAATATAATCATTTTTATCCTTGCTCATCTTTGAAAGAGCAAACATTTTTGAGCCCGAAAGCACCACATGATCAAACTCAAGTATATATTTTTCTGTTGAAAACAGCATATCCTCAAGTACAAGCCACTCTGGTTTTACAAGCGGAGCAACTTTGGCGTAGTTTTCCTCACTGATACCCTTAAAAGAAAATATCATTATCAGGTTGGTGAGTCTTTTACATGCCGGAAGCAGAGATAAAACCGCAACAACCGTTCCGATATTTTTTTTGGTGTTCCAGATATTAAGTCCGATCATAAACACTCCGATTGCGATAAGTGCAGACACCAGAATAAAAATCAGATCATATCTTTTAAGCAGGGATATATAGCCCTTTTTGCCTTTATATTTGTCCATCCAAACCTCTTTAATCGTTAAATATTATTTCAGTGAAGTCATTTATATAATAATCTGCCACACTATCAAGCCTGTGTCCGCGTTCAAAAGATATTTCATCATATATACCGCAGGCCTTCATCCCGGCAGCATGGGCAGCTTCTATGCCCTGTGTGATATCCTCAAAAACGAAGCATTTCTCCGGTTCAATCCCAAGATCGTCCGCCACCAAAAGATAAATATCAGGTGACGGTTTACCCTTTGCCACTTCACAGGCAACATGCAGGGAATCAAAATATTCTTTAACATGCAGGCTGTCAAGCGCAGTCTCCAGAAGTTCTCTTGAATTGCTTGTCGCAATGCCGGTCTTTATGCCTCTTGCTTTCAGTTGTTTAAGAAATTCAAGGGCACCGGTCTTTAAAGGAACTCTTTTACGGTAAAACTCTATCGACATGTCATACCAGTCCTGCTTTATTTTCTCTATGCTATCGGGTATGCCGAATCTTTCTTTAAAATAAACCGCGGTTTCCGAATAGCTCATGCCGTCAATTGAATTCTGTAAATTTTCAGGAAGCTTTATTCCATAGAGCGACAGATAATCAATATCTATCTGCTTCCATATCCACATCGAATCAACCAGCGTGCCGTCCAGGTCAAATATGACTGCCTCGGTATCTGCAGGTAAAACCATATAATTCTCCGTTAATCTTATAATCTGCTATCGTAATCTAATATTGTCAAAGTTATTTATTTAAAAATAGCGAGTTCTTCTTCAGTCAAGGCCCTGTACTGTCCCGGCTCAAGCTTTTCATCTAGCAAAATATCTCCGATTGCAGTTCTTTTCAGATAAACAACATCGGCTCCTACATGATGCAGCATCCTTTTTACCTGATGAAACCTGCCTTCACAAATTTTCACCTCTACAAAAATAAAGCCGTCCTTTTCATATAGGAATTCAATCTCAGCAGGTTTTGTGGTAAAGTCCTTGAACGATATGCCTTCTTTAAATATTTCTGCTGCATCCCTCGCAAGCTCACCAGTGCATTTTGCCACATAGGTTTTATAAACCTGTTTTTTCGGGCTTACAAGCCTGTGACAGAAATCGCCGTCATCAGTCATTATTAAAAGACCCTCGGTATCAATATCAAGCCTTCCGACAGGAAAAATCTTTTTATTAAATTCCTTTGGGAAAAGGTCGTTGACAGTTTTATGCTCCTTATCGGTAACGGCACTAACGACTCCTTCGGGCTTATTAAGCATATAATACAATCCCTTTACGCTTTTAAGGACCTTTCCGCCACATATAACCTCTGCACTGTTCTCATCAAGCTTATATTCACCGTTTTTTATAATTGAGCCGTCTACCATAACCTTACCGGAAGCAAGCAGCTTTTTGGCTTCGGATCTTGCGCATGGAAGGTTTTCTGAAACATACTTATCAAGCCTTATCACATCATCCTCCAGCCTGGCAGATATTTGTTTTTGAAGCTGCCTTTTTTCTTTTTACCGAAGCCAAGCGGGTAGCCGTTTACACATACAAGCACATAGCCATCCTTCACATCGTCAGGTAATTCTATGCTTTCACATTTAAGATACCTCACAACGTCAGGGTTATCTTTCGACAAATTATAAACATTGTCATATTCTGAAGCGGAAATAGCCATCGCAAGTGCCTGTGACGGTTCAAAGCGGTCTTTCTTTATCTCGCCAAGAAGCAGTCCTTCACGAAGTATCCGAAGGCCTTTAAGGTTCGGAATTCCCTCAGGAGTTAAAGTTACCCAGCCATCCTTTATCGTTATATTATCGTAGTCAATATCCATTTTTACATGGCCTAAAAACTCGGTCAACTCATCCGGAAGCTTTTGCTTTGAAGCTGATTTCATCATAACTTTTGATGATTTCATGTTTCCGATAATGTCATTATTTCCGGTTCTGTTCAGCACAAATTCCGCAATAAAATGACCCTCACCGTCAAGCTTATGCGGAAACAGTCTGATACATTTTGAAAGATCAGCATCACTCTTATTTTCAAGCCATTCATTTCTTCCATGATCAAAGCCAAGCTTTTCATAGTGAGCTTTTTTATCAACAGGTATTAAATCTACAAGCTCAAGCTCCGGAAATTTTTCAAGAAGCCATACAACGGTTTCCTCATCTTCTTCAGGTGAAAAGGTACAGGTCGAATAAAGCAAATGCCCACCATCTGCAAGCATTTTTACCGCATCAGGAAGTATCTGGCGCTGCAGCTTCGCATAGTAGCCTGTACCATACTGTTCCCAGTTTTCAGTGATTTTGTTCTGCTTTCTGAACATTCCTTCCCCTGAGCAAGGCGCATCTACAAGAATTTTATCAAAATATCCCTCAAAGCGTTCAGCCAGCCTGTCGCTTGTTTCGCTGACAACAACAGCATTTGAAATGCCGAACAATTCAATATTTTTCAACAGAGCCTTTGCCCTGGAATTACTTACGTCATTTGATACCAGCACTCCCCTGCCCTTAAGCTTTGCGCCTAGAGCCGTTGATTTTCCGCCGGGTGCGGCACAAAGATCAAGTACCTTATCGCCGGGATTTACATCAAACAAAAAGGCAGGAGTCATTGCTGAAGGCTCCTGTACATAATAAAGACCGGCATAATAATAGGGATGCTTTGTCGGCTGGTCATCCGAAGCATAATAATAGGCATTGTCTATCCACGGTACCTCGCTTAAAGAAAACGGTGAAACTGTTTTAAAGCTTTCACCGTTAAGTTTCAGTCCGTTAAGGCGTATGCCGGATTTTGCCGGAACCTCAAGGCTTTCAAGGTATTTTTCAAATTCCTCAGGGCCTAGCATTTCCTGCATGCGCTTGATAAATTTTTCGGGAAGGTTAATACTCATATGCTTTGCTGTCCATATCCTTCTGCAATAACATCCAGTTCTGCCGCAAAATGCTTCAGCTTTTCCATGTTTCCGGTTGAATAAATTTCAAGAAATTCATCCTGTATCCTGACAGCCTCGCGTCTTGAAGCATTCTGGTAAATATTTATGATAGTGATCAGGATGTCGCTTATCAGGCTGTCTTCTTCCTCACGGGTCGACATCGCACTCATTACTTCATCCCTTACTTTTGACATTTCAATTTCGGAAACAAGTATCTTGTTTGCAGCATCCTGAAGTGTCTTCTTTATATCATCGGGCATTTTTTCCTTGAACTTATACTGAAGCGAATGCTCGATGGTCGACCAGCAGTTCATGCCCATCGTGCGGATCTGGATCTCCGCAATTATCTCACGCGGTCCTTCAAGAAGCTGGACCACATATTTGACAAGCAGATGGTAACTGCGGTATCCGCTTTCCTTCGGGTTTGTGATATAATCATTTTCCTCTATGACCGTCATATCGGTACGGTTCTTTATTACTTCCGCAACCTTATAGCAGTCATCATGAAACTGACATATTATCCTAATTCCTGCAATATCGGTAACTCCGTCTTCAAAGTTATCTAGGGAAAGCTTCTTCCTCATTACCTTCTCAAGTATTGAGGAAATGCTTTTTACACGTCCGGAAACAGCATAAATCGGAGAATAAAGCCCCTGTTTTTCAAAGGCCTGCTTGACATGATTGAATTTTATCACGAGCTCGTCAACCGCAAGTGAATACGGCATCAGGACTTCTTTCCAAAGCTTTATTTCCATTTAAAATGCCCTTTCTACTTTGTGGCAGGGTTACCATATAAGGTCTGGTGCAGCAGGTCTATATTTTGCTGCTGATACTTATCTATAGAAAGCACTGCACCGACTCCGCTTATGGTGACCGGTTCAAAAAGCTTCGAATCCGGTATCATCAGCTGTTCTATTTTGTCCGTCCTGTGCTCAGTATAGGCTTCAAGCAGTGTATAAATATTGCCCGAAGTCATGTTTGTGGTCATTGATTCGAGAATTTTGTTTGTTGTCGAAACCAGCTTGGTTATTTTCTGATTCTTGTACTTTTCAAATACGGCAGAAAGTACCTTGCGCTGCCTGAGGCTTCTTCCAAGATCGTTGTTTACACCCTCAAGAGTAGGGATTTTTCTTACCCTGCAGTATCCGAGAGCCTGATTTCCGTTAAAATGATTCACTCCGGCTTTCAGGTTCCTGTACTTCGGGTTTGAAATATAATTAGTAGTATTAAGGTACTCGGCTTCCTTTTCGGTGATTTCGATATCGACTCCGCCAAGAGTATCGATTATCTTTTCGAAGCGTTCAAAATCAACATATGCATAGGCATTAATGTAGATTTTAAAAGTATCCTGTATCGTATTGATGAGGGTACTCATATTCTTGCCATGTGCGTAAACATAGTTAAGCTTACGTTTGACGCCAAGTCCGGAAATCTCGACATAAGTATCACGAAGGAACGAAACCAGAGTGATCTTTCCTGTCTTTGTATTTTCGGAAAGAAGGATCATGGAATCGGTCCTGTTTCCGCCTTCAAAGGTTTCGATACCGACAAGAAGTATGTTGATCACATCCTTGTCATATACCCAGCCCGCAGGAATATCCTTGGGCTCCTTAAAAGGCTCGGCATCAGAATCGGTTTTCATTTTATGTCTGGCATATATGCTGCCTGCCTTTAAAAGCAGCTTATTGCCCGGTTTTGTGTAGACCATAAATACTCCGATTCCCGCAATAATAAAGAGAAAAACTATCAGACGAGTAAGGCAGCCGCTTTTCTTTTTCTTCTTTTTGCGTCCGTCATTCTTATTCGGTGCCTTGTTTCTTCGTCTTTCTTCCCGTTCTTCCCTTTTTATTTCTTCTTCGTAATCGACAAATTCATATTCTTCATTATAGTCTTTTCTGTATTGTTTTCCTATTGCTCTGTCAATATCATCAAAGAGCTCATCATCCCTGTTTTTACCCATAACTTCACTTTCCGTTTTATGACGGTTAATTCTTAAAACTGTGGATCGGCGCCGGAATCCTGCCCGCCCTTGAAACAAAATCATCACAGGAGAAGGTATTCACAGGCATGATCGGCGCATAACCGAGAAGTCCGCCGAAGCTTGCTTCCTCTCCTACACCTTTTCCGATCACAGGGATCAGACGAACCGCCGTGGTCTTCTGATTGACCATACCGATTGCCATCTCATCGGCAATTATTCCGCTGATCGTAGTTGCCTTTGTATCTCCCGGGATTGCGATCATATCAAGGCCTACAGAGCATACACAGGTCATAGCCTCAAGCTTTTCAAGTGTCAGGCTTCCTGCCTTTACGGCATCGATCATTCCCTGATCCTCGCTTACCGGAATAAATGCGCCGGAAAGACCTCCGACATAGGACGAAGCCATTACGCCGCCTTTCTTTACCTGGTCATTAAGAAGAGCGAGTGCTGCTGTGGTTCCCGGTGCGCCAGGATGTTCAAGACCGATGCTTTTAAGAATGTCAGCAACGCTGTCGCCAATCGCAGGCGTAGGTGCAAGTGAAAGATCCACAATACCGAAAGGAACATTAAGCATCTTTGATGCACGTTTTGCAACAAGCTGACCGACTCTTGTTATCTTGAATGCAGTCTTCTTTATTGTTTCGCATAGATATTCGAAATCCCTGCCCTTAGCCTTTTCAAGTGCTTTAAGCACAACGCCCGGTCCGCTGACACCGACGTTTATTATTGCGTCAGCTTCGGTTACTCCGTGAAATGCTCCTGCCATGAAAGGATTGTCATCGGGTGCATTGCAGAATACAACAAATTTTGCACACCCGATAGAATCATTGTCCTTCGTAAGTTCAGCAGTTTCAACGATTTTCTCACCGATCAGTCTTATGGCATCCATGTTGATACCGGTTTTCGTGGATCCGACATTTGCCGAGCTGCAGACAAATTCCGTTTCGGCAAGTGCCTTCGGAATCGATTCTATCAGCAGCCTGTCAGCATTGGTCATGCCTTTACTTACCAGTGCTGAATAACCCCCAAGGAAGTTTACTCCAACTGTTTTTGCTGCCTTGTCAAGAGTCTTTGCAATGGTAACAAAATCATCGGGTGTCTTGCATGCTGCACCTCCGATAAGGGCAATCGGAGTAACCGAAATCCTTTTGTTTACAATCGGAATTCCAAGTTCCCTCTCGATTTCCTTACCTACCGAGACAAGATTTCCTGCATATGCAGTAATCTTTTCATATATTTTTTTGTTTAAAGTATCAAGATCCTGATCGATGCAGTCGAGAAGGCTGATGCCCATGGTTATCGTACGGACATCAAGATTCTCCTTCTCTATCATCTCATTGGTTTCAAGAACTTCAGCAATATTTATCATAATTTCCTCTTTTAGAACGTAAGCTTCTGCTTAGCGGTCTCCATATAATTCTTAAGCTTGTCAGCCTCTGCCTGGAACATATTGTATTTCTTCTCAAGCTCGCTGTAGTCGGCATTTGCCTTATCTGTGAGAGGCTTAAGTCTCTCATTGATGGTTGAATTGATTGACTTCATGATGTCATCAACAATATTCCTTGAAGCATCGGAAATGTTCTTGTCGGGAATGTTGATATTAAGAGTTGCCCTGATGTCATCAATTGTAGCCATGGTCTTGTCAAGCTCGGTAACTCCGGCTGAAATCTCTGGAATGATATTGGCAAGCTTTTCAAGATAACTGTTATC
Source organism: Lachnospiraceae bacterium (assembly GCA_017437965.1). Lineage (GTDB taxonomy): Bacteria > Bacillota > Clostridia > Lachnospirales > Lachnospiraceae > UBA3775. The sequence goes on from JAFRWN010000136.1 coordinate 12,875, forward strand.
ATTTGAAAGACTGCCAAAATCAAACTTGGGTGCCTTGGAAACTTCGGGTTTGGGTGCTTCTGCCTTAGGCTCTTCTTTTACCGGTTCAGCTTCCTTTACAGGCTCTGCAAAGAAAGGTTCGGGAGCTTTTCTTTCAAATACAAACTCGGATTTTGCGGTTTCTTCCTTTACTTCGGGCTTAGGCTCTTCTTTTACTTCAGTCTTTATCTCAGTCTCTGCCTCTTTAACTTCTTCAACCGGACCCAGAGTGTCATCCTCTACCTTATCATCAGAAATATCAAGAATATAATGCTTACCAAGCACCATCTTGCGGTCATGCTTTGAAGTAGTGATCTTTTCAAGATCTCTCTTTGAAAGTCCGATAAGTGTATTTATTGTAATGCAGTCATCAAAGGTAATATTGCTCTTGCAATCCTTTACTACATACTTGATGTAATTGAGAAGCTGCATGATATCTTCTTTTATGAAAGTACTGGGTGAAGCATGGCGGATGCTTATTGTATTACGAAGCTCCTTGATGCTTCCGTAAGGAATCTGCTCCGGAGGATACTGCTTGATGAGCGCATCCTTCTTGTCCTTCTCCAGAACATCACATACTTTAAACAGGCAGTCATACATGATGGCAAGAATATATGCTACTTCGGTTGTCATTACTGCATTATCAAAAAACGGAAAGTTCTTATCAAGAAGTGATGCTACATCATCTGCCTCGGATATAGCGCCATCAATGCTTTTGAACTTGTTATCATAACTTCTTTTGCTGATTTCATCCATTTCCTCGAGCATCTCGATAATGGCTGATACATCCTTGTCCCCCTGCGGAATGATGTTGACTGAGTAGAGATTTTTTGTTGACATAATTTTCTATTCCTTTCTATAATTATGTGGTAAACCCCACAAATTTTCTAAATTCTGTGCATCATATCGAAGATGGCTTCATCCTGGATATGAATGACTGTGCCGATTTCCTTACCGACTTCGTTAAGATCATCCTGTACTGTAAGGAAATCCTTGTTTGCGCCCGAAAGGTCGGTGATCATCATCATGTTGAAATATCCTCCGACTATGGTCTGTGATATATCGAGTATGTTGATTCCGGTCTCAGCAAGATAGGTGCAGACCTTTGCAATTATTCCGACGCAGTCCTTTCCGACTACTGTGATTACTGCTTTTTTCATTTACATTCTCCTTAAAATTCAAAATTTACTGAAGGAACATCTCTTTCGGCAACTACAATTTCAGGCTTTACGGCACCGAAATTCCAGTTTTCGTCCAGAGCGTTCTTATGGGTCTGGTAGGCAATCTCCGGAAAATTGTTTTCCTTCGAAAGATGCGCAAGCACTATTTTTTTCAGTCCTGCATGCAATACTTTTGATACCAGCTCTGCAGACACCTCATTTGAAAGATGGCCACGTGAGCCGTCTATCCTCTGCTTCAGATAGTACGGATAAGGACCAACCATCAGCATTTCCGGATCATAATTGGACTCTATATATAAAACATCCGAGCCCGTCATATGCTTTACTATCTTTTCATCATAAAGCCCGAGGTCTGTTGCCATTGATATGGACCTGTTGCCATCGGTAAAACGGTAGCATACCGGATGTGCGGCATCATGTGAAATCTCGGTCACATCAACTCCTATATCTCCAATAGAGAACGATGCGTCGCCTTCGATATTCATCATCAGTTCAAGCGGGATTGATTTTCCCGAAGGAGTCTTTTTTATTGCCGCAAAGGTTTCTATCGTGGAATATATCGGCACTTTATATTTCTTAGTAAAAGTCCCTATCCCCTGAACATGATCGATATGCTCATGGGTTATCAGTATACCGCTGATCTCTTCCGGACTGATTCCGAAGCCCATAAGACCACTTTCTATCTTCTTGCAGCTGACACCCATATCGATCAGAAGATGGGTAAGCCCCGTGCCGAGATATATGCAGTTACCTGAACTTCCGCTTGCAATACAAGCAAACTTCATTTTATCACAAATTCTCCTAACTTGCAAACCATTCCTTGATGGTTCTGCCTATTTTCTTCTTTTGTTTTTCATAATCCGCATCGTCATCATTATTGATTATCAGCGAAGCGTGTTCCCTGTAAGTTTTATCCGACGGCTGCATTTTCATGATTTCCATGCACTCTTCATGTGAATAGCCTCTGTTTTTAATAAGTCGCCCTATACGGTCCGAACGTTTTGCATATACATACCAGAATTCGTCACAAAAGTCCTGATAATCTGCGGCAAAAGGAATAGCGGATTCAATGAATACAAGCTTCTCACCCTTTGCAAAAAGCTCTCTGCATTCTTTTTTCAGGGCTTTGATAGTTGCGGGATGAGTAAATGAATTCAGTTTTTTAAGTTTTTTTTCATCCGAAAAAACTATTTGGGCAAGCTTTTTCCGGTTAAGACTTCCGTCCGCAAGCAAAATGTCGTCACCGAAGTATTCAACTATTTTTTTATAGCCCTCCTGTCCGGGATTCATCACATAAATTTTTGTAAACTTATCGGAATCAAGAACCTTAAAACCGAATTCCTTACTTATAATTTCTGAAATCCTGCTTTTACCACAGCCAACTCCGCCTGTAAGACATATGATTTTACCTTTATTCTTTTCGGACATTTTATTTCAGGTCAAACCAGTTGTCAGCCATATTGGAATCCACCTCAAGCTCTACAGCCAGACTGACCGCTCCTTTCATTTCTTCGACGAGGATTTTCTGCACCGCATCTTTTTCATCTTCATAGGCTTCAATCAGGATTTCATCATGAATCTGAAGAAGCATCTTTGACTTCAGTCCGCTATTTTTAAGGGCATTGTATACCTTTATCATTGCAAGCTTCATTATATCGGCAGCGGTACCCTGTATCGGCATATTCATCGCAACCCTCTCGCCGAAATTTCTCTGCATGAAATTCGAGGAGCCAAGCTCCGGTATCGGACGCTTTCTTCCGAGCATTGTTTCTGCATAGCCCTTATCCTTTGCGGTCTTTACAAGCCTGTCCATGTAGGCCTTGACCTGAGGATACTGCTCAAAATAGGATTTAATATAGCCTTCTGCGGTCTTCCTGCTGATATCAAGATCCTGTCCAAGTCCGAAGGATGAAATACCGTAAATAATTCCGAAGTTTACGGCTTTTGCCTCGCTTCTCTGCTTTTTTGTTACCTGATCATAGGGCACATGGAAAACATTTGCGGCAGTTGCACGATGTATATCCCTTGCATTTTTATAATCGTCAAGCAGTTTTTCGTCACCTGCCATATGAGCCATTATCCTGAGCTCAATCTGGGAATAATCGGCATCCACAAAAATACAGCCTTTCTTCGGCACAAATGCTTTTCTTATCCTTCTTCCGAGTTCTTCCCTTACAGGAATGTTCTGAAGGTTAGGATCGGTACATGAAAGACGTCCTGTTGCCGTTACAGTCTGATTGAAGGTACAATGTATCCTTCCGTCAGGCTTAATGCATTCCTTCAGTCCCTCAATATAGGTCGATTTGAGCTTGGAAACCGTGCGGTATTCAAGTATTTTTCCGACTATCGGATGCTCGTCTGTCAGCTTTTCAAGAACCTCTGCGCCGGTCGAATAACCTGTTTTTGTCTTTTTCGCGCCGCTGAGGCCAAGCTTCTCAAAAAGTATAACGCCAAGCTGTTTCGGCGAAAGGATATTGAATCTCTCGGAAGCAAGAGCATATATCTCTTCTTCAAGGGCTTTCATCGCTTTGTCAAGCTCTGCTCCCTGCTCGTCAAGGACTTCGGGACGACAGATGATACCCTCTTCTTCCATCTCATAGAGTATAGGTATCAGAGGCTTCTCGACCTCGTTATAGAGTTTTTCAAGCCCGTTTTCTTTCAGTTTATTCAGCACTTCTTCTTTTTTGATCAGCGAAACATAGGCGGCAAAGGCTGTTTTATCACTTACAGGCGAAGGATATTCACCTAGGAATGATGCTAGGGTTTCGGCATCATGTTTAGTACTGTTCGGATCAAGCAGGTAATGAGCAATTGAAAAGTCAAAATAATCATCACCTGATGAAGCACCCGCTTTTAGTATGTTCTTTAAATTATCGGACGCAACAGACTTTGCGCTTTTACATGCAGCCTTAAGTATTCCTTCAAGTATATCCGTTGTCACAAAAAACTGCGCCTTAAAAGAATAAGTTTTTCCTTCAATGCAAAGTGCAAGCTCAGTAATAGCATCATTCCCGTCAAGAATTACCGAAACACCTATTTCCTTATCTTTGGCAAGTTTTTCTGCTTTTTCAGAGAAAATCAGTACTTCCGAAACATCTGACATTTCCGTCAGACCTTCATTGAAATACCTATAAAAGCTTTCTTCCTTTACTTCACCGCTTATGCAGGAAGGAATCTGAAGTGAGCTGATTTCAAGTTCTTCAAGGATTTTAACAGCCGATGCATAATCATAATCGGTCTTAAGATCCTTTAGTTCCTTATCTATCGGCAGATCCTTAATTATTGTGGCAAGTTTTTCAGACAGTCTGGCTGCCTTTTCACCTACCAGTTCATCCTCTGATTCTTTTGTCAGATATGATATCGGATTTCTTACAATACCAAGTTCATTTTTCCACTTAAGCGCAAGCTCTTTGGTATCCGAAGAATTATGTATTTCTTCATAGAGTTTGTCAACAGTCTTATAATGAGCGATCAGAGGCGTTGCAGCCTTATCACCTATTCCGGGCACGCCTTTAATGTTATCGGCAGTATCTCCCATCAGACCTTTAAGTGAAGGAATACTTGCAGGTTCAACACCAAACTCTTTTTTAACAAGTGCTGCGTCAAGCCACTCGGTCTTTTCAGGCACTACAATTTCAGCTTTATTAAGATTATATTTCTTGAAATACTCATCGGCTTTCTTCTGGTCGCTTACGATCAGCCAGAGCCTCACATGGTCATCAACAAGCTGCAGGTAATCATGATCCTTGGTCATAATATTTACTTCTACTTCTGTAGAAAACTTATTTGCAAGGGATCCTGAAAAATCATCAGCCTCATATCTTTCGTCCATGAACTGAACAACGCCAAGCTTTGCAAGGATATCCTGCATCAGAATAAACTGTTCTTTTAAAGGAACAATAGTCTCGCTTCTGTTTGCCTTATAATCCTCATAGAGCTCACGGCGGAAAGTATTTCTGGTAAGATCCCAGGTCACTGCAAGATACGTGGGTTTCTGCCTGTCAAGTATGGAAAAAAGCGTACGAAGGAATCCATACACAGCATTTGTATATACACCCTTCGACGTTTTCATTATTTTATGATAATATTTTTCCTTTTCCTCAACAGTCTTAGCCATCAGGACTTCTCTCGGCAGATTTCCATAGAACTGCGTTGATAAAAGGCTTGAACCGTCAATTATCAGTAAATAATCATTCATCAGCACTTTCCTGCCTTTCGTCTTCGAGCTTCAGACTATGAATATATTCTATCAGGTTGTCGTTATAATCATTGTTCATTTTCTTGACATCGTTCATAAAGTCCGGAACGCCGTCAAAATCGATCATAAAAGTCTCTTCCTTTCCTTTTTCAAGGAAATCAATTCCTTCATGTCTGAAAAAGAAAATCGAAAAAACTATTCCGAAAGCCAATGAAATAATGAAAGCCGAAACATAGGAAATCACTTTTAAGATGAAACCTCGTCTCTGCTTACCGAGATACTCGTCTATTCCCTTTTCAAGTTCGGCATCAAAATCTTCGGAAAGCTCATCTCCTTTTTCAAGCTGATCAAGAGCCTTAAGAAGCGAGTAATTTATCTTAAGTTCTTCCATGCATTCATTGCATCCCTTGACATGATTGACAAACTTTTTAAGCTCGTCTCCGCCAAGGCTGCCGTTAATGTATGAATCGATTTTTTTCTGGTTTTCGCTGCAAATAATATTCATTACCGGCATAGCCTCCGAAATAGGAAAACTTATTCTTGCAATAAAGCTGAAAGTATGATAAAATATTATCCGTTGCAGGCATGGCGGAATGGCAGACGCAGCAGACTCAAAATCTGCCGGGGGCAACTTCGTGTGGGTTCAAGTCCCACTGCCTGCAGAATGTGCAGCTCTTTACGGAGCTGCACTTTTTTGTTTATTTAAGCACCAGGGTTCCGACCTTTGAAAGATCCCTGTAAGTATACATTGAGGTATCACTCCACTGGGTCATGAAATCCCTGTACTGATCGTTCTTTGAATCATTTACCCTGACATCAAATCCTATTGCGGATTCGAAAACTGGTTTTATCAAGGTAAAAGGAATTCCGATCTCTATCTTGTAGCCATTCTCGTCATCAATGATCTTGAAATCCATGGTATTCTCATTGGCATTATTTCCGTATTCCACTTCTCCGGCACGGCTGATCTTGAAATGGCAGTCACCTTCTGCATATTCCTGATGCTTGTCGCCTTTTTCGTTGATAAAGATCTCAATACAATCCTTACGGCTGAATTTTTCTGCCTTTGTATCCGGTGTCGAATCACTTACTTCAACAAGAATATAAAGCTGAGACTTGTCCCAGTAAACCTTGAAGGTTCCGGTTGCGCCATTCTGGCCCCAACCGATATTTTTGATCGGAACTGCCTCAATCTTTTCCCAGAGATCTTCAATTATTCCGTCAACCTTGATTACAGAGTGTGATTTTACTTCGGCAACCTTTGTGGATTTAGCCTTCGGTGCAGGATATGTAGCATCATCTTCCGGAGGCACAACCGTAATATATGGATACTTGGTGGGCATCGGAGTATTTGTAGTTTTGGGAGCCTTTGTAGCCACCGGCACTTTTGTAGGTATCGGCGTGTTGACAGCCGGAACCGGAGTATTTGTTGCCGCCTGAACAGGAGTCGGTGTATCCGCTACCGGTGTAGGTGTGTCCTCAACCGGAGTAGGCGTATCTGCTATCGGTGTAGGCGTAGGAGTATCCGGTATAGGAGTCGGTGTATCCTCAACAGGCATCGGGGTCGGTGTATCGGTATCAGCTGCAGGAGTCGGAGTTTCATTTCCCGGCGGATTATCCGGATCTTCAATATCCGCAAATGCAGTCTTTAGGCTCAGAAAACAAATGCTCACAGTCAGAACCGTAAGGAAAAGTGCAAGTAAAATGTTGGTTTTCTTTTTCATTCCGGTTCCTCCTTACTTGAATGTCAGTGTGCCGACTGCCGCAAAATTCTGGAAGGTATACAGGTAATTGCTTGCCCATTTATAAATACTTACCAGCTTTCCGTCCACTGCGTTGTTTACCTGTATATCAAATCCTATCGAATTGTTCTTTGAAGCCTTTATCGTCATCAAAGGAATGATAACCTCTACAACATAACCAGGCTTTACTGTATTTCCGTTTTCATCGGTCACAGGGTCAAGTTCATAGGTCACTGATTCAAAACTCTCATCAGCACCAAATCCGAGAGCCTTTAAATTATCACGGTTTACAACATAATGTGCATCGCCGACACGGAGAGTCGAATTTTTCTTTCCGTCTTCATTTACAAAGAACTCGACAGAATCCTGGACACTGTACTTTTCGCCTGTCACATCAGGAGTTGAATCCTTTACGGTTACCTGTACATAGAGATACTTCTTAGCCCATATAAGCTTATACGAAGCTTCCATCTGAACATTACCGCTTGCAGCTATATCAATAGGAATCGCCTCATAATCATCCCATATCGGCTCATGCTTCCCGCTGAGCGTAGGATAAAGACTAGATGCTTCCGCCTGCACATCAGTAAATTCGGGTTCCTTTGCCTTCGCAAGCTGTTCCTCAAGCTCCCTGTATACTATCGGTGAGGGAGACTTTGGTGTCGGAATCACTTCATCCTCAAGATCCGGCAAATTGTTATTCGGCTGATGTTTCTTCATGTAGTACCTGTAATACTTGTAGCCACCGAAAGCACCGGCACCCAACACAAGTACAATTACAAGAATTATGATTGTCTTTTTGTTCATCCTATCCTCCGACTACTCTTCTTTCATACGTATTATATTGCCACGCTCGGGCACCCGGGCTAGCATCACCCTTATTATCTGCTTGGGGTGAGGACACGAATCAATCTCTTCGCCCTCTTCGTTCCACATGTGAAGTACTCTCGTAACATGGTTTTCACCGCCATACCCCATCACTTCAACCTCATCATCCACACAGTACTTGTTTCTCTGCATCATGAAAAAGCTTCCGTCAGGATTGATTTTGTCGGCTATTCCGAGATATACATAATTTCTGCAGTAAACATTGTTGTCATAAACCTGCGCATCGGTTCCGGGCTTTCCAAAGAAAAAGCCGGTAGTAAAATTACGGTAGGTACATTTTGCTATTTCCTCCCTGTACCATTCCATATTTTCTTCATATTTCTCCGGGCTTTCAAAATAGTCATCAAGAGCCTTGCGGTAGGTTCTTGCAACGGCCGCAACATAAAGCGCCGTCTTCATCCTGCCTTCAATCTTGAAACTGTCGATGCCAGCATCTACAAGCTCAGGAATATACTCTATCATGCAGAGATCTTTGGAATTGAATATATAGGTTCCTCTGTCATTTTCATATACAGGAAAATACTCTCCCGGTCTCGATTCCACCATCAGAGTATATTTCCAGCGGCACGGATGAGTGCATTCGCCCTTGTTTGCATCACGTCCGGTCATGAAATTGCTAAGAAGGCATCTTCCGGAATATGAAATGCACATGGCACCATGCACAAAGGTCTCAATTTCAAGATCGTCAGGTATGTTTGCCCTGATTTCCTTTATTTCCTTTAGTGAGAGCTCGCGTCCGGTAACCACACGTTTTGCACCCTGTTTTCTCCAGAATTCAAAGGTCAGATAATTTACATTATTGGCCTGGGTGCTAATATGGATATCGATATTTTCATCAAGATATTCCTTCGCAAGCGAGAACACACCAGGGTCGGAAATTATAACGGCATCGGGCTTCAGCCTGTTAAGTGTTCCGATATAGTCCTTGATTCCTTCGATATCTTCATTATGGGCGGTTATGTTCATCGTCACATAGACTTTTCTGCCGTTTTCATGGGCATAGCTAATTCCCTGCTCCATATCCTCTTCGGAAAAGTTCCTGGCATTTGCCCTTAGTGAGAAAAGCTCCCCGCCAATATATACCGCATCTGCTCCGTAGTCAACCGCAACCTTAAGTACTTCAAGGCTTGACGCAGGAAGCAGAAGCTCCGGTTTTTTTCTTGTTGTCATCTTTTCACCTGTTTCTTGTGCTTATCAAAAGCCCGTCACCGACAGGCACTATCATTGAATTGAACTCCTCGCTTCTCATCATTTCGTCAAGAAATTCCCTCATACGCTGATGTATCGTGCGGTCCCTTCTTATCACAGAAAACTTAGAAGCAGCAACCGAGCCCTCCTGAAGTATATTGTCTGTAAGAAGTAGCCCGTCATCAGTAAGAAGCTTTTTTATATAGGTCAGATAATTACTGTACTGTGCCTTGGCAGCATCCATGAAGATAAAATCAAACTTTTCATTATCCTCACACATTTTCTGCATGATCTCTACTGCATCGCCAAAACACAGAGTGATTTTATCGCTGTTATCGGTTTTTTTAATGTTTTCCGCAGCAATTTCTGCCCTTTCAGGCATTTTTTCTATGGTTTTGATCCTTACATCCGACGCTGAATAATATGCCATATAGCACGCAGAAAAACCGATGGCGGTACCTATTTCAAGAATACGCCCCGGTTTTCGGCTTTTCAAGAGGAACCTGAGCACTGACCTTGACTCCGTACGGATGATGGGCACAAGGTTTTTTATACCGTATTCCTCAATTTTCTTTAAATTTTCCGGCAGCTCCGGTTCAAAGGAGCCGATATATCCGTCAATCAAATCCATTTCAGCTTCCTATAGTTTTTATAATCTCAGCATAATCCATGTCGGAGCTCAGGTCGTATTTTCCTGAGATAAGAGTTACTTTTTCAAGCTTAAGCTTCACATAGAAGGAATACTTGTTCAGTATCAGCTCGTTATCCTCAAGCATCTCCGCCACATCCATCAGGCTTTCGTCGGCATCGATCTCTACAGTCATTGACTTCGCATGAAGCGAATCATTTACCGATGCATTACCAAAAATCTGGTAGCAGAAATCATAGGCATAACGTGTTACGTAAATAAAAGCAATCACAGCTATTGCATAGACTGTAACATCAAGCATCAGTCTGAACATGCCGCTAGCAAGATTTACTGCCAGCTTACTCTGTTTTTCCTTCTTTGCCTTTGCCATCTTTTCTCCGTCAGACCGTAAGTATCACAGCAAGTATCATAGGACGTCTCTTCATGCTCTTCCAGAAGAAATCCGCAAGAGCCTGCTTGATCTCGTTCTTTACACGGTTCATGTCGGTATAGCCATGGGCCATGCTGTACTCAAAAGCTTCGTTTGCCACAAATTTGGCTTCCTCAAGCAGGGTTTCCGACTCTTTTACATACACAAAACCTTTAGTCAGAAGCTCCGGACCGTTTGCAAGCACATCACTGCCTTCAAATACTGCCATTGAAACGACAACCAGACCGTTTTCGGAAAGATACTGTCTGTCGCGGAGTACTGCATTTCCGATATCTCCGACTCCAAGACCGTCAACCAGCCTCTGTTTTGCTGCCACATGAGTCGATATAACTGCTTTTTCCTTGGAAAGTTCAAGAACATCACCAGATTTCAGCATGATGACCTTTTCCTTGTCCATTCCGAGCGAAACCGCAATTTCTTTCTGGGCACTTCTGTGCCTATACTCTCCGTGAATAGGAATCGAATACATCGGTTTCAGAAGTGTATATATTATTTTCAGTTCCTCCTGGCAGGCATGGCCTGAAACATGGGTATCCTGGAAAATAACCTTTGCGCCCTTTATCGAGAGTTCATTGATCACCTTTGAAACATTCTTTTCGTTACCTGGAATCGGGGTTGAGCTGAAGATTACAACATCTCCGGGGCCGATTGAAACCTTCTTATGCAGGCTTGCAGCCATCCTTGAAAGTGCAGCCATCGATTCACCTTGCGAACCGGTTGTGATGATCACAAGTTTTTCGGGAGGATAGCTTGCCATTTCCTCGGTATCAATAAGAATTCCGTCATGGAGGTTGAGATAGCCGAGCTCGGCAGCGGTCTTTATGTAATTGACCATGCTCCTGCCCTCTATCACTACCTTTCTGCCGAATTTATGGGCAGAATTTATTATCTGCTGAACCCTGTCCACGTTCGATGCAAAGGTTGCAACTATTATCCTGTAGTTTATATTATCCGAAAAAATCGTATCAAAGGTCTTACCCACGGTTCTTTCGGACATTGTCATTCCGGGTTTTGTAGCATTGGTACTGTCCGCAAGAAGTGCAAGCAGACCTTCACGTCCAAGCTCACCAAAACGCTGAAGATCGATCGCGTCACCGAATACAGGTGTGAAATCAACCTTGAAATCACCTGTATGAAGCACAACGCCGGCAGGTGAATGGATTGCAAGGGCTGCCGAATCCGAAATACTGTGATTGGTCCTAATGAACTCAACACTTAAACTTCCGGCATCCACAACATCGCCAAAAGTCACCAGACGCAGATCCGTCGTCTCAAGAAGGCCGTGTTCTTCAAGCTTATGGCTGATGATTCCCAGCGTCAGCTTTGTTCCGTAGATCGGTACGTTTACGTCCGGAAGGACATAGGGAAGCGCACCGATATGATCCTCATGTCCGTGCGTAATGAAAAAGCCCTTTACTTTTGCGATATTTTCCTTCAGGTAGCTCACATCGGGAACAACCAGGTCTACACCCAGCATGTCATCGTCAGGGAAAGCAAGTCCGCAGTCCACAACAACTATCGAATCACCGTACTCAAAAACGGTAATGTTCATACCGATCTGTTCAAGTCCGCCCAAAGGAATAATCTTGAATTTGTTACTCATTTTTTGTTAAACCTCAATGTCGACATCGTCAAGCAAAGAGGAAAAATAGTTTGAAACCGCATCCAGCTCAATATCATCGTCAGGCATTACGTAAACGATCTCGTCATTATCGTCCGTAAGCTTTTTAAGGATATAGGCCTCATCACTGTTCTCATAGTCTTCCGTCACAAGAAGATAATCAAAACCGCCGATACGGGCCTGTTCGATAACCTCAAACATTACCTCTTCACCGTCATCTGTTATAAATTTTACCTTGTCTTCCATTATTCTTTTCCAATCTTCACTGTATTTTCTGCTCAATTTCGGCTTTCTTGTCAGGATTGTTTGCAAGATAATCGAGGTAGGACTGCAGGATTATTCCGGCAGCAACCGTGTCAACCACTTCTGCCTTCTTCTTGTAGTCAAGGCCGGCTTCGTCAAGATACCTGTGTGCACTTACCGTTGTCAGTCTTTCATCCCAGAGTATTACCTCAAGGCCTGTGCGCCTCTTAAGTGTTTCGGCAAATTCTTCCGTCTCCTTTGCCCTCGTTCCGGCTTCGGAGTCCAGCTTTATCGGATAGCCGAGTACAATAAGGTTTACACCCTTTTCCTCGATCAGTTCTTCAATCCTTGCAAAAGTCTGTCTGAGCTTGTTTGCATGCTTTCTTCTGATTGTTTCAAGGCCCTGTGCCGTGATAAGAAGCGGATCACTTAATGCCACTCCTACAGTCACAGAACCATAATCAAGTCCTAATATTCTTAACATAGTTCCTCTATTTCAGGTTCTTATCGATATAATCGCGAAGAAGCTCCTCGATCAGCTCGTCGCGCTCAACCTTTGCAATAAGGTTTCTTGCACCCATGTGGCTGGTGATATAGGTCGGATCGCCGCTCATCAGGTAGCCTACAATCTGGCTAACCGGATCATAGCCTTTTTCAACAAGTGCAACATATACTGTAGAGAGCACGTCCCTTACGAAATGCTCTTCTCTTTTCTCAACTTCAAAATATTGTGTAGGCATATAACATCCTTTCTCCCTGGTTTCGGGAAAACAAAATTTCACATATATATGATACCATTTCAGCCTGAAAATATCAAGTTTTTTATTGATTAATCACAGACTGTTCAAACTTCTGCAAACACCATATTTTTAAGCCTTTTTCCGCTCATTCTGACCATCACTATATCTCCGGGGGAGGCTTCTTTTGCTTCAAATATTGTTTTTACATACTCCTCGGTATGCCCTGTCATGTAAATTTTACCGTCAAACTCTATTATTTCCTCGCAAAGTACGTTTCTGAACTCATCTACGAAGGAATTTTCGTAGTCGATTCTGAGCTTTTCTTCTATCTCGGCAAGCTTTTTTGCCCGCTCTCCCTTGACATTATTATCAAGCTGATCTGGCATCCCCGCCGCCTTAGTACCTTTTCGTACTGAATATGGAAATATATGGATTGCCGAAAAGCCTATTTTCTCAGCAAATTCACAGCATTCTTCAAACTCTTCTTTGGTTTCACCCGGGAAACCGACAATGATATCTGTGGTAATCGAGGGTTTATAATAGTATTCCCTAAGAATATCACAGGCTTTTTCATACATCACAGTGTCATACTTACGGTTCATACGCTTAAGCACTCCATCACTTCCGCTCTGAAGGGAAAGATGGAAATGTGGCATGAACCTGGTACATTTCGAGAGTCTCTCAACAAACTCTTCAGTAATAATTCTTGGTTCTACCGACCCGGTACGAATTCTTTCTATACCTTCAATTTCTGAAATTTTCTCAATCAGTTCAAGTAATGGCATTCTTCCGTCATCGGTCTTAAGATTTGCCTGCTCACGCACCGAATAATCCTCAAGACCATAGCTTGAAAGATGGATTCCCGTAAGAACAACCTCTTTAAACCCTCTTTCAGCAAGGCTTTTTACCTCATTCAGAACACTTTCCGGCTTTCGGGAGCTGATGCGTCCACGGGCATACGGAATAATACAATATGAGCAGAACTGATTGCAGCCATCCTGGATTTTTATATCAACACGCAGGTTTTTATAGTCCGAAATCGTGCAGAGTTCTTCATAGTCCTGTTCGTCGTTGTTCATGACAATTACAGGTTTTTCTTTATTTTCAGGGTTTTCAAGGCAGGAAACAAGATACTCATTTACAATATCTGCCACCTTGTTTTTGAGCCTGTTTCCGATCAGGACATTTACTGCCCCGTCTTTTTCCAGTTCTTCCGCGCTTTCCTGTACATAACATCCCACAGCAACAATTACAGCCTCGGGATTCATGGATTTTGCACGGTGAAGCATCTGCCTTGACTTTCTGTCGGCAATGTTGGTCACGGTGCAGGTATTAACCACATATATGTCGGCAATTTCCTTAAAGTCAACAGGAACTGCACCATATGACATGAAGCACTGGCGCATCACCTCGGTTTCATAGGCATTGACCTTGCAGCCAAGTGAAAAAAATGCCGCCTTTTTGTTCAGAAGAAGGTTTTTCAAATACATTCTTGTACCTTTCCTTGTTATTTCTATGTTCGGACAATAAATATAAAAAATTCCTTTGATGTATTGACATTTAAGGAAAATATAAGTAAAATATTACATAGAAAAGTTATTTGAGGAGGAAACTACTTATGGAAACAATTCAGATCATGCTTAACTCAATAGATAAGGTTAAGAACTTCGTTAACGATGTTGCAAGATTCGATTCAGACTTTGACCTGATCTCCGGCAGATACGTAATCGACGCTAAGTCAATCATGGGTATCTTCAGTCTTGATCTTTCAAAGCCCATCACTCTCAACATTCACTCAACCGAGAATGTAGAGCAGATTCTTGAGACCCTTAAGCCTTACACTGAGCAGTAAGCTAAGTCTACCATAAGAATTTTTAAGAGTGTCCATTTTTGTGGGCACTCTTTTTTCGTAATTATTTTATTTAACGTGAATAACTTCTCTCGTATCAAGTGCAGTCTGCACCATTTCATCGATCTTTTCAGCCAGCAGCTTCTCAGATTTCTCAATTTGCGAAAGCTCGGGTTTTGTAACCGGATGCTTTGCCACAAAAATCGTACAGCAGTCCTCGAAAGGAAGCACGGAAGTCTCATAGCTTCCGATTTTTTCGGAAATTGCAATAATATCATCCTTATCAAAAGCAATCAGAGGCCTGAAAACAGGCATTTTACATACTGCATTTGTGCAGTTTAAGCTCTGCATGGTCTGGCTTGCGACCTGTCCGATGCTCTCTCCCGTAACAAGTGCAAGGCAGTTAGCCTTTTCGGCAATTTTCTCGGCAATCCTCATCATATAACGACGCATGATGACCGTAAGTTCCTCATGCGGGCAGGTCTGGTAGATATACATCTGGATGTCGGTAAAATTAACGACATGAAGATTGATGGCACCGGTATAGCGGCTGATGATTTTAGCAAGATCAACAACCTTCTGCTTTGCACGTTCGCTGGTATAGGGAGGCGCATGGAAATAGGTGGCATCAATGCTGACACCTCTTTTGGAGATCATGTAGCCGGCAACGGGAGAATCGATTCCGCCGGACAAAAGAAGCATGGCTTTTCCATTGCAGCCGACAGGCATACCACCCGGTCCTTTGATATAGTCCGTAAAGATATAGGTCTTGTTTCTTACCTCGATCGTGATGCTTTTCTCGGGATTATGTACATCAACCCTAAGCCCCGGAAAATCATCAAGAAGTACCTCTCCTATGTCTGCACAGATTTCCGGCGAAGTCTTAAAATAACTCTTATCTCCCCTTTTTGCAAAGCATTTGAAGGTGAAATTATGGTCGTCAAAGTAGTCTTTAACGAAGTCGACTGCACCCTTCTTGACATCCTCCCATTCGGTCGAATCCACAACATAAACCGGAGCATATCCCTGGATACCGAAAATTGTTCCGAGTGCCTCTACGGCATCATCATAATCATAGCCATCGGGACATTCGACAAATACCCTGCCCTGCTCACGGTAAACATGGAAATCCACACCCTGCTTGTTTAAAGTATTTCTTACGTTGTTTACAAGGCAGCCCTCAAAATAGTTACGGTTCTTGCCCTTAAGTCCGATCTCGTTATATTTAAGTAAAAAAGCTTTGTACATCGTAAATTCCTTTGTAAAATTATTATTTTCATTTACTTTTTAAAGAACTGCATATAGGTCGGCAGCTCCTCTTTTATTGTTTTTATCACATAATCAATCTCTTCTTCCGTATTGTCCGGCGAAAGAGAAAATCTTAATGTCGTGTCGAGATATTCATTCGGAACACCGATAGCCTTAAGGCTTCCGCTGATTGCAGGATGGTTTGACGAGCAGGCCGACCCGCTTGACACACAAATGCCCTTCATTTCAAGCACATGCAGGAAAACCTCGCTTTTTGCTTTCGGAAAACCGACACTTACTATGTGCGGTGCAGTTGCTCTTATTCTTGCCTTAAGTGTTTCTTCATCAAGAGTCTTTGGATCGTCAGTTTCTTCAAACATTGCATTAATCTTTATGCCGTCTATGTTTCCAACGCCGTTAAGTGCAAGCAGACCTTTTACCAGCCTTTCCTTAAGCGCGTACATCTTTTCACAGTTTTCTTCGCGCTTTTTACAGTACTCACTTATCGCTGCAGTCATTCCGACTATGCCCGGGACATTTTCGGTTCCGGAACGCATATCCTTCTGCTGGCCGCCCCCGAAAATTATCGGGCTTATCTTTGTTTTATCTTTGATAAATATGAATCCGCAGCCCTTGGGACCATTGAATTTGTGTGAACTTACACTCATCAGGTCAACTCCGATTTTTTTCGGAAGTATTTTATATTTCGGAAAGCCCTGTATCGCATCAACATGATAAAGAGTCTTTGGATTCTTTGCCTTTACCGCCTTTGCAAGCGCTACTATATCAAGCACGGAACCGACCTCATTATTTACCATCATTGTACTTACAAGTATTGTGTCGTCTCTTACCAGCGAAGCAAGATATGAAGAATCCACCCTTCCCATACTGTCAGCTTTTGCAAATGTAATCTCATAACCCTCTTTTTCAAGGAAAAGCAAAGGATTATAGACAGAAGCATGCTCAAAATTTGTTGTAATTATATGCTTTCCGCGTCTTCTGTTGGCAAGCGCTGTACCAATGAGCGCCATATTGTTGGACTCAGTTCCGCCGGAGGTAAAAACTATCTCCTTTTCTTCGCATTTAAGCTCTGAAGCGATGGTTTTTCTGGCTTCATTCACAAGCTTTTCAGCATCCACACCCATAAAATGCCTGGACGAAGGATTTCCGTACATGTCAAAAAAAGCCTTTTTCATTTCGTCAAAGGCTTTTTCACTCAGTTTGGTTGTTGCTGCATTGTCTAAATATATGTTCAAGATCGTTATCCTCTCATATTGCCTGCAATCTAAACCATTATATATTTAATTTAAAGAAAAGTCAATAATCACCTGCACTCATCTTAGTCATTCATACACTCGCACTCAAAGGAAAGAACTGACATAACAAAGAGTCCTGCGGTTTCGGTACGAAGGATTCTGTGACCGAGACTGATGATTTTTGCGTCATTTTCTTTTGCAAATTGTACTTCAGCCTCCGAAAAGCCACCCTCAGGCCCGATAAAAACGGCACATGAATCCCTTTTTACAGTATTTTCAATTACTTTTTTTGAATATGCCATACCTTCGGCATTCTCATAGGGCAGAAGGATTTCCTTTCCCTCATCTTTTGCAAGCACAACAGCCTTTTTATAGTCTACCGGCTCATGTACCACAGGAATTATCGCTCGGCCCGACTGCTTTGCTGCTGACTCGGCAATCTTCTGCCAGCGCTCTGTTTTCTGTGATGCTTTTCTAGCATCCAGTTTAACCACCGAGCGTTCATTTATTACAGGGTAAATGTCATATACGCCCATCTCAACTGCTTTCTGTATGATCATTTCCATCTTGTCAGCCTTGGGAAGACCCTGGAATAAAGAGACTTTTAGTGACAGTTCTGCCTTGGATTCTTCTTTGGAAAGAACATCGAGCAATATCTCACTATCGTTAAATTCTTTAATTCTACAATTGTAGACAATGCCTTTACTGTCATTACATGACAAAACATCACCGACCTTCATGCGAAGCACATTTTTAATGTGATTCACATCAGAGCCGGTGATGGTAAGTTCATTGTCTGATATGTTGTCAGTTGGAATAAAGAATACAGACATCTTCTCCCTCATTCATTATTTTGCTACTATACTCACCCAGTCACCAAGGTGAAGTACTTCAACTATTTCAAAACCGTTTGCTACAAGTCTTTCGGAAACTTCTTTTTCACGGGTAGCAAGTATACCGGAGCTTATGAACAGTGCGTTATCTGCCATCATATCTCTTACGACATCCGAAAGCGGCATAATGATATCAGCAAGTATGTTTGCAACTACGATACCAAAACTGTGAAGTCCGATACGGTTTCTGAGGCCCTCATCATCAATCAGGTTTCCTGTAAGAAAGCTTAACTTTCCGCTCTCATATTCACCCGATTTAACAGTTTCAAGCTTGTTGACCTCGGCATTTTCATAGCTTACCACTACTGCATTTTCATCAATATCGGTTCCGAAAACGCCGTCAGCGCCAAGTATTTTTGCTGCAATTGAAAGGATTCCGCTACCGCAACC
Organism: Lachnospiraceae bacterium; assembly: GCA_017437965.1. Lineage (GTDB taxonomy): Bacteria > Bacillota > Clostridia > Lachnospirales > Lachnospiraceae > UBA3775. The sequence continues at coordinate 31,409 of JAFRWN010000136.1, forward strand.
GACATCGAGAACTCTTAATTTTCCGTTATTCAGTCCAGCTTCGCCACAAATACCCATATACTTCTTCAAAGCAAGTATACAAAGCTTTGTTGTCTCATGCGCACCTGTACCGAAGGCCGAACCCGGATCAATCTCGATCACCATATCGTCCGGCTTTGAATCCGAAAGTTCCTCCCATGTGGGCTTGATCACAATCGTATCATCAATCCTGAAAGGCTTGAAGAATTCCTTCCAGTTGTTCATCCAGTCCTTGTCCTCGGTTTCGGAAAGACTGATCTCAATATCAGAAACGTCCATGAAATATGAAAGTTCATCAATTCCTTCACGAACAAGAACCAGCTTTTCCTCTGAATCTTCGTCAACATCAAAATAACAGCTGACAGTCGCAGTCTCGTCACTTTCGTCAAGTTCGGGCGGAATATCAATAAACATTTTGGCTGCATCCTCGGGAGAAAGCTGCTTATTGTCAAGTATTTCAATACCCTCAAAGCCTTTCTCCACAAGCATATCAGAGACAAGTGCCTCATTCTCAGCCTTTGTTTTTATTATGATCTTCTTCCACTTCATTTACTTATTTCCGAAAAATTTATTTTTCTTTTTGCTTTCGCCTCCGTCAGCCTTGCCGCCGAAGGTCTTCTCATACTGCTTTAACAGGTCTCTCTGCTGTGCGTTAAGCTTGGTAGGTACCTGAACAACCAAAGTTACATAGTGATCTCCTCTGACATCCTTGTTCTGGATTGAAGGAACACCTTTGTTTTTAAGTCTTATTTTAGTATCCGTCTGTGTTCCGGGCTTTACATCATATAACACATCTCCGTCAACGGTTGAAATTCTTACCTCACCGCCGAGCGCAGCTGTTGTAAATGACATAGGAGCAGACGAGAAAATGTCCATGCCTCTTCTCTGGAAAATCGGATGCGAGCTTACCTGGACCTCAACAAGCAGATCTCCTCTCGGACCTCCGTTGATGCCCGGCTCACCCTTTCCTCTGATTCTGATGCTCTGGCCGTCATCGATTCCCGGAGGAACGGTTACCTTGATCTTCTTGCGGTTGGTAATGTAGCCGGTACCGTAGCAATCCTTGCATTTTTCCTTTATGGTCTTGCCGGAGCCCTTACAGTCGGGACATACGCGCTGGTTCTGGACCATACCGATGATTGACTGCTGAGTATAGATTACGGAACCGCGGCCGTTACATTTCTTACAGGTTTCAGCGCTTGTACCGGGCCTTGCACCTGTGCCTCCGCATGTCGGACAGTCTTCCTTGAGGTTTAACTCAAGTTCTTTTTCACAGCCGAAAACAGCCTCTTCAAAGGTTATGCGTATTGCGGTGCGTACGGATGCACCCATCTTGGGACCTGCGGAATTTCTGCTTCTTCCGCTTCCGCCTCCGAACATGTCGCCAAATCCGCCTCCGAAAAGATCGCTGAAGATATCGCTGAAATCAAAACCGCCAAAGTCAAAGCCGCCGCCACCTGCGCCCTGTTCAAAGGCAGCATGACCGAACTGGTCATATTTTGCCCTCTTTTCCTTATCGCTAAGCACCGAGTATGCTTCACTGGCTTCCTTGAATTTTGCTTCGGCCTCGGCATCACCCGGATGCATATCGGGGTGGTACATTTTTGCAAGCTTTCTGTAAGCCTTCTTTAATTCATCATCGCTGGCTGTCTTGGAAACACCAAGCACTTCATAGTAATCTCTTTTATTTTCAGCCATCTTTATCCTCGCTAATTAACTTCTAAAAATAACTCACTAAAGGAGTCAGAAGTTCTCTGACCCCTTTTAGCAAATTTCAAATTTCAAATAAAACGCGGATTATACTTCCTTGTATTCTCCGTCAACTACGTCCTCATAGCCCTGAGGATTAGGACCGCCTGCAGAAGCTCCCATATCGGGTGCGGGACCGCCGCCTGCCTGGCCTTGGGTCTGCTCATACATCTTCTGGAACAGAGCCTGTGCGGAATTCATCAGCTTCTCCTTAGCTGCCTTCATCTCTTCAACCTCAGCCTCACCCATAGCCTCGGGTGTGGTCTTGTTAACGAGATCCTTGAGAGCCTGGAGATCAGCCTCTACGCCGCCCTTAAGGGTAGGATCAAGGGAATCACCGACATCTGCTAGAGCCTTCTCTGTCTGGATAACGATTGCATCAGCATCGTTACGTACATCAACAGCCTCACGTCTCTTCTTATCCTGAGCCTCGAACTCAGCAGCCTCTTTAACAGCCTTCTCGATATCTGCTTCGGAAAGGTTTGAGCCTGCAGTAATTGTGATATGCTGCTCTCTGCCTGTTCCGAGATCCTTAGCGGATACATTTACGATACCGTTTGCATCGATATCGAAGGTAACCTCGATCTGAGGAACGCCTCTTCTTGCCGGAGGAATTCCGTCAAGTCTGAACTGTCCGAGTGACTTGTTGTCCCTTGCGAACTCTCTTTCACCCTGAACTACATTAATATCAACTGCTTCCTGATTATCTGCAGCTGTCGAGAAAATCTGGCTCTTTCTTGTAGGAATGGTCGTATTTCTCTCGATAAGTCTTGTAGCGATTCCGCCCATGGTCTCGATTGAAAGTGAAAGCGGAGTTACATCGAGAAGAAGGATATCTCCGGCACCTGCATCACCAGCAAGTTTACCACCCTGGATAGATGCTCCGATTGCTACGCACTCATCAGGGTTAAGAGTTTTAGAAGGCTCATGTCCTGTAAGCATTTTAACCTTATTCTGAACTGCAGGAATTCTTGTTGAACCACCAACAAGGAGAACCTTTGAAAGATCTGCTGCTGTAAGACCTGCATCACGAAGAGCGTTCTGAACAGGAGCTGTTGTTCTCTCTACAAGATCAGCTGTAAGTTCATCAAACTTAGCTCTTGTAAGGTTCATATCAAAGTGCTTAGGGCCATCTGCGGTTGCAGTAATGAAAGGCAGGTTAACATTTGTTGTTGTCTGTGAGCTGAGCTCCTTCTTTGCCTTTTCAGCTGCTTCCTTAAGTCTCTGGAGGCTCATCTTATCCTGTGAAAGATCAACGCCCTCAGTCTTCTTGAATTCATCGATGAAATATCTGGTGATCTTGTCATCAAAATCATCACCGCCGAGGTGATTATCACCACTTGTTGCAAGAACTTCGATTACGCCATCACCGATCTCAATGATAGAAACATCGAAGGTACCGCCACCAAGGTCATATACCATGATCTTCTGCTCTGTCTCGTTATCAAGGCCATATGAAAGAGCTGCTGCTGTAGGCTCGTTGATGATACGTTTAACATCAAGACCTG
>JAFRWN010000137.1 GCA_017437965.1 Lachnospiraceae bacterium
ATAAGCTGCCTTAAGGTAGGCCTGAAGTGCGGCGGATCCGACGGGCTTTCGGGAATTACCGCAAATCCTCTGGTCGGAAGATTTTCCGATTACATTGTTTCTGTTGGAGGCACAACTGTTCTTACCGAGGTTCCTGAAATGTTCGGTGCCGAACAGCTTCTTATGAACAGGGCCAGGAACGAAGAGGTCTTTGACAAAACGGTTAAGCTTATCAATAATTTCAAAGAATACTATCAGAAGCATGACCAGCCCGTTTATGAGAATCCTTCACCCGGAAACAAGGCCGGAGGAATTACCACTCTCGAGGACAAATCCCTCGGCTGTACCCAGAAATCCGGAAACGGGGAAGTCTGTGACGTGCTTTTTGACGGCGACAGCCTTAAGGAACATGGGCTTAATCTTCTTAACGGACCCGGAAATGACATGGTTGCTGTAACGAATCTTGCATGTGCGGGCTGCCACCTTGTACTTTTTACGACAGGACGTGGAACTCCTTTCGGAGGATTTGTTCCGACGGTAAAAATCTCAACCAATTCGGAGCTTGCAAAAAAGAAGGCAAACTGGATAGATTTCAATGCGGGGGATATAGCGGAGGGAGCAGGCTTTGATGAAAAGCTTTCCGAACTGATCGACCTTGTTGTTGACACAGTAAACGGATGCCAGACCGTAAACGAACGCTACGATTCGCGTGATATTGCACTTTTTAAAACCGGAGTGACTCTCTGAAATACTGAAAAATGGAATGATTACCGCCATAAACTGCAAATAAAGGCAGTTATGGCGGTTTTTTGTCTATATTGTCTATATTCATCAAAAAAACGACTTGTTAAATAATTAATCACATGATAAAATATTTAATAATGGAGGAGGTTTAAAATGTCCGGGACAGATAATGTAATAAAAAAGATAGCTGATTCCTTACTTGTGGACTATTCCAGCGTGTACTATGTGAATGCGGTAACAAACGAGTATTGCTGGTATTCGGTTGATCCCTCGTTTAATTCGCTGAAAATCGAGCAGGGCGGGGATGACTTCTTCAAAAATATGATACGTGACTGCGAAAAAGTTGTTTATGAAGAAGACCGTCATATTTTTACCGAAGAACTGCAGAAGGAAAGACTTCTTTCGGCCATGAAAAAAGGAACCATGCAGAGCGTTGAATACCGTCTGATGATAAACGGTGTTCCGACCTGGCATTCCCTTCGCATGATACGCGGGCTTGATGAAAACTCGGATTATTTTGTGTTCGGCGTGATCAATATTGATGAGCAGCGCAGACACTTAGAAGAAGATGAGGAAAACCTGCGTCAGAAGGAAATCTATAACCAGATAACCTCAAGTCTTGCCGAGCAGTATGACACCCTGTACTATATCGATATAGAGACAGGTACATATTTTGAAATATCTTCGACTGATGAATACAAGAAACTGAATGTGCCTGCAACGGGAAGGGATTTCTTTGCCGAGAGCAGAAGAAGCATACGTAAATATGTTCATCCCGAGGATCAGGAAAAGGCAATAAGAATACACTACAAGGATGCTATGCTCTCAAATCTTAAGAAGGGCAGCTCCTTTTCTATCGAATACCGACTTGTTGTAAATGAACAGGTAAAAAATATAAGGCACTCCGAGATTATGGCCAAGGACAAGAAGCACATAATCGTCTGCATCGAGAATATCGACCTTGAAATTCTTGAAAGAAAGGCTTTGAAGGAAAAACAGAAGAACAGCCTTACCTATACCCAGATTGCCGAGAGCCTTGCGTCGCATTATGACATGATCTACTATGTCGACTGCACTAATTCCCACTATTCTGAATTTTCTACACACAAGCTTTACGGTGAGCTTGAAATAAAAGAAGAGGGCAAGGATTTCTTTGCAGCTTCCGAAACCAATATCGACAGGATCATCTACTATGAGGACAGGGAAAGAC
>JAFRWN010000014.1 GCA_017437965.1 Lachnospiraceae bacterium
AAATTTAGAGGGATATTCTTTCTTCAGACGCTTGAAGATTTCCATATTCTCCGCCACGCTGTGGTCTGATAGCTGTTCAATATTCTTAAATCCAATGATACTGCCGTTGTCGCCGGTAATAGCAGAAAACCTCGGCGATGCTTCATGAATATCAAATGAACATACAGTCTTAAATGCCGCACCTGCCCAACCGGCCTCAAAGGCTCTGGCGCACATATCGTATGTACTTGCCACTACCGAGGATGACAGGAGGAATGGATTCTCAAGCGGAATCCCGCACATTTCCGTTTTAAGCCGATCCTCATTTTTTACATCGACAATATCGAGCTGCGGTTTGACTTCCTCATAAAGTCTCGTCATAAGTGCCCGAATGGGTACTTCGCCGGCATGAACGCAAGCTTTTTCACATACTGCGGAACATTCTGTACATGGATTATCCCCTACAGCCTGCACTGCCGCTGTTTTTTCATTATCAAACCAGATACTCCGAAGCATATCCGCCACATTGAGTTTTCCGCAAGCTTTCGTACACGGTGCGTCATGACACAGCGCACATCGCATCATTTGTGAACGTAATATCTTTCTTTCAATCATTATAAATTCCTCCTCAAAAATCGTCTTTTTTATTTTTTCTTCACATAAAACGGCAGTATTGAGCCTATACCCCGCAAAATCTGTGAAAAACCATTTTATTTTGATGTCACCAAATATTTTTTTATTATACGCCGCTTATCAATAGGCTAACACGGTTTCAATAAGGATATTTTTAAGCTTTGGTTTTTTATCCCTTGTATTGAATTTCATGTTGAAGAATCCCCCGAAAATATTGTTTCAACCAGCAAGCAGAGTTCCTTCCAAGCCTGATGATCTTTAAGCTCGCTTAGAAGCTCACAGGCATAGCGGTAATACCAGGCTTGTTCTGCCTTATCTTTTTGATTGAAGTCCTCCCAGATAGCGTCACCGCTTATTTTCCATGCGCGGTAAAAAGAGCGCATATTGGATAGCTTATCGCCAAGCCAGACGATTTTTACACCGGGATCCGACGCACTTTTCAGTTCCGCTAAAGACTCCTCCTTGCGGATTCGCCAGCTTTCATCAGGCGGAATTTGCGGGCGCTTGTCTTCCGTTTCGGATGCTACCAGCAAAGCAACACGATCACCGAAAAGGCTTTTAATCTCTTCAATCGTTGCATTGGTGTCCTCAACTGTATCATGCAAAACCGCTGCCGCCAGAATTTCTTCATCACAGTTCATAGTGCCGGCTATTGCGGCCACCTCCAGCGGATGGAGAATGTATGGTGTGTTTTCATTCTTTCGTTTCATACCGCTGTGCTTTTCTACAGCGAAATAAATTGCCTTGTCAAATAAAGTCATACTAACCTCACAGATTCTTTTTCAGCGTAAGGATGTTCTTACCATCCTTATATTCATAAGACACATCGTCCATCGTTTTTTTTGTCAGGAAAATGCCCAGCCCCCCTATTCGGCGATCTTCAGCGGACAGTGTTACATCCGGGTCTTCTTTTGAAAGCGGATCATATGGCATACCGTGATCAATAAAGGCGATTGTCACAACAACCGGATTTTCAGAAATTTCTATGCTCACTATTGCGTTGCCCTTATCGGGTACATAAGCGTAATTTGCTATATTGACAAAAATTTCCTCTACCGCCAGACTGATCTGCATCTGCGCTCTCATCGGACATTCGGCTTTTTCGAGATGTTCTTCTATAAAAGACTGCACTTCATTAAGGTTTTCCGTTGTCGCTTCTACTTCTAATTCATTAGGGCTGAAAAGCAGCGTGTCCGTTTTCTCAAGCAGGCTCAAAAGCTCTTTTTTCCAGTGATCAATTTCAAGTCGGGTGTCATCCGCCTCCAGCCCCCTACGACGGATGGAGCGACGAATCAAGCGGGTATAACCGATAATACGGGCTTTGTCTTCAACCTCTTTGATCTTCCTTTCACTGCTTGTCCCAAGATAAGATGACAGCGCCTTGTGCCAGAAGGCTTTGCCGGTGTCGGCGTCAAACCCCTGAAAATCTTTGATCCATTCTTGATTAAGTTCATAATAACCGACAAAGGAATTAAACATGGATGCCAATTCAAAAATAGGATGACCCACGGAAAGTGTATCCATGTCAATTAAAAGAACCTCATCGTTCTGAAATTCCAGATTCTTCGTGTGATAATCACCATGGATCATATGATCGTCATGAGGCACTGCCTTTACAAGGGAAAACAGCTTCTCCCAGGCTTCTTTCGGCAGATAGTCCTGCATAAACTCAACCCATGAGAGTGCCGTTTCCTTCATATCAGGGAGCTTTCCTGCCGGTACAAGCGTGCTATGAATCTTTTTAAGCATTTCTACATATTCTTTGACGCACCAATCTATTTTCTCCGGTTCTTTAGCGAGAATTTTCGAAAAGGAGCGGGCGTTTAAAAGTTCAAACACCGAGCCATAGCTGTCTCCAACTCGCACGACATCATAAGAAATAGCGGTAGGTATACCCAGTATAAGCGCAAGCTTCGCCATTTCTCTCTCATGCTGAATATCTTTGAGTGCATCGGCATTACGATAAACCTTGACAATATTATCACGGTCAATTCGGTATATCGTACCGTTAGACCCCTCACTGATTTTCTCACAGCTATCAATTGAAATAACACGATATGCTTTCTCAACCTTTATGATCTCAGTAAAACCGGTCATCTCCAAAATTTCATAGACATCACCGCAAACGCCCGTAATCGTAAGGTCCGGATTCGTCTTTTTCAGACGCAGCAGAATACGAAGTCCGGCGCTTGATATATATTGCAAATCCGAGGCGTCCAGCATAACGGGTGCCGCGCTCTTTCCGGCGATCCTCTGCTGTATATCATTTTCCACTTGGGCAGCGTTGTAGGAGTCAATTCGTCCTTTAAGCACAATACTTACGGTATTGTTCGTCCGTTCATCCATCATTCTGACTCTCCTTTTTGTTGCATTTGCAACTTTGTTGATTGAAAGA
>JAFRWN010000138.1 GCA_017437965.1 Lachnospiraceae bacterium
ATTTGCGAGATAAAGTTTTCGGTAGATGAGTTTGAAATAGATAAAGACTACGATATGAAACTTCGAAATAAAATCGGTTCTTTTGTCAGAACTACTAATTGTAAAAAATCAATTCAATTGGTTATGATAACGACATATGGTCTAAAGAACAATATGTATAGCGGACTGATCAATAATCAAGTTACGATGAATGATCTTTTTGGTGAAAAAGCATAATTCTTTGTCCAAATGTCGATGTAGATAATCGATTTGGAGCTGAAATCTGTCGTAGACGGGACGAATGGCACGTTATATCGGAATATATTACAGTAAACGTCGAGACCTGTTGTTTGATTAGCAGGAGAATAATAGGAAATACGATTTATGAAAGTACTTAATTATTTTGACAGTGATAGAAAAGAACACTGGCTAAACGAAATCAAAAGAGGTGACTGGGGAGCCGCCGCGTTTCTATACGAGCTGCTAAGTAAGGGAACCTTCTTTGATGCTACAGGTGAAAAATCAAAAGTGCTGCTTTTAACTGATGGCGATGAACTGATCTCATTCTGTACCTATGCGGAGAAGGATGATATCCAGCCGACAGACCTTACTCCCTGGATGGGATTTGTCTATACATTTCCGGAGCACAGGGGTCATCATTATGTTGGACTTCTTATGGAAGAAATTGAAAGACTTGCAAGAGAGGAAGGCATATCAGAAGTCTTTATATCTACAAACCACATCGGACTCTATGAAAAATATGGTTGCGAGTTCAAAGCAGAAATGAAGGACATGAACGGAGAACTATCAAGGGTATATGTTAAGAAGATAAAAATTTGATTGATATTAAAAAAACTGTTAGTCAGGATAATTGATTCTCCGGATATTCCAATTCTCTGCAATATAAACATCGGGCATGCAACTCCGAGATGCATCATTCCATTTGGAGTAAATGCAACAGTGGATGTGGACAGACAGGTTATTACATTTGAGTGAGGAACGCAAATGGACAACTACACAGACGAAAGAGACCTTAAGCATCCAACGCCTGTTATGAGAAGGTAGGCTATGTGCTCAGGGGAAAACTCTGTACCATAGGATAAAAGAAGCTTTATTGAGGTGAAAATGCTTTCGGTAAATAATCTTACAAAAAAATTCGGCAGTGATTTTACGGCGGTTGATAATGTGAGCTTCACACTTGAATCGGGAAAAATTGCGGGTTTTGTCGGCGAAAACGGAGCCGGAAAGACCACTACGATCAAGATGATGACGGGCGTTTTGTCACCAAGCTCAGGAAGTGTCCTGATAAACGGCTTTGACATGGCAATGGACCCGATCGCGGCAAAGAAAAGCATAGCTTATGTGCCTGATAACCCTGATATGTTCCTTAAGCTGCGCGGTATTGAATTTTTGTCGCTGATGGCTGACATCTACGGAGTGGGAAAGGAGCAGAGAAAAGCCCGCATCGACAGCCTTTCGGTGCGCTTCGGAATAAAGGACGCTTTAGGCACGAGAATGAGTGATTATTCACATGGTATGAGGCAGAAGCTGATGATAGTTTCAGCACTTATACATGAGCCGCCCGTCTGGATACTGGATGAACCGATGACCGGGCTCGATCCGGCTTCGGCCTACGAGCTGAAGCAGATGATGAAGGAACATGCCGCAGCAGGCAATTCGGTATTTTTTTCCACCCATGTGCTTGAGGTGGCAGAGGAGCTCTGCGATATGATATTGTTTATCAGAAAAGGAAAACTGGTCTTTAGCGGAAGCCTTGAGGAACTGAAGGCATTGTATCCGACCAGAACTCTTGAAGAAATATTCCTTGAAATGAACGGTACGAAAAATGCGTGAAACACGGTTGCTTCTGACCCTTCTGAGAAAAGGTCAGAGCTTTGAAATAAAAAAAGAGGACAGAAAAAGCTTTTGGGTCATCGGGATCATTATTATGCTTTTTGTAATAATACCGGTCTGCGCAGCCGCAGGCTTTCTTACCTATGCAATGACACTGGCTTTTATTGAAAGGGGCGGACAGACCGAGGGTATACTTTTTGTTATCCTCTTTCTTTCTGCCTTTGCTTTTGTTTTTGCTTTTTCTGTCGTGATGAATGAGTTTTATTTCTCGTCGGATCTGGATTTCCTTTTGCCGCTTCCGGTAAAAACGCGCTCGCTCATTGCGGCCAAGTTCATTAATACCTACATTGCCGAGACCGGAATGGAGCTTCTTGTGATCCTTTCGGCCTTTATCGGTTATATATTTGCCATCGATATTTCCTTTACCGAAATCGTGAAAATCCTGATATCTCTTGTTCTTATGCCCGTTGTGCCCCTTGTTTACTGCGGGATAATCAGCATGCTCATGATGCGCTTTTTGTCGCTTGTCAGAAGCAGGAACGCAATGCGCGTCTTTACGACGGCGATTTCTGTCATTCTTGCTGTTTTTGCTGTCTATTCATTCGGCGGTCTCAGAGGCCTGTCAATCGAAAGCTTTATCGATACCCTGATAAATGATGAAAACCGTTTTGTGAGGATAATGGAATATGTTTTCCTGCCGTGCTCTTTACTGGTAAAGGCAAAGGGCCTTTCCGGAATTCTTTACGGTACGGTTCTTATACTTGCTCTTGCCGCGCTTTTTATCGTGATGGCAGGCGCGCTTTATGAAAAGGGTCTGAACAATTACCGTTCGACAGGAGCGAAAATGCGTGAAAACAAGGCCCAGGCTCCCGAAAAGAAGATGAGCCCGTCTGTTTCCCTCTTCAGAAAAGAACTGAGGATACTTACAAGGACCTCGGGCTTTGTTTCGAACTGCCTGGTCATAAACATATTCTGGCCCGTGCTGGCCTTTATTGTCATGCTGATGCTTAAAGACAACAACACAATCGTCCGTTTTACATATTTTTACCGTAAGGGCTATTATATGGCCCATCTGACAGTGATACTTATTATGCTCGGGCTTGCGGCTATTACGGCAGCCGGTTCGGCCCTCGGATCCTCTGCGATAACGAGGGAAGGAGCCCATGCGGGCTTCATGAAATATATACCCGTGCCGATGGAGGCACAACTTCGCGTAAAAGCTGTAGTTTCTGTAATTTTTTGTGGACTTAGCTATGCTTTTGATGTTATAATAATGGGAAGGTCATTCAGCCTTGATGTAAAGGATATGTTGTATTATCTGGTCCTCGGAATATTGATGATCATCTTCATCACCTTTCTGGGCATCAGAGGAGATGCAAGGCATCCGAAGCTTGTATGGGAAGACGAGGTAAATGCACTGCGTGCAAACCTGAATGTCTTTCTGAACATGGCGGAGGCCATCCTTCTTATCATCCTTTTTTCCGGGCTTGCCGTTGTGCTTTACAATATAAAGCCGATGACAATCACGGGCATCAGGGTTTGTTATATGCTGATAATGATAGCCTTATCGGCATATGCCGTCATTTTTTATAAAAAAACCGCCGTTCGGGAGATGGAAAAGCTTGAAATCTGATCCCGGGCGAGAGAGGAGAAGATGATGGAAAATGAAGTAAGTTCCAACAATATTTTTGTCGAAGAACTGGTCGAACTGATAAGAAGCGGACTGCCGGATGAAGAGCTGATCGCAAAGCTTGAAGATTACCATGAGAACGATATCGCGGGTGCGTTTGAACAGCTGACCAAGGAAGAAAGACAGAGACTGTATAAAATCCTTGGTGCCGAAAGGGTATCCGAGATTTTCACATACATTGAGGATGTAGAGGACTATATCCAGGAACTTGACATAAAGAATGTCGCAAAGATCATCGGCGAGATGGACTCGGATGATGCTGTAGATATTCTCGAGGAGATGGATGAGTCCATTCAGGAGCAGGTCAAGAACCTCCTCGATGAAGAAACAAATGCAGATATCAACCTGATCCAGTCCTATGATGACGACGAAATCGGAAGCAAGATAACGACAAACTACATTTGCATACACAATGATCTGACGATAAAACAGGCGATGCAGGAGCTTGTGAAGCAGGCCGGAGAGAATGACAATATCTCGACTATCTATACGGTGGATAAGGACGGCAAGTTCTACGGAGCCATCGAGCTCAAGGATCTTATCATCGCAAGGAATTATGTGGAGCTGGAATCACTGATCTCGACCTCGTATCCTTTCCTTTACGACCATGAAAAGGTGACCGAGAACATCGAGCGTATCAAGGACTACGCCGAGGATTCGCTGCCCGTACTTAATTCGAAGAATGAGATAATCGGCATTATCACTGCCCAGGACATCATCGAGGTTGTTGATGACGAGATGGGTGATGATTATGCAAAGCTGGCAGGTCTTACCGCAGAGGAGGATCTGAGGGAAAAGACGATAGACAGCATGAAAAAACGTCTGCCCTGGCTTATCGGCCTTCTTTTCCTGGGAATAATGGTATCGACCGTTGTCGGAGGCTTTGAAAAGGTTGTGGCGGTGCTGCCGATAGTAATATGCTTCCAGTCGCTGATACTCGACATGGCAGGTAATGTTGGGACCCAGTCGCTTGCTGTGACGATAAGGGTCCTGATGGATGAGAACTTAAAGACGAAGGATAAGGTGTTCCTTGCATTCAAGGAGGCAAAGGTCGGAATAGTAAACGGTCTTTTCCTCGGAAGCGTGGCCTTTGTACTTATCGGACTCTATATAAAATTCGCAAGGCACCTGCCTTACCGGGATGCTTTCCTGATCTCAGGCTGCGTAGGCTTTGCGCTATTGGTTGCAATGATGATTTCAAGTCTTGTGGGAACGCTCGTTCCGATGTTTTTCCACAAGATAAAAATAGACCCGGCGGTTGCGTCCGGACCGCTGATCACCACGGTGAACGACCTGGTTGCCGTTGTGACCTACTACGGACTGGCATGGATTCTGCTGATAAATGTTTTCGGAATGGGATGACAAGGAGGTATCGATGAAAAATTTAAAGAAAAGATTACTTGCTTTTTTACTCTGTCTGACAATAATTATCGGTACGGGTATTGCTGATGATGAACCCGATGTTATTGATTTTGAAGATCCGGAGGCCGGTATTACTGCCGTGCTTTATGATAACTCAAAGGGCATGGTGACTTCGGAAGCAACAACTGTTATCCAGGCGCCCGACGGCTTTATATGGGTAGGAAGTTACTCAGGCCTTTATCGTTATGACGGCAGGGAATTCGTGAAGATCGGAACTGACAGAAGGGTTTCCAGTATCGTATCAGTGTTCATGGATTCCAAAGAAAGACTCTGGGTCGGTACAAACGATAATGGTGCCGCAATCTTTAAAAACGGCGAGTTTACCTTCTTTTCAAAAGAAAACGGTATGCATTCCGATGCAATAAGGGATTTCTCCGAGGATGACAAGGGAAATGTCTATATTGCGACAACCGAGGGTATCGCCTATGTCAATTCGGACAATGATTTCAAGATACTCGACAATCCTCAGATCAAAAATGAATATGTAATGGAGCTGCGCCGTGCGGGTGACAAGATCTACGGCTGCACGATGACGGGAAAATTTTTCTGCATCGAATGTGTGGATGATATTCCGAGAGTGAGCGCGTTCTACTCGGCAGGGGACTATGACATAGACCTGAACTGTATTTTCCCCGACCCCAAAAACGAATATCATGTATATATAGGTACCAGCGATTCCAAGCTTATCTATGCATCGATGAAGGACGGTTTCAAAGTGATAGAAACCAGAGACATTTCTCCCCTTAATGCCGTGAATTCAATAAACTATGCATCCGGTAATCTCTGGCTGTGTACCGACAACGGAATAGGCTATATCAATTCCTCCAATGAGCTGAAGCTTCTTGAGGATGTTCCGATGACAAACTCGGTACACCATGTTATCGAAGATTACGAAGGCAATCTCTGGTTTACCTCCACCCGTCAGGGTCTCATGAAGATAGTTGCAAACAAGTTCTCGGATATTTCCGGAAAGGCAGGACTTGAGCAGGTTGTCGTAAACTCCACCTGCATGAAGGACGATATGCTTTACATCGGAACCGATACAGGACTTATCATACTTGACAAGAACTACAAGAAGACCGAAAACGAACTTACAAAATACCTTGAAGGCTGCAGGATACGTTCGATAAAGAAGGACAGCAAGGGCAATGTCTGGTTCTGTACCTTCAGTGAGAAAGCGCTTGTCTGCCTTAAGAGCGACGGTTCGATAGTTTCCTATAACAGCGACAATACAGGACTCAATTCAAACAGGGTAAGAACCTGTGTTGAACTTAATAGCGGCCTGCTTGCGGTTTCTGTCAGCGGCGGACTGCATCTTTTGAATGACGGAAAGATAGAGAAGACCTTTGATAATTCAAACGGTCTCAACAATATCGAAATCCTTACCATCTGCGAAATGCCCGACGAGAGAGTATATCTCGGAAGCGACGGTGATGGTATGTATATACTTGAAAGAAACGGTAATGTTACCCATATCGGTAAGGACGAGGGACTTCCCTCCGAGATCATCATGCGCGTGAAATATGATGAGAAGCTCGGTGTTTACTGGATAATCTCGAGTAACTCCATTGCCTATATAAAGGATGAAAAGATTACAACCGTAAGCAATTTCCCTTACTCCAACAATTTTGATATCTTCACGGACAGCATGAAGAACGTATGGGTGTTCTCAAGTAACGGTGTATATGTTATCGAGTCCGAGGACATGCTCGCAAATAAGGAAAACATGCGTTACGTCCACTATGACAAGAACAACGGACTTCCCTGTGTTTCGACTGCAAACTCGAGAAGTTATCTGCGTGAGGACGGTATGGTCTTTGTTTCGGGATCGACCGGAATATGCTCGATCAATATCAACCAGGCCTTTGAAAAGGAGGCCGAGGTAAAGGCAGCGGTTCCTTCGATAACGGTCGACGGAAAAGATTATTATGTGAATAACGGCGAGACGATCACGATTCCTGCCGATGCAAAGAGAGTTATCATCAATGCCTATGTCCTCAGCTTTTCAATGAGAAACCCGAAGATAAGCTATAAGCTGGATGGCTTCGATAATGACGAGGTCATCAGCAACATGACCGAGCTTGAAAAGATCAGCTACACGAACCTGGACGGCGGAAGCTATGATTTTACTTTCTCGGTTCTGGACGGACTTACAGGTGAAAAAGAATATACGATAACAATTAATATAGTAAAGAAAAAGGCGTTCTATGAATACCTCTGGTTCAAAATCCTTGTTGCTTTTCTTGTAATTGCCATAATCGCAGGTCTTATCATCCTTTACTTCAGGAAGAAGACCAGGGAACTTGAGAAAAAGGCAAAAGAAGAGAAGGAACTGACGAACCAGGTCATCACCGCATTTGCGAAATGTATCGATATGAAGGATAAGTACACACGAGGTCATTCCTTCAGAGTTGCGGCCTATACCAAGATGATAGCGGAAAGAATGGGCAAGTTCACCAAGGATCAGGTGGAGGATTTCTACAATATCGCCCTTCTCCACGATATCGGTAAGATCAGTATTCCGGACAACGTACTTAACAAGCCCGGAAGGCTTGATGACAATGAATTTGTGATCATGAAGACACATGCATGGAACGGCTATGAAATCCTTAAGGAAATCAAGATAATGCCCGACCTTGCACTTGGTGCGGGCTACCACCATGAGCGTTTCAACGGTAAAGGTTATCCCAACGGACTTCACGGAGATGTTGAAATACCTATGGTTGCCCAGATAATCGCAGTTGCGGATTCCTTTGATGCAATGTTTACTGCGAGAGTATACAAGAAGAAAATGCCTCTTGCCGATGTTGTTGCCGAGCTTGAGCGCTGCAAAGGTACGCATTACAATCCTGAGGTTGTCGATGCTTTCCTTGAAATAATAAAGACCGGTATCTTTGATGAGGAAGAGAAGGTTGAGGAACAGCTCGAAAAGGAACTCCAGCAGGAAGTATTGGAGGAAAAGAAACATGCGAAAGAAAATAAACAATAATATAAACAACAGGATGGCTGTAGTGCTTGTAGTGCTTCAGATCATCGTGGCTGTTATGAGCTTTTTTGAATTTATAAAGCCTGAAGACGATTAAAAAATAAAGAAGGAATACATAATGGAAAAGAAGAAGCAAAGGATAAGTCTTCTGATCATTGTGGTGTTCATGCTCCTTGTGTGCGTCGGTATCGTACTTACGATATCCGATTCCTCACACAATGAGACGATAAAGGAAACGATGAAGGATGCTGTTTTGCATGACAGCAACAAAGTAAGCCTCTTCGGGCTTGCAGATGTCGATCCTTCGTTGATCTCCGGTTTTATCGTGACGGGAATACTGCTTTTTATCGCGTTGCTTATCCGGATTTTTGCCATTCCGAGATTTACCTATGTTCCGGGAAAATTCCAGCTTCTGATAGAAGCGTGGGTGGGACTGTTTGACGGTCTGGCAAAGAAAAATTCAGCACATCGTAACCGGGCACTCGGCGGCTATATATTTACTGCCGGAACCTATATTTTCGTGGGAACGATGTTCGAGCTTTTCGGAATGCAGGCAGTGACCACAAAGGGTCATTCGATCTCGCTGCCGGCACCGCTCGCAAACATAAACGGAGCCATGGCCATGGGCTGTTTCTCCTACCTGTTCATACTGACGGGCGGAATCGTGGCAAACAAGGTGAAAGGCTTTTTCATGAGCCTTAAGGAGTTTTCGCTTCCAATCTCAATGACCTTCCGACTTTTCGGAGCATTGCTTTCGGGAATGCTGACGACGGAACTTGTTTATTACTACATTAAGCTCAGCTTTGTGCTTCCTGTAGTTGTCGGAGTGCTCTTTACCGTGATACATGCGGTGATACAGGCTTATGTCCTTACGATGCTCACTTCGGTTTATTATGGTGAGGTTACCGAGGTAAGCCATAAGAAAAAAGATAAAAAGAAGAAAAAAAATAAAAAAGCGAAGGCGGATGCCCCGCAGATTGTTGGAGGTAACTAAAAATGATTCACTCAAGGAAAATGGCAAGGATTTTTGCCGCAGCACTTTTGATCTTAATGGCAGTATTCTTTACAGCACAGTTTAAGGCTAAGGCAGCGGAGGCTACCGAGAGTGCCACTGAAGAGGCAGAGGAAGAAAAAGACGACAGCGCAACAAAAGGAAAAGCAGTTGCGGCAGCAGTAGCAATAGGACTTGCAGCAGTAGCCGGCGCATTCTCAATGGCCATCGCAATAAGCAAATCAAACGAAAGCATCGCACGTCAGCCCGAGGCTGAAGGAAGCATAAGGTCGACGCTCATGCTTGGCCTGGTATTCATAGAGACGGTCGTTATTTACGCACTGATCGTAGCGATACTAATAGTGTTTGTAATGTAATTTGCCGTAAGGAGGATTCAATAAATGCCCTTAGGTATAGATTTATTACAGGTCCTGCTGCATGCTTTCAATGTTCTGCTTCTTTTCGGCGGAATGTATTTCCTGCTCTATTCTCCGGTGAGAAAATTCATGGACAAGAGAGCCGAGTACTACGCCGATATGGACAGGCAGGCAAATGAAAAGCTTACGGAAGCTAACGGTCTCAAGGCTGAATATGAGACGAAGCTTGCCGGTGTGCAGGATGAGATAAACGAAAACAGGAAAAAGGCCGCACTTGAGGCTGAAAACGCAAAGGAGCTCAGGCTTCGCGATGCCGAAAAAGAGGCTGCCGAAATAATAGAAGAAGCAAGACAGGTGGCATCCCGTCAGCGTGCGATCGAGGAATATGAGGCCAAGAAAGAAATTTCAAAGATCTTAGGAGAAGCAGCCGACAAGATGTTCCTCGGCGAAAACGACAACAGTATTTTCGACGCATTCCTTGATGATGCTGAAAGGAGTAATGAAAATGCCTGATTTAAGCAACCAAAAACCCCAGGCATATCTGTACTCCAAGACCCGTCCGAATCCCAATCAGTTTGTCCGCTTTGAACAGTTCATCAATAAAAAATACATGAGGGACCATGAGCTTGTCTGGGAAAAGGATGACAAGATCAGTTCGGGCTTCAGGCTCAGGATCGGTGACGATGTTTTTGACTGGACCAAGGAAGGCAGAATTGCCCAGCTAAAGGCCTATCTTGAAAATGTGACGACGGATAGTACTGCGGACCATAAAGGCAGTCTGATCTCGCTGTTCAAAAGCTCGATCGATAACTGGAATCTTTCGGCAATCGCTGAGCAGACAGGAAGGGTTGTGGCAGTCGGAGACGGAATTGTTACGGCAGAAGGTCTGGATGATGCGGTCTATGGTGAAATCGTCGTTTTTGAATCCGGTGTCAGGGGCATGATACTCGATCTCCGTCCCGACGAGGTAGGTATCATACTTTTCGGCGACGAGGACGATATCGAAGAAGGCAGCCTGATAAGAAGAACCGGAAAGGCAGCCGGAATACCCGTAGGAGATGATTATCTCGGCAGGGTAGTGGATGCACTTGGAAACCCGATTGACGGCTATGGCCCGATAATGGCTGATGATTTCCTGCCGATTGAAAGTCCGGCCCCCGGTATACTTGACAGGCAGGGTGTAAACGAACCGATGAACACGGGACTTCTCTGCATCGATTCGATGTTTCCCATCGGACGCGGTCAGAGAGAGCTTATCATAGGCGACAGGCAGACAGGTAAGACTGCCATTGCAATAGATACGATACTGAACCAGAAAAACAACGGCGTGGTCTGCATTTACTGTGCGATAGGTCAGAAAGCATCAAGTGTTGCGAACCTTGTTCACATACTGAAAAAAAAGGGTGCACTTTCACATACAATAATTGTTTCGGCGACGGCAAGCGAGACTGCGCCGATGCAGTATATCTCACCTTATTCCGCAACCGCCATCGGCGAATATTTCATGAAAAAGGGTAAGGACGTTTTGATCGTCTATGATGATCTTTCGAAGCATGCGATAGCCTACCGTGCGCTTTCACTGCTTCTTGAGCGTTCGCCGGGCCGTGAGGCATATCCGGGTGACGTATTCTACCTCCATTCAAGGTTACTTGAACGTTCCGCACATCTTTCCGATGAGCTCGGAGGCGGTTCGATGACGGCACTTCCGATAGTAGAAACCCAGGCGGGCGACGTTTCCGCATATATTCCGACCAATATCATTTCAATCACGGACGGCCAGATTTTCCTTGAAAGCGACCTGTTCTTCTCAGGCCAGAGACCCGCAGTAAATGTCGGTCTTTCGGTATCCCGTGTCGGTGGCGCAGCCCAGACCAAGGCAATGAAGAAGGCAACAGGCTCGGTAAGACTCGACCTTGCGCAGTTCCGTGAGATGGAGATATTCACCCAGTTCTCGAGTGATCTTGACGAGGCTACATAGTACAGGCTTGTTTATGGCCAGGGACTGATGAGAATGCTCCGCCAGCCTCAGTCTAGCCCGTATACGCTTCATGAGCAGGTATTTCTGCTTGTGGCCGCACAGGACCATATTTTCCAGGATATCCCGCTTGACGATATCGGAAAATTCAAGGCCGGAATGCTCGCATTCTTTGAAGAAAATGCGCCGGCACTCTGCACATCGATTGATGAGAAAAAAGTGATGGAGGCAGAGAACCGCGAGGATATAATTGATATAGCAAGAGACTATCTTGAACAGTATAAGAAAAAATAAGTATGCCAAATACGAAGGATATTAAAAACAGAATCGAGGGAATCAGCGGCACATGGAAGATCACGAATGCCATGTATCTCATTTCATCAACAAAGCTTCAGAAGGCCAGGCAGGCGCTTGAACGCACCAGACCCTTCTTTGAAATGCAGGAGCATGAGATCAAGCGTATCTTCCAGACAGAATCCGATGTGAATTCGCATTATTTTTATCCGAAGACAGGAAGAAAGCCTGCGGAGACCTATGCCTACCTTGTTATAACGGCGGACAAAGGCCTTGCGGGAGCCTATAATTTCAATGTCCTTCGCCGCGCCGAGGCCGAAATGAAAAAACATAAGCATGTAAAACTTTATGTTGTAGGCGCATATGGCAGGAAATATTTTGCAAAACGCGGTATCGGAATAGAGCAGTCGTTTATCTACACTGCCCAGAACCCGACCTTCCGCCGTGCAAGGCAGATATGTGCGACTCTGCTTTCGGAATATGACAACGGCCGTGTGGATGAGATCAGGGTAATATATTCCGACATGAAAAACGAGCTGACGACCAGCGTAAAGATGGTAAGGCTTCTGCCTTTCGAAAGAAAGGTATTCCTTACGCCTCAGGAACAGAAGAACGAGGTTGACGTGCATTACCGCTTTTATCCTTCGGTTTCGGAGGTGATCGATCGGTGCATGCCGGGTTATATTTCGGGCTTTATCTATGGCGCGCTGATCGACAGTTTTTCCGTTGAGCAGAACATGAGAATGATGGCAATGAACTCGGCAAACAAAAATGCCGAGGCACTGATAGAAAAGCTTCAGATGCAGTACAACAGGCTAAGGCAGGCCGCTATCACCCAGGAAATAACAGAGGTTACAGCCGGCGCAAGAGCCCAGAAGAAAAAACGCAGGGAAGCAATTAAGAGGAGAAAAAAAGTTGAAGACAGGTAGGATAATTCAGATTTCGGGTCCGGTAGTGGATGTTGCCTTTGAAGACGGGATACTTCCGAAGATCAAAGAGGCACTCTATGTAGAGGTGGACGGTGAAAAAAGAATGATGGAGACTTGTCTGCATCTCGGAAACAAAGAGGTACGCTGTATCATGCTCGGCGCAAGCGAAGGTCTTGCAAGAGACATGGCGGTAATCTCAACGGGAAGCAGCATAAAGGTTCCTGTCGGCGACTGCACCATCGGCAGAATGTTCAATGTTGTCGGTGAACCTATTGACAGAAAAGAACCTATTCCTGAAGATAATGAGAGGTGGGAGATACACAGAAAGGCTCCTTCCTTTGCCGACCAGAGTGTCGAGACTGAAATGCTTGAGACGGGACTTAAGGTAATCGACCTTCTTGAACCCTATGCGAAGGGCGGAAAGATCGGTCTTTTCGGAGGTGCCGGTGTCGGTAAGACTGTACTTATCCAGGAACTGATACATAATATAGCAACTGAGCACGGCGGTTATTCGATATTTACCGGTGTAGGTGAAAGAAGCCGTGAGGGTAACGATCTGTGGAACGAAATGCAGGAATCCGGAACTATAGACAAGACGGCCATGGTATTCGGCCAGATGAACGAGTCTCCGGGTGTCCGAATGAGGGTTGCGCTCACAGGTCTTACAATGGCAGAATATTTCAGGGACGAGCAGGACAAGGACATACTCCTTTTCATAGACAATATCTTCCGTTTCGTGCAGGCAGGCTCGGAGGTTTCGACGCTTCTCGGACACATGCCCTCGGCAGTAGGCTACCAGCCCACGCTTGCCCAGGAAATGGGTGCGCTGCAGGAGAGGATCACTTCGACAAAGAAAGGCTCGATCACTTCCGTTCAGGCTGTATATGTGCCTGCGGATGACCTGACCGACCCCGCACCTGCAACAACCTTCTCACATCTGGACGCTACTACGGTTCTTTCGAGAGCTGTTGCCGAGCAGGGTATCTATCCTGCGGTTGATCCTCTTTATTCTACGTCAAGAATACTTGAGGAGGACATTGTCGGCAAGGAGCATTATGATACGGCAAGAGAGGTACAGGAGTACCTTCAGAAATACAGCGAGCTCCAGGATATCATCGCGATACTCGGTATGGACGAGCTTTCCGATGAGGATCAGAAGATAGTGGAAAGGGCAAGAAAAATAATACGTTTTCTTTCACAGCCCATGTTCGTCGCAGAGAAATTTACCGGCGTTCCGGGAGTTTATGTGCCTGTAAAGGAAACAATCAGAGGCTTCAGGGAAATACTTGACGGTAAGCATGACGAAATTCCCGAGATGGCATTCTACAATGTCGGAACGATAGATGATGTGCTTGAAAAAGCAAAGACCATGAGGTAGAAATGAAATATTTCAATCTTAGAGTATATGAGGCTGACGGCGTATTCGCAAAAGGTGAGGCGGAATCGGTTGTGGTGCCCACCTTTGACGGAGAGTACGGAGTAATGGCCCATCATGAAAATTTAGTGGTTTCGATAGTTCCCGGAATGCTTAAATACCGCATGAAGGGTGGGGAAGACCGCGTTGCCGCAGTATCGTCGGGAATGATGAGAGTGGAGGACAATGATGTGCTTATCATTGTCGAATCCGCAGAAAGACCCGAGGATATCGATGCCGAGCGCTCAAAAGAGGCTGAGGCTGAGGCAAGAGAAGAAATGTTAAGAAAAAAAAGCGAGGAAGATTACTTCCTCGCCGAAGCTACGCTTATCCGTGCGATCAACCGTCTGAAAGTAAAGAACAGAGGCGGATCATAGATCATACATAGTTTTTATCATCAATTTTTCTTTCAAACTGTACACCGTTTATCATTATTTTGCATCTTCCGCCGAGAATCTTGTAATTCTCGTCCGGACAGTTGCTGTCTGTAGGACGTCCGGATTTCAGATTTATCAGACTGTCTGCATCATCCAGCATTACCTTACAATTTTCATTGTCGCCGCCGAAGGAAAGCGAATTCTTGCCTTCACCGGTAAGGCGGAGTGCGGCCTGGTGGATATATACCTCGGTTTCGCCCTTTACCGAACCGATTCCTACAAGATGCTCGCCACGAAGATCCAGATTTACTACACCGTTGTCAAGGTGCATTTTTGCATAGGCACCGTTCATGGTTCCGATTCCGACAAGATCGATACCGCCCATGAATACCTTTACGGTGCAGTGGGTGACCGAAACCTCGGTCGAACCGTTTATCGAACCGATACCGGTACCTGAGAAAAGGGAAAGGTCTGCTTCAAAATCGCAGGCGAAGAGATCGAGCTTTCCGAGCCCGCTTTCAAAACCATAGGCAATTCCGAAATTCCCTTCCATTTTGATCACATATTTTCCGCGTCCGATCGCGATGCTTCCGCCGAGTCCGGCACCGATTCCGATACCATACATTCCGCTTCCGCTTATATTTATTGTGCCATCCTGGGTGAAGGTAATGTCACCGCAGGAGGAGAGTCTGTCATTTCCGATACCGAAATATTCTCTGCAGTTGAGCTCGATATTGAGATGTCCGTCGCCTTCTACTATCAGCATTGCACCCTCGGGTACCTTGATGCCGCCGTTGTGGAGTGTGCTTTCGCCCTTTAACATCAGATTTACCTGGGCACCCGGCTCCATGATTATGCTGGGACGTTCCTTGATATTTGTAAGGTAGGCATTTTCAAGCGTGATCGTACCCTGGTAGTCCGGACCGATTTCAACATGTATGCCTGTTTTAAGTCCGGGACTTCCGACAAGCACAACGTCACGGTAGGTTGCCTCGCCCTCGAATTTGATGCAGGTGTAACCATCTTTGTGAAGATTGTTGAGTGAAACACGGTTGGTACGTCCTGCAATATATACCTTGTTGACGGTTCCGTCGATTCTCTCCTTGGCATAGTTGTTGATTTCCTTCACAATCTCTTCGGGAAGGGTCTGTATTACCTCGGGTGATGGACGAGAGGTATAGTAGCCCTGGATGAGGTCGACTCCGAGCAGTATAACGGTTTTGAGCTCTTCGGAGGTCTCGATACCTTCCGCAAGGGCAAGTATATTGTTGTCATGTGAAAAGTCTATTATCTCGCGTACAAAGTGCTGCTTCTGGGCGCTTGACTGAATTTCCGAAAGCAGGGCTCTGTCAATTTTAACATAGTTCGGCATATAACGGAGCAGGTTCGTGATATTTGAATAGCCTGTACCGTAGTCGTCAACTGCAGTCTGAATTTCCATTTCCCTGAAACGTTTTTTCATTTCATCAAGTGCATTGTCGTCAAGCTCAGCCTGTTCGGTAAGCTCTACGACCGCAGTGTCGGAATTCTTTATCAGAAGGTTGTTTATGTGCTCGGCTTCAGCAGGGTTCATATGCACGCCCGGTATCGAATTGATAAATACATGCTTCCCTTCAAACGAACTCTTGAAGTCGGAAACATATTTCAGTACGTTTGTGAAAGTGGCCTTCTCGACATCGGTCAGCCTTCCGAGCATGCCTGCATATTTCAGGATCGCAAGAGGAGATATCATCCTGTTGGTATTTGAACGCATCAGGGCCTCATAGGCAAAAATCGAACCGTCCTGGGCATTTACTATCGGCTGGAAGTAGTATTTCAGCAGGTTTTCATCGAGTATCTTCTTGACGAGCTCAAGATCCTCCCTTTCCTCCGTGGAAAGACTTCTTAAATCGGTCAACTTTGCAGGAGAATTGTCATGAACCTTGTTTTCGGCAAGAACGATATTGTTGTTTCGTTCATTCTTTGAATTTTCAAGTCTTCTGATCACCTCGAGACCGCAGGAAATCGCATGTATCCAGAGGCGGTAGGTATCGTCATAGCTTCGCGTCCGCTCACCATAGTTTATGACCGCATAACCGAAGCAGTTTGCCTCGAAATGCACAGGTGTGAAAATAAATACACGGGGTTTTTCGGATTCTTTGTCAAGCTCAGGCAAAAGCTTTTCGGTTTCAAAGATTTCTGTCAGGCTGATCTTTTCGCCCGGACTGTTATCGGAGCCTCCTCTGATGGCATAGAGCATCTGGGGCGGGTAGCCCTTGGTAAGAAGCTTGCCGTCTGTAAGTGTACCGGGGCTCAGCCACTGGTCATTAAGGCAGAGGTGGAAGCTGTCGAATTCCTGTATCTGATAGAGATAGGAGTAGACAATATTAAGGAATCCTTCGAAATCGGTCTGCGAGAGCATGTCCTCGAGCAGGCTGTTGTGAAGGGAATAGTAGCTTTCGGAAGATATTTCAGTGGCCCATTTATGACGTCTGCCCTCTTTGGGATCTATGGTACGGCATTTGCAGCCGCAGCTTTCACCGATGAAAAGCTCAGGAACGGGAATGGGAAGAGCAGTCTTTTTACCCTCGATCATGTCAGCTATCATTATTGCGGCATTTATACCGC
This sequence comes from Lachnospiraceae bacterium, assembly GCA_017437965.1. Lineage (GTDB taxonomy): Bacteria > Bacillota > Clostridia > Lachnospirales > Lachnospiraceae > UBA3775. Next base: position 16,896 of record JAFRWN010000138.1, read on the forward strand.
ACTGCTTTGCGGGAATCGGGGCAGAGGTTATTGGCTTTGGTGAAAGACGTCCGTCTTCGATCGAGTCATAGCCGATAACTGCAATATCCTCGGGAATCCTGAGTCCTCCTGCGGCAAGACCTTCGCAGACACCGATTGCCATGCAGTCGTTTGCACATGCTACGGCATCAGGCAGGTCATCCTTCTTTTTCAGCAGTTCTTCCGCACATGAGTTACCGCTGGTGTACCAGAAGTCACCATAGAAAATACGGTCCTTCCTTACTTCAAGGCCGTTTTCATGCATGGCCTCTTCATAGGCGGCAAGGCGCTGCTTTGAATGGATATGCCATTTCTTTCCGGTAAGGAAAGCGATATCCTTGTAGCCGTGAACCTTTATCAGATGGTTTATCAATTCTTTTACGGGAGTTTTTGTATCGGTCCAGAGGGTAGGATAGTAGTGACTTTCTAGGTCGATACAGAGTACGGGACCTTTGAATCTTTCATGGATACGTTCTTCAAGAGAGTTTGCAACACCGGGAGTCTGTATGGTGTCTTTCAGGTAAATTACGGCATCAAAAAGGGAAAAATTGACAAGATTGTAGATATTTGATTCACCGGTTTCACGTTCTGTCGTGTTCTGGTATTTCTTGTACATGGAAAAAATGCACACGTCGAAACCCTTCCCGAAAATATTTTCAAGAAAGCCCTCGATAAACAAATGCTGATAATTTTCGTCTGCCTGTCCGACAAGAATAGCTATTCTCTTTCTGACTGCCATTGTGCACCTCTTTTTTGATATTTATAATTCGCATTTTGGTAATTATAACATAAAAACTCGCACAATAAAAGTGGATTTTTGGTATAATTCGATAAAAAAGATTTTCAAAACAACAAATTTGTATTATAATGACAATATATACGACGTTTTTTTTAAAGTATATTTTTTTGGAGGATAAACACTATGATTTTATATTTTTCCGGAACGGGAAACAGTGAATATGTGGCAAAAAGAATAGCGGAGACGGTGGAGGACGAGTGCCTGAACATTACAGGCAGACTTAAAAGCAGCGATTATTCGGGTTTTTCTTCCGACAGACCATGGGTAGTGGTTGCACCGACCTATGCGTGGCAGGCTCCGAGAATAGTAAGGAAATGGCTGATAAAAACCAGGCTTATGGGTGAAAAAAGGATATATTTCGTGCTGACCTGCGAGTCGCAGGTGGGCGATGCGGCAGGTTATTTAAAAGCAATTGCGGAGCATAAAAAGCTTACTTATATGGGACTCGGTAAGGTTGTAATGCCCAATAATTATTTTATTCTTTCCAAGGTGCCTGACAGGGAAAAGGCACTTGAAATCATCGCGGGCTCGGAGGAGCATATCAATGAGCTTGCCTACAGGATAAAGAACGGAGAAGCCTTTGACGAACTGAAGCTCCGTTTTGGCGACAAGGCAAAAAGTAAGGGCGTCAACAAAGGCTTCAACAGCTGGTTCGGAAAACATCCCATCGATAAGAAATTCAGTGTGCTGGGCTCCTGCATCGGCTGTGGAAAGTGCGAAAGAGTGTGTCCTACCGGAAATGTTGTACTCGGAGAGGACAGAAAGCCCGCATGGAACGGTAACTGCATACAGTGCCTTTCATGCATCAGCCGCTGTCCCGAGAATGCGATAGTTTACGGAAAAAAGCAGAAGGAAAAATATTTCTGCCCGAAGATATAGGCGGAAAATCAGTCCTTGATCGTTTTAAGTATTTCAAAACCATGCTCATAAAGAAGCTCGTTGGTTTTCATGACATCAAGCCCCTGGTTTACGGCAAAAATTATGACGGCGTCGCGGCGGTCCCTTGAGTAAAGAGGTGAGTAGCCGCCGATTTCAAGACCGCGGCGGATTTCCTTCATGTCAAGGCCGGCAGCAATCGAAAGCGCGATGATTTTATCGCGGCCGAGATGCTTGTTCTTGGTAAGGTCAAGGAGCTGGTACCCATAGGTACGGTCAAGCCCGCTGTCTTTTATGATCTTGTTTTTGCCGAGACTGCGTACTTTTTCCAAAGAGTTGAAATATTCGGAAAATTTGGTGAAATTGTTCATGTCGCTGCCGGAAAGGTATTCAGAAAGTTCCTCGCGGGTGTTTACCTTTCCGAGTATTTCGTTAAGTTCGTTGGTGGTTTTATCTGCCATGGCTGTCCCTCCTGATAATAACATCATAAGTTTTAACGATAAAAAAGTCAATATGCTGATAGCATACACTTTCTTTTGACAGTCAGTCTGCGTGACGCCTGACGCAGTATAATCAAGAGAAAACCGTAGCGAAGCGACGGTTTTCTTTCATCGTCAAAAGGAGGGGCCCGGTATTTGGGAGAAAAAATGAACATAGGAGAAGAAAAATACAGAGAACTCTACAGCATCGGAGACGGCACCCGCTTTGTCGTAAAGGACGAAACGAGCGGCCTTCTTTACGTGCGCAAAGATGAAAAATTCGGCAGTCCCGAAATGTATGAGTTCCTGAAAAACCACACAAATCCCCATCTCTGCCGGATAAATGATTATTTTGACATGCGTACCCATATGACAGTCTATGAGGAATATGTGTCAGGAGTAAACCTCGAGGAACTGATGGGGCAGGGCGGCCTCAGAAATGATGAGGTAGAAGACATCATCCTCCAGCTTTGCGACGGGCTTGAGTTTCTGCATAATGCCACGCCTCCGATAGTGCACCGGGATCTTAAGCTTACGAATATCATGATAACCGAAAGCGGTGTGGTAAAGATAATCGATTTTGGTGCCGCTAAAAACATTGACAAGGAAAAGAACCGCGACACGGTTCTTCTCGGAACACCGGAATATGCCGCACCCGAGCAGTACGGCTTTGCGCCTTCGGATGCAAGAACCGACATATATGCATTAGGCGTAGTACTTGAAAAGCTTGCGGCAAAGCCCATGTATGAGCATATCATCAAAAAGGCAAAAGCAATAGATCCGGACATGAGGTACCAAAGCATTGCGGAATTCAGAAAGGACTTTGCAGGTAAAGGAGGGAAGGCTCCGGAAGAGGAGAAAAAGCCCCAAAGAAGCAGTAAGCTTCCGGGTTTTCGGAGCGGAAATAAAACCAACAAGGTGATCGGATGCATCGGATATGCCATGATCATTTATCTTACAATCTATAATTATTACTATAACACGGAATATACGGCACCCGGGCAGAAGATATGTTTTGCAATTATCACACTTGTAGTGCAGTTAGGTTGGGTGGACGCATTGTTTGACTGGACGGGCATTTTCGGACGCGTGCCCGGATACCGTTCAGAAAAGCCTGCAATATGGTTTGCCTCCAGATTATTTTGCTGCATTTTGTCTTTCTCTTTGTGGGTGATCGGACTCGGCTCAATAATGCTTCTTCTCGGAGAAATAAAATAATTAACCCTAATAATAAGGAAACTATTTCTTGATTTTTAGTGAAAAATCTGTTAAAATAAATTATGATATCGGTTTGTCGGCTTTTTTAGCCGGTACAATTTGGCTCCGGCCGGAAAGGATTTTTTATGTTCGAGAAAGGTGACCATATCGTTTATGGTAACAACGGCGTCTGTGTTGTTGAAGAAATAACCAGAATGCAGATGAAAGGAATAGACTGTGACAAGCTTTACTACAGGCTTACCTCCGTCACCAACCCGGGAAGCAAGTTTTTTTCGCCTGTCGACAATGATAAGGTTGTGATGAGAAGAACCATGACCAAAGATGAGGCAGAAGAGCTTATCAAAGGTCTGCCCGGTCTTTCGCCGCTTCCTGTTCCCGAAGATAAATTCCGCGAGGAGCTTTACAAAGACGTTATCCGTTCCTGCGATCCCGAAAAAGCCTTCAGAATCATTCTGACCCTCTACAGAAAGAAAATGGAAAGGTTCAAACAGGGCAAGAAGAACACCAGCATCGACGAGAGATATTTCAAGCAGATTGAAAACAATCTTTACTCGGAGCTTGCGTTTGCACTCGGACGTGACAGGAGCGAGATCAACGACTACATTAAAGAAAAAATAGGTTAGATTCGTGGAAAAAAGAGAAAAACCGGGCAAAGTTTACAGAAGCCTGGTTGAGCAGATAAAAATGAACAAGAAGGCCTATGTGGTCTACATCGTGTTGCAGTTCATCACACTCATCGTGCTTGTCCGTTCGGCAATGCTCGGACAGTGGGAGAGCGTGATGACCTGTGTTCTTGCGCTTATACTTCTTCTGATACCTCCTTTCGTCGAAAAAAATGTAAAGGTACAGCTACCGACCGCACTTGAGATCACGGCCTATATTTTTGTGTTCTGTTCCGAAATACTCGGCGAGGTAAACTGCTACTATATCAAATATCCGATGTGGGACACGATGTTACATACCGTGAACGGTTTCATGTTCGCAGCCTTCGGTTTCTGCCTTGTCGATATCTTCAACCGTAACCGTAACATACGCTTCAGGCTTTCAGCAGGCTTCCTTGCAGTTGTTGCCTTCTGCTTTTCGATGACCATAGGCGTGCTATGGGAGTTTACGGAATTTGCGGTTGACAGTACTGCGAGAATGGATATGCAGAAGGACTCGATAATACAGGAATTCTCAAGCGTAAAACTTGACGAGACCGACAGCAACAAGCCCGTACGCGTAAAAAACATCAAAAAGACCGTGATCACCTCGGGCGATAATGAAATCGTTATTGAGGGCGGCTATCTGGATATTGGACTCCGTGACACGATGAAGGATCTGTTCGTCAATTTCGTAGGCGCAGTTGTTTTCAGCATCATAGGCTACATTTACATCAAGCAGGGCGGACGAAACAGGATAGCGGCAAGCTTCGTGCCTGTACCGAATGAGGTCGCAGACCCTGACGATTACTACGGACCGGAAGAAATAGAATAAAAATTTTAAAATAACTGTTGACAAAGACCCCTACTTATGCTATTGTTATATGGCTATGGAAGAGGTCTTTTTTTTATGCCTAATTTTAAACGGAGGTAAGTGCCATGAGAGTAAAGATTACTTTAGCATGTACTGAATGCAAGCAGCGTAATTACGACATGACAAAGGAAAAGAAAAACCACCCGGATAGGATGGAGACCAAAAAGTACTGTAGATTTTGCAGAAAGCATACTCTGCATAAGGAGACTAAGTAATTCGGTAGAAAGGAAAACACATGAGCGAGAAAGATACGTCAGTTAAAAAAGTAAGCTGGTGGCAGGGAATCAAGTCTGAGTTCAAGAAGATCATCTGGCCCGACAAGAAGACCCTCGTCAGAGAGACCATCGCTGTGTTCGTTACAACCGTAATACTGGGCTTAGTAATTGTGCTTATTGATTATGTAGTACAGCTCGGACTTGACCATATAATCAGATAGCGAGGTTAATTTATGGCAGATGCAAAATGGTACGTTGTTCATACCTACTCAGGTTATGAGAACAAAGTAAAGGCTAACATCGAAAAATCTATCGAGAATCTCGGCTTCCAGGATTTCATTTTTGAAGTAAGCGTTCCCGTTGAGGAGGTCATTGAGACCAAGGCTAACGGACAGAAGGCAAAGGTACAGAGAAAGCTGTTCCCCGGCTATGTGCTCGTAAACATGATCATGAATGATGATACATGGTACGTAGTACGTAACACCCGTGGAGTTACAGGCTTCGTAGGTCCCGAGTCAAAGCCCGTTCCGCTTACCGAAGAAGAAATCAAGTACATGGGAATCCATACTGCAACAAGTGAGGACAATCTCGATATTGATATTTCGGAGGGTGACAAGATCACCGTTGTAAACGGAGCATGGATCGATACGCCCGGCGTAGTCAAGTCAGTCAACCAGGCTAAGCAGACGATCACTATCCTTGTGGATATGTTCGGACGTGACACCGAGGTTGAAATCGGCATCAAGGATGTCAGAGTAGAGCGTTAATTATATAAACATGAATATAATAAACGCCAAAAAAGGACCATTGTCCGTCAAGGCAGCGGACAAAGTGGGAGGATTCTTCCGATAACACCACATTTTTTGGAGGTAAAGACAAATGGCAAAGAAAGTTACAGGTTACATCAAGTTACAGATTCCGGCAGCCAAGGCTACTCCGGCTCCTCCTGTAGGACCGGCACTCGGACAGCACGGTGTAAACATTGTACAGTTCACAAAGGAGTTCAACGCAAGAACAGCTGACAAGGGCGACCTGATCATCCCGGTTGTTATTACAGTTTACGCGGACAGAAGCTTCAGCTTCATCACAAAGACTCCGCCTGCAGCAGTTCTTCTCAAGAAGGCCTGCAATCTGAAGTCCGCTTCCGGCGAACCCAACAAGAAGAAGGTCGCTACGATCTCCAAGGATAAGGTTCGTGAGATCGCGGAAATGAAGATGCCTGACCTGAACGCCGGCAGTATTGAAACAGCTATGAGCATGATCGCCGGTACCGCGAGAAGCATGGGTATCGTTGTTGAGGACTGATAACAATCACATGGGAAAACAGTGGAAGGGTTTTACCCGCAATACCACCAGGAGGTAATTTGATATGAAGAGAGGTAA
>JAFRWN010000139.1 GCA_017437965.1 Lachnospiraceae bacterium
ATTACTGGTTGCGGTTCCGCTGTGTATCGACCAGCTGGGGCTTATTACCGCCTGCTCGTTATGCATGATGATATGTCTTGTTTCCTGAGGCTGACCCATGAAGTGGAAAACAATATTGTCGCCTTCAAGTTCAAAATAGAAATATACTTCCATTCTTCTCTCATGTGTATGCGAAGGCATCGTATTCCATGAACTGGTGCGGTCAAGCTCGGTCATTCCCATCTGAAGTGAGCAGGACTCGCAAACATTCGGATGTATATACTGGTTAACAACACGCTTGTTCATGTTTTCTTCGCTTCCGAGCGGTCTGTGATTGGCCTTTTCCTTTGTGATATATACCGAAGGATAGGTCTTGTGTGCAGGGCTGGAGTTAAGATAGAACTTTGCAGGCTTGTCCGCATTTTCCGATCGGAAAATAACTTCTTTGGTACCCATGCCGATATACATTCCGTCCTTGTAATCAAGAGCATACTCTGTTCCGTCAAGAACCACACTGCCTTTTCCGCCGACGTTTATCAGTCCCATCTCACGTCTTTCAAGGAAATACTCAGTTCCGAGTTCCTTTGTGCTTCCGAGCTTAAGCTCACCGCTTACAGGCATTGCACCGCCAGCTATCATCCTGTCCTGATGGGAATATGTCAGTGCAATCTCATCCGCAACAAATACCTTTTCGATCAGATAGTTCTTACGAAGGGTCTCTGTGTCATAGTGCTTTGAATCATCGGGATGATTGCTGTACCTTATATCAAGTGTCATTTTTATATTTCTCCTTTTATTGAATTTCTGTTTTAATGCTTATTTTCAAATAAACTGTCTTAAATGATTTATTGCAAACGGGATATCCTCGCCTGTCGTGCCTTCAAGCACCAGATTTGCATCGGGGCAGACTATACGTGTTTCAGCTATTATTCTTTCGTAGTCAAATATGCCTTTTCCGACGCCGCACTGCTTAAGTGAACTGTCGGGATTTATAACGCAGTCTTTAATGTGGAATACACAAATCCTGTCGCCGAAGGTCTGAAGCCCTTCATCAAGTATCTCGTACATTTTATCCACATTTGATGCGTCAAGGTAATTGTAGAGATCGAATATGAAACGTATATTGTTTCTGCCTATCTTTTTTACCGCCTTATCAAGCGTCTTCACATCGTAGCATACATGCCCGAAGGCGCCTTCCATGCACACATTCACATCATAATCCGCCGCATAATCACAGAGCCCGGAAAAAACGTTTACAACCCTGCTAAGAGCCTCATCGGTACGGTTCATCGGATGATAGGACCACTTATCTCCGTTATAAGAGCCTGTCTCCGAACCAACCCTGTCACATCCGAACTCTCTGGCATATCTGATATAGTCTTTAAAGACTGCAATGCCTTTTTCAATCTTTAGTTCATCCGGATGAACGGGGTTAAAATATGCACCGATAAGCGGAACACTTTTTCCTGCTTCTTCAAATGCTTTACGGAATGAAGCTGCCCGGCCGCGTAGTTCCTGGCCGGGAGCATACTCTATTCCGTCAAGGCACTTGTATGCCACAAGCTGAACTCCGTCAAGACCGAGCTCTGTAAGCCTTGCGGCAATATTACTCTCTCCTTTGATGCCTAAATCATGTGCACGTATAAAAAGCTTCATAATCATCATTTATCTTGCAAGCCAGCCGCCGTCGACTGCAAGTGTAAATCCGTTGACATAATCACTTGCTGAAGAAGCAAGGAATACTGCAGCACCCATAAGGTCGTCCGGAGTGCCCCATCTTCCCGCAGGAATTCTTTCAAGTATGTCGGCACTTCTCTTTTCGTCATTTCTGAGCGCTTCTGTATTGTTGGTTGCCATATATCCTGGAGCGATCGCATTAACATTGATGCCGTATTTTGCCCACTCATTTGCCATGGTCATTGTAATGCCCTTAACAGCGGATTTGCTTGCTGTATAGCTCGGCACGCGGATTCCGCCCTGATAGGAAAGCATGCTCGCAATCTGGATTATCTTTCCGCCGCTCTCCTGCTTCATGAACTGTCTTGCGGCCGCCTGTGAAAGGAAGAAAAGAGTACGGCAGTTTGTGTTCATTACAAGATCCCAGTTCTCAACCGAGAAATCAATGCTGTCCTCGCGTTTTATTATACCTGCGTTGTTCACAAGTATGTCAAGCCTTCCGAATTTTTCAACTGCAGTATTTATTATCGTGTCAACCATTTCAAGGCTTGAAAGATCCGCGGTAATGTACTGAAAATTTTCCTCTCCGAGCATTTCCTGGGTTTCCGTGCTTTTTGATCTGGAAACTCCGAGCACCTTTGCTCCTGCTTCGACAAAAGCCCTGCTGATGCCCTGTCCGAGACCGGTATTGCTTCCCGTTACAATTGCAACTTTGCCTTTAAGGCTGAACATATCAAGTATCATGATCGATTACCTCCGTATTCCTGATATTATTTTCAAAAAATCCCCAGCATCTTAAGTGCTGCGACATAAATGAATATCGTTACCGTGCTTATCAGGCTGGTCCAGACAACCAGCTGTCCCGCCAGTTCGTCATCTCCGCCCATTTCCTTTGCCATTACCGCCGAAGAGACGGCAACCGGAGTTGCGAACACTCCTACAAAAGTGGCAAAGTGCTCACCCGAAAGCGAAAGCGTCCCTTTTAACAGGTATGCAAGAGAAAGGCCCGCTACAGGCACTGCGATGTTTCTTAAGGCTGTTCCCATGATGATCTCGCGCTTAAGCCTTGAGATCGCCGAGAACTCAAATCTGCCTCCGAGCACAAGCAGTGCAAACGGTGTGCATATGTTCTTTACGCTTTCAAGCGATTTGTATATCACCGTGGCATCCTTAAGCCTTAATCCTATGCCAAGCTTTTCAAACCCGGCCCTTATCACAAGCACAAGAAGTCCGGACACGGTGCCTATTATCAGAGGATTTTTCGCAATCCCCTTTAATATCTTTTTTACATCCGCTTTTTTCTTTTCTTCGCTTCCGTTAAACACCGTCAGCGTTATGACGCCGAGTATGTTAAACAAGGGAACGCAGAAAGCAGACATTACGCCTGCCGCCGCCGCACCTTTATCACCGAATAACGATTCGGCAAGCGGGATTCCGATAATGGCATAGTTTGAACGGAAAACTGCCTGTATCATGACGCCGCGTTTCGCGTTGTCTTTAGTATAAGCCATACAGACCGGTATTGCCAGAAAAAAAATCATCAATACCGCAACTACGCCGTATATAACATAAGCCGGATTGACATCCGACAGTTTTTCAATTTTATAAACGTTCAGGAAAAGCATTACCGGCAGCAGTACCCTGAATACCAGTTTGTTTCCCGAATCAAAGAAATCTTTGCCGAGCAGTCCGATACGCTTTATAAAATAACCCAGAGCAATCAGTATTATGATTGGCAAAACGGCGTTTGCCGCAAATATGAATGCATCAGAAATCATTACAGCTTCTCCAAAGGAAAGTAGTCTTTAAGATACTTATCTGTTGCCCTGACCATACTTGTGAAAAGCTCACGTCCGTCTGCAAGCGAAAGGCCGTCGCATAGGGGCTGGTTCATAAATGCTTCAAACAGCTTATCAAGATTACGTTCCTTAATGCCGTAATATGTATTTTCAATATTGAGGGCATTACGGAGAACCAATGCGTTAACCTCGGGCGGCAATGGCTTTGAAGTTATCGGCTTCAGGCTGTCGCGCGAGAATACACAGTTTGTCTCGACAACCGATCCCAACGGCAGTCCCTGCATCTGTCCCACATTTATCACGTTTGCATTCGAAACCACGGGAGGCACGACTCCGGCAAGAGCCTTGATGAGTTCAACAACCTCCTCATCGCTGTGCTTTACGATTACCTCCTGTTCTCCGTCCGCAATCCTCTGAGACAGCCTGATCTTTTCTATCCTGTCCTGCTTGCGGAAGCTTACGGGAGTAAGGTGGAAAAGCCAGTTTTCAGCATGTTCTTTGTCTTTTATATACCACGATCCGTTCATAAACTCGGCAAGATGCCTGTCGCCTGCTGCGGCGAGCACACCAAAGCGTCTGAAAAGATCCATTTTAACTTTATTTCCGTAAAGGAAGAAATCATCCCTGAAGCCGTCCGGAGCGACACCCATGCGCTCACAATATCCGCTTTCGTAAAACCTGTCGATGAAGCCGGGCAGTATCTTAAGAAGGTCGGTACCCTTATAGCCGGCTTCGGTTATCCAGGTAAAATGGTTTACACCGCAGGCATCGATCTGTATCTCGCTTCTGTCAGGCCTTTCGACATCCAGCATTTCATGTGCCACACAGGACAAAAACTCCTGAGCATGAAAAACTTCATGGCAGCATCCGAAAGCTTTTATTTCGGGATAGACATCATACAAAGTCTTTGTACACGCAGTCATCGGATTTGTAAGGTTTAAAACCCAGGCATCCGGGCAGTTTTCCTTTATGGCTTTTGCAAAGCCTTCATATATCGGAACAGTTCTCATGGCGCGAAGCACACCGCCGGGGCCGACCGTGTCTCCTACAGACTGGTATATACCGTATTTTTCCGGAAAATGCACGTCGGCTTCCATCTCATCAAAGGTTCCGGGAAGGATAGAACAGATTACAAAATCAGCACCCGAAAGGGCGTCCTCAAGTTTTTCGTATACCTTGTAATCCCAGACAGACACACAGTCCTTTGAGGCATTTATCCTTTCTCCTATCCTTTTGTTAAGTTCTGCAGCTGCAAGGTCGATATCATACAGCGCTATCTCTCCTCCGAGCTCTCCCGCAAGAGCAAGATCGGTCATGAAAACCCTTGCCCACTGTTTCGAACCGCCGCCTATATATGAAAGCTTGATTTTTCTCATTGTAATCTTTTAACCTCCGTGTAGCACATAAGGAAGGGTGCCACACCCTTAGCATCATTTTCAACAACGGGTTCGGAAATATAGTACTCATAGCTTCCGTCCCTGTTCGGTTTGTTTTCCGGTCCGAGTCCCGCAACCAGGCATATGCCTCCGAGATTAAGTTCGCCGTTTTCACTTACCGTAAGATATTTATCACATATTCCGTCAAAGGTCTTTTTCCCGAGTGCAAGATATTCTTCGTCAAGCACCTTAAGCCTTACACCTTTAAGCATCGCATAGGCTATCATGCTGCTGCCGCTGGTTTCGAGATAGTTTCCTTCCTTTCCGCCGCAGTCAACAACCTGATAATACAGGCCGCTTTCGGGATCCGCATATAAGGCAATGCCTTTTATCGCTTCGCGGAAAATACCGATAAGCTCCTCCCTGTACTCATCATTGTTTATATATCCGATTATATCGGCCAGTGCGACCGTAAACCAGCCTATCGAGCGGAGCCAGAAGTTTTTGGAGCATCCCGTTTTCCTGTCTGCCCAGAATATGGACTTTGAACAGTCACAGCCATGATAATAAAGCTTTTTGTTTTCATCAAACATCAGCCTGCGGACATTCTTTATCTGGCTCATGATATCGGACAGATCATTATCTCCGAATTCCATTAGGTATCTCACATAGAACACCTGGGCCATGTAGATTCCGTCCAGCCATATCTGATTCGGATAGATCAGCTTATGCCAGAAATTTCCCGTAACGGTCCTCGGCTGGTTTTTAAGCTGGCTGTAGAGAAGTTCAATTGCTTTTTTGTACTTTTCCTTCCCGGTCATCCGGTAAAGATCAAAAAGCACACGGCCCTCGTTCACATCATCGAGATTATACTTTTCAACGGAATATCCGAGAAGCGAACCGTCCTCTTTCACATAGTAGTCTATGAAGTTTTCGGCAAAATCCGAATACTTGGCGTCGCCTGTCACCAGTGCCATGTCAAGAAAGGCCGCAATGATGCATCCGTCGATATAATTCCATGCGGCAGGCTTGCCGAGAAGGATTTTTTCAATGTTCCAGACCGGCTTGTCCGGTGTTGAATCCGCAAGCAGTCTGTCTATATATTTTTCTATTTTTTCATACATATTTTCTAGACCGTTTCAAATTCTTCCACGTTGTTAACAATCAGTTCGTCTCCGACACAGCCTTCGATGTTTACATTTTTGACCGTCAGCTTTCTGACATTGTCAAAATACATTCCGGCCCTGCTCATTTTTACCGCATTGTTTTTCATTGCCGGAACCCCTTCTTTAGCGTTGGGGTCATAGGTGAAGCTTATGTTTTCAACACTTATTTCGTCTATCGGCATTTCGGGAAGCCCGTCGCAATAGCAGGCGGCGACATGGCAGTTTTTGCATTCCATATTCCTAAATGCAAATTTACCGAGATATGGTGTCCTGTCATCAACCGGAAGCTTTTCCCTTGTCGTATTGTACTCGGAAAACCTGTCCGGATCGCAGCAGTTATACCACATGTTTATTACTATCGGAGTAAGTACTCCGTCCATTTTTATATTCTCGAACAGTACTCCGTCGATCACTGCGTCTTTTCCTCTTCCGCGTCTGGTCTTGATGCGGAGTCCCCTGTCGGTCGAATTAAAAATACACTTTTCAACCGTAAGATTCTTAACTCCGCCGGCCATTTCGCTGCCGAGCGTTACAGCACCGTGTCCGAACTGCATAATACAGTTTCTGATGGTATGGTGATCGGCAGGCTGTTTGAATTTCCTGCCCAGTTCAATTTTTCCTGATTTGATTGCAATACAATCGTCACCGACACTGAACCTGCAGCCGATGATGTACACGCCGTCGCATGCCTCCGGATCAAGCGCATCGGTATTGGGGCTGTCCTTGGGAGCATTGACCGCAAGATCGAGGAACGCAAGATTTTTTGAAAAGTAAGGATGAAGCTGCCATGATGCAGAATTCTGTGCAGTGATTCCGTGAACCGTAATGCCTGTGCAGCGGTTGAAAAACAGCAGTCTCGGACGTGCGGTCTTTCTTTCCTTAACATTTATCCACCATTCGCTGTTCTGTGCATTTCCGTCAATCGTTCCGCGTCCGACTATTTTGATATCCTCGGCATATTCCGCAAAAATAAGGGACTGATGCATCGGAACGGCATTGCCTTCCCATGTTCCGAAATGAACCTCTTCGCCTGTTTCAATATCGGTTGCGAATCCTGGGATCATGGGATATTTTTTTGTATCGGTACTGCCGAGCAGCACTGCATTTTCTGAAAGCTCAAGAGTAATGTGACTTTTAAGCGAGAGCGGTGATGTAAGATATGTTCCCTCGGGGAAATACAGTCTGCCGTCCTTCGGAAGACAGTTTATCGCAGCCTGTATGCTTATCGTATCATCCGTGCTGCCGTCTCCCGTTGCCCCGAAAGCCTTTACATTTACGGCACAGCTTTCACTAAGGGTTTTAAAAACGAGGCTTTCACCGTTTGCTTCAAGAGTATATTCCCGACCGGGTTTCAGTCCGAAAAGGGAAAAAACATTTTTATCCGAGGAAAAAAGTTCATTGCCGTCAAGCTTTACGGTATATTCCGTCTCACTGTAATAAGGTGAACTGCCTTCAAGCTCAAAACATGCGCTTACGGAACTTGTGAATAGTGTTTGTATCATTTTCCTCCTTGTTTGCCGGCTTTAGCTTCGGCATCCTTTATGATTTTTACCATTGTATTTTTCATTGTTATGAAAAGCATGTCAAACCCAAGATAAAACAGGCCGAACAGTATGGGTTCAACACCGAGCATCGATGCTTTTTCGCTGCTGTCGGGATTTGCGCTTACTCCGATCGCAACATTTATTACATAATAGGTTTTTATTACACAGAAAAGTATCAGTCCCGCATATACTACATTAAGGAATAACGACCAGAATTTTCTGACCGTTACCATCATCCATTTATCATACTCTCTTTCTGTCGGCTCAAAGTGCCTTAAAGCCTTATTTGTCAGAACGTCAGTCACGACGCCCAGACCTATCGCGAGCACTGCCATAAGATCGGCGCCCTGAATGTATACCCCGAGGCCCCAGAAGAAGAAATAGCACACAGCACCGGCGAACCAGAACTTTATGAACAATATCTTCAGCCATCCGGGAATACTGAACTTTCCTTTTGAAGTATATTTTTTTATCTCGGCTTCGGATACCTTGGGTGCATTTTCGGCATGCACAAGCCTGTCGACAGCATCTGTCTTCAGTTTGTAATAATCTGCTGCCGATTTTCCGGTATCCTTTTGTTTTTCACGCTTTTTCTTTGCCATGTTTAACCCGGGTTTATATTATTTATTCATCATCCGATATGTCGATAGCAGCCATATTCTCGTTGGCTTCGACATCGATCGAAGTCCTGATCTTTCTGATCGCTTTTGCATAAAGCGGCAGGGTGATGAGAAGAACTGCTGTGATCACAATGCATATAACATGCAAGGTCACTACGGATTTTGCAGTATCGATATATTTTGTGTTCTTGTCAATTACAATCTTATTCTCCGCACGCGTTGTTGCCGAAACGATTCTCTTGATATATACGTTGTCAACAAAAATCAGAAGGGCGAGCATTCCGCCGAGAAGACCCAGCATCGGCTTGTTGGCTTTCTTACGTTTCGGAAATGAACGGAGGAATACCACAAAGGCAAGTATCGAAAACAGCATTGCCACGAATTCGCACTGGCCCATGTTCTTACCGTTAATTCTCGCGGTCGTATTGGCAATCGCCGTAAGATTAAGGGAGTAAATAAAGAACGAAGCCATCAACGCTATAAGAGGAATGGTCTGAGGCGAGCGCTTCAGTGCAACAATATATTTGCGGAATACTTCCTTTATGCCGCGTCCCTGTTTTTTTGTTTTTTTCTGATCAGCCATCTGAACTTTTCCTTTACTGTCTTATTGCATTGGTTGTTTCCTTGTCGAAGAAATGCTTCTTCGTGAAAGAAACCTTTACTTCCTCTCCCTCTTTGTATGTACACCAGCCGCGGAATTTGCAGGTAATCTTGTGATTTCCCACATTGCCGTTTACCAGTGTATTATAACCAAGGTTTTCGTTGGTGAACACTTTGACACCTATCTGTCCGCCCGGAACCACATTCTCGGGACGCACGCCCATGGTAACCGTCTTTCCCGTATATGCTGCAAGAGTCTTTTTCTCTTCTTCGTCAAGGTCAATCGTAAAGTCCCGGCAAACTGCCTTGCCGTCACGGATCTCAACATCGAACAGGTTCATCGGAGGAAGTCCGATAAAGCTTGCAACGAAAAGGTTTGCCGGCTTATCGTAGAGCTCTAGGGGAGTTCCGATCTGCTGTACATGTCCCATCGACATGCACACGATCCTGTCGGCAAGCGTAAGTGCTTCGATCTGGTCGTGAGTAACGTAGATTATTGTTGCATTAAGCCTCTTGTGGAGAAGAAGTATCTCACGTCTTGTCGCACTTCTTAACTTGGCATCAAGGTTTGAAAGCGGTTCGTCAAAAAGGAAAACCTTGGGGGTACGAACTATTGTACGTCCCATTGCCACTCTCTGCCTCTGTCCGCCCGAAAGCTGACTCGGCTTCTTGTTTAACTGGCTTGTGAGATCAAGTATCTCGGCTGCCGCAAGTACCTTCTGGTGAATCACATTCTTGTTTTCCTTACGGAGCATCATTGAGAATGCCATGTTTTCATAAACTGTCATGTGGCCGTACAATGCGTAATTCTGGAAAACCATTGCAATGTCACGGTCCTTGGGAGGCATCTGTGTCACATCCTTGCCGTCTATTATCAGTTTTCCGGAGGATATGTCCTCGAGGCCCGCAACCATACGCAGAGTAGTCGATTTTCCGCAACCTGACGGTCCTACAAGCACGATCAGCTCTCCGTCTTTTACATCGAGGTTGAAATCATGAACCGCCTTGACTTTGTTGTCATAGGTTTTTTCAATATGTTGTAACTGTAAACTGCTCATTGTTTAATTCCTCTTGGCATCTTTTTCAAGTTCGGCGCAGTAGCTGTTAAGTGTCCGTGTCTTTATGATTCCCATAACTCCTGCCAGAACCAGCAGGCCTGCCGAAATGCAAAGACATACGGCTGCATATGTAAACTGTCCCTTTGTCATTACCGTTGCGGTTTTGGCACCTACTACAGGGTTTGCAGCCCTATAAGCCTTAAGCGGCAGATAAAATATCCTGCCGACCTGTATCGCTCCGAGAACGATAGAAACGATTCCGTATCCGAGCTTGTAGTTCTTGATGCCCTCGGACGAAAGGAACGCCGCAAGCATGAAAACCAGGTTATATACGATGGAGGCCCCTATCAGTATCCTGTAGTAATAGTTTCCGACATCCGACCTGTAAATATTTACAAAATAAAGTGCATTTGCCACAATTGCAAGTATGATCATATTTGCGGAAAATTTATTTTTTGTAAATCTCAGGCGGTCTTTTTTTATGTTTGCTTCATCCAACTTAGCCAAGACAATCTTCCTTTCTGCTTCCTATCGCACGTTTTTCCGCTTTCATTACAACTACCTTAAATACACAGTTCAATATCAGAAGTACCGACGCAAACATCAGGAATCCGAATATCACAAAACAGATGTCAAACCAGAATGTATCTTCGGGCCCGATGTAAAGTGTTCCCCATTCCTTTGAGAATGTCTTTAATGCTTCGAAATCAACATTGTTAATGAACTGATTTTTATACTTTATTATCTGAGGGATACAATAAACCGATGCAGCGACCGTTGCAATTGTTGAAAGACCGATTGCTATGTAATTTCCGATATAGTATTTCCTGCGCGAATGCGTGTTGGTGATATACAATATCAGATTAACCAGTATCAGAGCTATGCCCACTCTTGTGAAGGTCTTGTTAAAACCGAACATGTCATAGTAGACATTTGAACCGGGGACATAAGTAAACTCATACTCGGTGCCCGGATATAAAACCGTCTTCGAAAGGGCGTCATAAAGATCGGTTGAAATACCGAGCGACCCTGCGAATACAAATACCGAGGCAATCAGCATCATCATACATACTATCTTCTGCAGTAACATTTGTCTTTTATACATAACAACCTTCCTTATATACTAATTCTCCGTCAAAATACAGCTGAGTGTCATCTGTATTTTGACTGAGAGTCAGTATCATGCCGGGAAGAGAATTGCTCTCTTCCCCGGCAATAATACAGATTCAGCTATTTTTTACGCTTTTTTACAGACTCTTATAGAAAGCTACAAGTCTCTTCCAAGCATCGTTTCTGCGTGCAAGGTAGGTAGATCCGCCCCAGCCGCCTTCATCGACTGTCTTGGAAACCTTTTCTGCCGTGGAAGCTGCGTCGGAACCCGACTCGCCGCCGAAGCCTTTGCAGATGATGTCAACAAAGAGGTTAACCTCTTCCTTTGCAGAACCGAACTGACCCTTGTTTGAAAGCTGGGTAAGCTCGTTGATCGCATTTGCTTCTGCAACTTCCTGAGGAAGTACGGTAGGAACTGAGGTATACCATGAATTGTCGGCAAGTGCAAGCTCGGGATGCTTGATGGTTCCGAGTGCGATAGCCTTTGAAATGTAGCCTGCGCCTTCCTTACCTACTGCATGTGTGCACTGATACTCGAATGCCTGGCTCTTTACGAAGCTTAAGGTTGATCCGATGTAGTAACGTGCATAGTTTGTATAGTTACCGTTCTGGAGTGCCCAGAGATCTTCAAACGACTTGTCTGAGATTACAGGCCACTGTTTTCCGTTGAACTCGAATGTTTCAACATTTCCTGATGCATCATGCTTAACAAATTCATCGGGACCGTAGGACATAAGTACCTGACCATCGGGGCTGTAAGCATAGTCGATAAGCTTAAGGCATGCATAAAGCTTATCCTGGTTGCCTTCAACGCCTGCTGCCGAGATGCCCCATCCGTCAGTCTTAACCGAACGCCAAGACTCGGTAAATCTCATATACTTCTCGCTTCCGTCATTCCAGCGTGAAACGGGAACCATAACTGCCATGTACTTCTCGCCTGCTGCGTTATCAAGTACAGTAGCATTGTAAGCAGTCTGTGTCTGGTTGTAATCATAGTGCATGAAACCGTTGTCATCTGCAAGATACTTCTCGGTCTTTACTTCTTCTGTATTGATAAATGCTTCTGAAATAAGGCCTTCTGTTGCCATATCATGCATCTTTGAAAGTGCTTCATAGGTAGCTGCTTCGTTTCTTGCGTCATGAAGTTCGCCGTCGGTACCTACATAGAGGTAGTCAAGTCTTGACTCAAGACCGCGGATACCGAAGAGGGTTCCTGCAAAACGGAACATATCAACACGTCTCTGGTTGTTGTTGTCTTCACGGCTGTGAAGTCCCTGTACGCTGTCGGTACCGTTAAGTGTCTGAGGGTTAGCTACTACGCAGCGAAGAAGTGCAACAAGCTCGTCAACATCCCATGCTGCATTCTGGCCGATGAATAAGTCGGCTCTCTTTTCGCCATAGTATCCGTCATAAGTCTTGTCGATATACTCACGGAGCATGTTGACTGCAGCGACACCGTCCATTGAACCGGTTGCGTTCATCTTGTCAACGATATTTCCGTAAGCGTCATAGTTCTTCTTGATCGTCTCGGTTGCGGAGCCGTCAGCCTTTACAACCTCAACATCGATGCTGCCTGATGTAGGCATGAAAGCGGTATAAACGGGAGCTGCTGTCTTGTTAGACTTGTCAGCGGTAAACTCGCCTGCACCGTTTAAGAGTTTCTCAACCCAGTCAGTTCTCATAAGAGGCATACGCTCGATATCATCTACACCGTCGAAATAAGGCGAGAAGTAAATTGCGCCGGCCTTGGGTCCTGCAGCTGCACCTGTGATTGAAAGACGAACGATGGGATTGGCTTCAAGATAAGCCTTAAAGTTGGGCATCTTGTCAAGATACTCTGCAAGGTTTACAAGCTTGCCCTGCTGTCCGTTTTCGGAAAGAAGTGTTGCGGTACCGCTGAGCATATCTACCTGATCGAGCTGTGCATCCCAGTACTTGTACTCGTCTGCTGCTTTGTTGCCCTGGTACTTGTCTTCTATCTTGATGTCGAGAAGGCTTTCAACTTTCTGCCAGGTGGGCTTAAGATCTCCAGAATTGTAGGTCTTGCCGTCTGCAAGAGTGATTCCTTCGCCTGCAAGATCTGCAGTGAAGCTCATACCGGTCTTATCGCTGTTGTAACCGCAGGCCATACGAAGCACAGTTCCGCTCGCATAAGTAAGTTCGTCTGCGGGAAGCGTTTCGGTCGGCTGGCTTGCAGGTGAGCTGCTGTCTTTGCTGCTGTCGGAAGCTGAGCTTGAAGTCGAGCTTGAAGAAGCAGAACTGCTGCTGTCAGCACTGCTTGAGCTCGATGAACTTGAGCTGCCGCAGCCGGGGAGCATTGTGGAAACAGCAAGAACTGCTGTGAGCATCAATGCCGTGAGTTTTTTGTTTTTCATTTGAATCCTCCTTGTAAATTCAAAAAATTTGGTATTCTTTTTTATATATCAAGCGCAGATCATACCTCAACCTGCGTGTGACATCATATTTATCACTCTTTTACTCCGCCCATGTTTACGCCCTTTGCGAAATATTTCTGTATGAACGGATAGATAACAAGTATCGGGATTATCGAGCATACGATAAGGGCATATATGATCGAGTCGGGTGCGTAACTGTGGCTTAACTGCCAGTTGGTGGTGAGCTCCGGATCCGAATACTCCTCGAGCCTGAGTCTCAGGTAAACCTGAAGCGGCTGTTCGTTGGTATTCGAGATCATCTGTCTCGACCAGAAGTAACCGTTCCAGCGTGAGATTCCGAAGAACAGTGCGACCGTTGCAAGTATTGACTTGCTCATCGGCAGGTAAACACGTCTCAGAACCTGCATCTCTGTAGCTCCGTCTACTATGGCTGCTTCCTCAATCTCCGTAGGTACTCTTTCAAAAGCATTTCTGAGGAGAATGATGTTCATTGCCGCCATACCCATTGCGATAACGACCAGCCATTTGTCATCCGTTATATGGATCTTCTGGAAAGTACGTTTTGTTGCAAGGTAGTTTAAGTACTGGGGAACCATTCCTGCGCTGAACCACATCGTGAATACAAGAAAAAAGTTAAATCCCTTGCGGAACAGAAGACGTTTTTTTGAAAGTGCGTAGGCACCGAAAACAGATATCACCATCTGCCATATGGTTCCGTAAAATGTTATGAATAACGTATTGGTGTACGAGTTCCAGAATACATTATCGTTAAATTCATCCTTGAATGCATCAAACTGAATATGCTTTGGGAAAAGGACAATCTTTGCATCCCTTACATCCTCATATCCGCTTATTGCCGATGAAATCGTGTAAATGAAGGGATATAGGCAGCCGATGGCAAACATTGTCAGCAGCACGTAGCTTATCAATTTGAAAATAAACTCAGATACTTCAAGTTTTCTTTTCATGGAGTAACCTCTTCAGATTATTAGTAAAGCGATACATCGGATGCTTTTCTGGCAATGGTGTTTGCACCGATCACAAGCAGCATACCGATTATGTTGTTCATCATCTCCGCGGCCGAGGCCAGTCCTTTCAGCGATCCCGCTATACCGTTTCGCTGGGCAAAGGTCGATACGACATCCGCAGTCACATAGGTATTCGAGTTATATAACAGAAGGACTTTTTCATAGCCTATGTTAAGAAGTGAACCGATTCTCGTGATCAGCATTATGACTACGGTCGAGAGTATTGCGGGAAGAACCACATATCTCATCTGAGCCATCTTGCCTGCACCGTCTATCTGGGCCGCTTCGTAACTCGTCGGCGATATCGCGATCACCGCGGCGAAGAATACTATACTGTCATAGCCCGCGCTCTCCCATATACCGCTTATCTGATATATCGCCCGGAAGAAGGTCGGGTTGTTCAGCATTCCCGAGTAGGCCGTTTTTTCCGATATCAGTCCGAGGTTGGACAGTAGATGTGCAACTACACCGGGCTGCATTCCCGCGGTAGTGGATCCCTGCTTGACAAGCATCAGTACCAGCGAGGTCATTATAACGGTTGACATGAATTTGGGCAGGTAGGTAAGCACCTGATAAATACTTCTTGCAAAATTGGAACGGATCTCATTGAAGAACAGCGCTATTATGATCGGTACCGGGAATCCGAAAACAAGTCCGTAAAAACTCAGAAGGAAAGTGTTTCTGAATGCTCTCCAGAACTGGGCGGAAAGTTCGAGATTTCCTTTTCCCGTTATCAGAGTCCTGAAATACGAGAAACCGGAGTAATACTGATCCGCTACGGGCTTTGCATCCTCCGTAAGCTTGAAACTTCCAAGCAGCTCATACATTGGCAGATAACGCCACAGAAGGAATACGGCTATCATCGGAACAAGCATCAGGTAAAGGCGCCAGTCCTTTAAGACCGTCTTAAAGACATTACGCCAGTAATGCTTTTCGACATCGTCCCTGACTTTCTGTTCGGGATTTTCTATATAGGTGCCGCTTTCCTCATCAAAGATAAGCCAGTCGGTAACCTTTGCTTTCATTTCTAAGGTCCTCCTTATGTTAATGTCAACCGGTGATTTTATTCATCGTAATCTCCGCCGCCGAGCTGCTGTCTGCGCCTTTCGGATTCGGTTCTTAAAAGATAACTCTTCTGATCCTCAAACACTCCGTCAAGCCTTCTCGTGATCATCACCACCACTATCGCAAAAACAAGCGAAAGCGAATCATAGGCGAAGAAAGAACCTATGCTTTTAAACGTGCCTCCGAAGAACAATCCGACAACTCCCCTGCCTGTCTGTACAAGGCAGAAAACGGATATCACGTACAGCACCGTAAACACAACTTTGTTCCTTACTTTTTCCTTCCCTGCTGTCTTAAACCAGAGAAGTGCGACGACGGCCAGGCAATTGCCTATGCAGTATACTGCAAACTGTTCAGACCCTGCCCCGATGGCTATGCACAAAACAAGGCCCGACGTAATTGCATGGATTATTGCATAGGCTCCCCAGCGCATCATTATTATACAAAGCAATGCCACTGTCGGGGAAATAAAGTATATCTCACCCGGAAACCAGTATTTTGCGGCACGTGCCGTAACTGCTTCAGCCACAGCCGATATTATAAGAAGTATCACAAGATCTATCGTTCTGTATTGTTTAAAAGTCAGCTCCATTGATTACTTCCTGTTCATACGGCGTTACTTAAAATGTTCCATAAGTCTTTTTATTTCGTTTTCATCCAATATCCTGCTCCAGGAAACCCTTCCTTCCGGAACAGCTCCGTATTCCGAAAACCTTGCTGTTTTATCCCTGTCCGTGTCGTTCCATTTGTCAAAGCCCTCTTCCGATATATGCCTGCCGTATCTGCAGTTTATAAAAGAGCTTTTGCCGTAGTCACGCCAGGGGCGGGCAAGAAATATTGAACCATCCTTTACCCCACCTTCGCAGGTAAAGCTGCAGTTATCAAATACGAAACCGATATCCTGCAATTTTGCATGTGCCGGTGCGGCTGTATATCCTGATCCGCGTACATCAAAAACCGAACGGATCTCACAATTCTTAAAGAGTGCATCTCCGCAGCCAAAAATGAAATCCACATTTCCGGCTATCAGACAATCCTCAAAAACCTGGCGCATCGCGCCTCCTCTTCGAAGCTCTTTTTTAAGGAAGCCGTCATATCTTTCGATAAGGTCATCCGGCAGAGGACCGCAGAAAACGGTATCCTGGGTTGAAAGGAAATGACAGTTATGTGCCTCAAAATCATCGGCACATACAGTAAGGGCAACCTCCTGTCCCTTAAGCTCCGGAAAACGTGCATCGTTTTCTATCGTCAGATTTCGAAACCTTACACCGTCGGCAAGCACCGCAACGGTATATGTACGGAAGGTGTTGAATTCGACACCTTTTTCGTCAGGCTTCTTTGCAAAATCGTCCCAAACAATCTTCGTATCCTCCGCGGAACTGCCGATGATCTCGATACCCGGAATGCTTATTTCAAGCTTTTCCCTGTATATTCCGGGTTCCAGTATCAAACGCGTGCCGGGGAATGCACCGCGGAGGATCTCATTAAGACTGTTTTTAGGAGTTACGTATACAGAATTACTCATTATTGTATGCTCTTATAGGCTGCCTCGGCACCTTCGGTGCGTATCTTTTTAAGATCGGCAAGCACAGTATCATAAAGTCCTTCGATCTCTGTGAGATCTCTGTCCCACATCTTTTCGTTCGAAAGCACTTTTTTCACGAGAACCGCATCATCTATGTCTTTGTTCTCATAGTAGAAATCAAGCACCCATGCATCATCCTGGACCTTGTACTCATTGCCGGCAGGGCGGACACATATAAGTCCGTCTTCCGTCCTCTCTTTGATATTGCTTGAGTAAAATGCTATGTATGCTGCAAGGCTCATTACGAGTGCCTCGGGAAGCTTGTTGTATTTATCGATATATTCAAGGAAAGACGGCATATTGCGTGCTTTCCATTTTGAAGTCGAATTAAGCGATATGCTCATCAGCTCATGGTTTACAAAAGGATTGTTGAATCTGTCGGTAACGGCCGATGCGAATTCCTCGCAGTCCTTTTTGTCAAGCGGAAGTACGGGTATCACTTCCTCGAAGAGCATCTTGTTCATGAAGCCTCTGATAGTGTCATTGTGCATGCAGTCGCGGACTATATTCTGTCCCGAAAGATATGCACCGAGAACGAAACCGGTGTGTGCTCCGTTTAATATCCTTACTTTACGTTTCTTGTAAGGGGTTACATCGGGAACAACATGTACGTTTACTCCTGCTTTCTTAAAAGGAAGCTTGTCGGCAAGCCAGTCGGGTCCTTCGATATACCATACGCCGAAAACCTCGCCTACATCAAGCAGAGAATCCTGATATCCGTTTGCTTCCTCAAGCTGCTTAACCTCCTGTTCGTCGCGGATACGTCCCGGGACAATGCGGTCAACCAGAGTTGAGCAGAACACACATTCATTGTTTATCCATGCTTTGAAGTCCTCGCCCCAGCCCCACTCATCGGTATGTCTGAGTACAATTTTCTGAAGTTCTTTGCCGTTATTGTCGATGAGCTCGCAGGAAAGGATCACAAGTCCTTTCTTTCCGGCAAGGAAACGTTCATGGAGAAGTACCGCAAGCTTTGCCGGGAAAGATACGGGAGGCACCTGTCCGGGTTCCGAAGCCGCATCATATACTATTCCTGCCTCGGTGGTATTGCTTGACACATATTCAAGTTCATCGCTCTTGGCTATTTCTTTTACTGTTTCCCAGTCCTTGTAGGGATTGTAGCATTTGTCAACTACTGAAATGACACGCTTTCTGTCAACCTTCTCTCCTTTTTCGGAGCCGCGAAGATAAAGTGTGTAAAGTCCCTCCTGTTCGTTGATCATGTCCGAAAGTCCCTGTGCGATGGGCTGAACAAGTGCAACCTTGCCGTTCCATCCGGCCTTTTCGTTTGACATGTCGAAGAAATAATCCACGAAAGCCCTAAGGAAATTTCCTTCACCGAACTGCAGCATCTTTACAGGTGCTTTTTTCAAAACATATCCGTCATAGCCTGACTTTTCAAGTACTTCATAGTTTAACTTAAGCATAATTCCTCTTGATTACCTCTCTGTTTTAATATACGAACCTTAATTGTCTATTCCGAAATATCTCTTTGCGTTGTAAAATGATATTCCCTCAACTATCTTCTTTAAACTTGCTTCGTTGTTCGGATATTCTCCGTCCTCAACCCATTTTCCGATCAGATTGCATGCAATACGGCGGAAATAATCATGTCTGGTGTATGAAAGGAAGGATCTTGAATCCGTCAGCATGCCGATGAAATTTCCGAGAAGCCCGAGATTTCCGAGGGAGCGCATCTGCTCTTCCATGCCGTCCTTTGTATCAAGGAACCACCATGCAGCGCCGAGCTGCATTTTGCCGGGCATTTCATCGGACTGGAAAGCTCCGATGCAGGTGGCAAGCTGGTTGAAATCATTGTGGTCGAGCGAGAAAACAATGGTCTTGGGAAGCTCTCCGGTTTTGTCAAGCTCAGAGAAAAGCTCGGCAATCTCGTCATAGCAATTGCTCTTTGCAATCATGTCATAGCCGGTATCCGGTCCCTCAAGCCTGAACATTCTTTCATTAACGTTCCTGCTGCAGGAGTAATGGATTTCCATTGCGATGTTTTCTTTATGGTATTTCTTTGCAAGGAAAAGCAGCAGTTTGGTCTGGTATATCTCTGCTTCGAACATATCCACGGGTTCGCCTGCAAGTGCCTTTTTGAGTGCCGTATCAGCCTCCTCGTCGGAGCCGGGCCTGAAAGGAATGTAGTCAAGACCGTGATCGGAAGCCTTGCAGCCGTGAGCCTTAAAGAAATCTATGCGCTCGCCGAGTGCTTCGCAGACCTCATTTGTCGTTTCAAGGCTTTTTCTTCCCGTACATGCGGCAAGCTTCTTAATGTAGTCGGCAAAGCCTGCTTTTGTTATATTTATTGCCTTATCGGGACGGAAGGACGGGCAGACCTTAAAGCCGAGATCTTCTTGGGCAAGCTTTTCATGCCAGATAAGATCGTCAACCGGATCGTCCGTGGTACCTATGTATGCAACCTTTGATTTACGGATTATGCCGCGAACCGAAAGCTCCGGATCGTTCTTCAGCATTTCACAGGTCCTGTCCCAGATTTCTTTTGCATTTTCTTCTGTAAGAGGGGTATTGATTCCAAAATATTTTTTCAGCTCGAGATTGGACCAGTGATACATCGGGTTTCCGATTGCCATCTCAAGAGCCTTTGCAAACTCCAAAAATTTTTCAAATGCCGGAGCGTCGCCGGTTATCTTATCCTCCGGCACTCCGTTCGAGCGCATTACGCGCCATTTATAATGATCTCCGAAATAACTTCCGTCGGGATTTTTTCCTCCCAGCCAGATCTGCGCTATGTTATCGTACCGGCGATCCTCATATATCTCCTGAGGAGAAATATGACAGTGATAATCTATTATCGGAAGGTCTTCTGCATAATCATGGAACAGATGCTTTGCAGTATCATTGTAAAGGCAGAAGTCCTTATCAAGAAAAGTTTTCATGCTTTTGTTGCTCCTTCATTTTGTAAAATGCAACGCGCATGTTGTAAGCGCTTACATTTTCATTATATTACTAGTGTTGTAAAATGTCAACAAAAATATTCTATTTTGTTGTCTCTCTTTGGATAAGATTACAAGAAATCATGAGTTTGTTGCTGAGCCTGTAGCCGTCGTCATTCAGATTATGCATGATTCTCTCCACAGTATCATGGCAGATTTCGGGAGTGTGGTTGTCTATGCTGCTTATTTCCGGTGTACTCGAAATCGCAAGTATGGAATTGTTATATCCCACTATTTCGATATCATCGGGAATCGAAAGCCCGGCAGAAACTGCGTATTTCACAGCACCCACGGCAATATTATCATTTGCCGCAATGATTCCGTCGGGTCTGTCTTTTAAATCAGCCAGACTCTTTTTAACAGCATGTATGTCGTTTTCCACATAAACGACATTTGCGGTAAGGCCCGCGCCTTCCACCGCCTCTTCATAGCCTTTTTTCTTTTTGTTTGAACTGTAGCTGTGAGAATCAGTCAGAAACAATATGTTTCTGCGTCCTCTGCCGATAAGCCCGGCGGTCACATCGTTCACAACGGATTCATCATCGCATACCGATGCATAGATATTGTCACCGCTTACATTTCCGTTTACGATGAACACCGGCACCTTCTTTGCGGCCTCTCTGATGTAGTCGGTAGCAAAGGTATCGATTCCGTTGCCGGCATATGTAGAGCCTACCAGTATCAGAGTGTCTATGTGCTTAGAAAGAAGCATCTCGCATTTTGACTGTTTGCCGCTGAGTTCAAAGCCGCTACAGCTCAGTATGCAGTCATAGCCGTACCTTTTAAGCTCCTTTTCAAGACAGTCCACAGCTGTCGACATGTAATGATCATCCAGCGTAGGCACCAGGATTCCGACAGTATGCATAGTGTTCAGGCCAAGCCCCTGAGCGAAAACATTGGGCGTGTAGCCCACATCTTCTATCACTTTTAAAACCTTTGCCCTGGTAGATTCCGAAACCTTGTCGGAACCGTTTACGACACGTGACACCGTCGCAATGGATACATTCGCTATTCCGGCTATGTCATAAATATTTAAGGCATCTTTTTTCAAGAACGGATCTCCTTTACAATCTGTGCGGCTTCCGAAACTTTTTTCTTTATTTCGTCAAATGCTCCGGCTTTGATCATATCGCCCTTTACCATCCATGAACCGCCGCAGCAGAATATCTTGTCGGATTCAAGATATTCTCTCACATTCTGGGCACTGATGCCTCCTGTAGGCATGAATTTAAGTGCCGTAAGAGCTGTGCCTATAGCCTTTATCATCTTAAGACCTCCCGCATTTTCTGCCGGGAAGAATTTTACTCTTGTAAGTCCCGCCTTCAGCGCCTGTATCATTTCGCTGGCGGTCTGTGTACCGGGACAGACAGCTATGTCTTTTGAAATGCAGTAATCCACGATTTCTTTGTCAAAGCCGGGAGACACAATGAACTTTGCTCCCGCGCCGACTGCACGGTCTACCTGATCGATCGTAAGTACAGTGCCCGCTCCGACAAGCATATCGGGAAATTTTTCCGCCATTATCCTTATTGATTCTTCTGCGGCTGCGGTTCTGAAAGTAACCTCGGCTGCCGGAAGTCCTCCTTCCATCAGAGCTTTTCCAAGAGGCTCCGCATCCTTTGCGTCATTTAACACTACAACGGGGATAATACCCACTTCTTCAAATTTTTTAAAAACAGCATCCGTATTTGCACTCATGTCTAACTCCGTTTTCCCTGTCCGGCCTTTACACCGGACAGGTTATTTTATTTTTGGTGGAAGAATTATCGTTTTACTCTTGCTCCGGCGCCTCCCATTATTGCCTCAACTTCCTCTTTTGAAGCCATTGAAGTATCACCGGGTGTTGTCATTGCAAGCGCCCCGTGAGCAGCACCGTAATTTACGGCTTTCTCGGCATCGCCTGTTGTCATCAGACCGTATCCAAGGCCGGATGCGAAGGAATCGCCGCCGCCCACGCGGTCCATGATCTCAAGTCCGTTGTATTCCTTCGACATGAAAATCTCACCGTCAGCCCAGCAGATTGCCTTCCAGTCGTTAACGGTTGCGGTCCTTACAGTACGAAGAGTTGTAGCAACTGCCTTGAAATTCGGATAGGTCTTTGCGGCCTCTCCTATCATTTTCTTGTATCCTTCAAGATTGAGTTCTTTAAGATTTTCGTCATTGCCTTCGATTTTGAAACCGAGGCAGGCTGTGAAGTCCTCTTCGTTTCCGATCATAACGTCAACATATTTTGCGACTTCCTTATTAACCTCCTGAGCCTTTGCAAGACCTCCTATCGCGCTCCACATTGAAGGACGGTAGTTCAGGTCGTATGAAACAATGGTTCCGTATTTCTTTGCTGCCTTGCATGCGGCGATAACCGTTTCGCAGGACTGCTCGGAAAGTGCGGCATAGATACCGCCTGTATGAAGCCATCTTACTCCGAGGGTACCGAAGATATAATCAAAATCGAAATCTGCCGGAGATGCCTGTGAAATCGCTGTGTTGGCACGGTCCGAACACCCTACCGCTCCTCTTATTCCGAAGCCTCTCTCCGTAAAATTCAGGCCGTTTCTGCATATACGGCCGATACCGTCGGTCTTTTTCCAGTATATCAGGGAAGTGTCAACTCCGCCCTGTTCTATAAGGTCTTTAAGAAGTTTTCCGACCTCATTGTCTGCAAAAGCTGTGATTACAGCTGTCTTTAAGCCGAAGCACTTGTGCAGACCGCGGATAACGTTATATTCTCCGCCGCCTTCCCATGCTCTGAATTCCCTTGCGGTACGGATGCGTCCCTCGCCGGGATCCAGACGGAGCATTATCTCTCCGAGTGAAACGGCGTCAAATCTGCATTCTTTTGCATCCCTCAGTTGTAAATCCATGATCTATCCTCCTCGTATTTCTGTTTTTTATTGTTTTATTTCCGGACGGCCGCAGCCGTCATTTTTGTTACTTTTCCACAAATGTAAACGCTTACATTCCTATTTTATTATAATACTTTGAGAGTATTTGTCAAGTGTAAATTAAATTATTTTCCATTTCAAAAGGGTATTTTTGCCGAAAAAAACACAGATACCCCACAGTCGAAGCATCTGTGTTATATTTTTTACCAAAGAATCAATGTGAATCCTGTATCGACAGTTCAAAGATTTTTCCTATCGTTGAAAGCGCAAGTATTTCATATTCCGACCACTTCTGGCGCTGACCTTTCTTAACAAACATGACATAGCCCTGGTATTCTTCAAAGAAGCTGAAGCGGTAGAAAAGCGCAGACTCCGCATCTCTTTTCATCAGCTTGTTTTTAAGGAACTCCATATCCTCGCCGAGCAGATACAAACCGTCCACGATCAAAAGGCCATCATTGTCGAACTTTGAATAAAACTTATTGTCAAGCTCCATCCAATTAAGGTCCTTGTTTTCAAGCGCGGAACCGTTCTCCGTCCATTTGAAACCAACCTTGCCCTTGTCGTAAACTATCAGTATTTCCTTCAGTTTGAAAGCCTGGCCGACATTTGCAAAGGCAGAATCATTGCTGCTTGTCCCTTTTTTCAGATAGTCCTCCATCATGTAATGGATTATTCCGATCTTGTCAAAGTTCTTTGCAATGATATTTTTTATGCTCTCGGTCTCGCCGTTGTTGAAATTTTCAACGAACTCGGCATGCATTTCCGGAGTATAGATGATATATCTGTTACGTCCCTTTTCCTTTGCGAGATAAAGCATTTTATCGGCTATATCCATTACCTTGCTGCAGGTATTGCCATGATCGGGATATGCGGCAGCGCCCATTGAACAGGTGAGCGAAATACCGCCAAGCTTGTCCTTGAACTGTTCCTCAACGCTTATCCTTATATCACGCATGAAAGGCCTTAACTCTGTCTTGCTGTGGATATCCTTTGTAACTATCATGATCTCGTCACCGCCGACACGGCCTACAAGCCCATGCTCTCCTATCACATTATTGATGATAGCAGTTACGGTATGAAGGACATTATCTCCGAACATATGCCCGAAACTGTCATTTACAACCTTGAAATTATCCAGATCGAAAATGATGATATATGTGCTCGGGCAGTCTCTTCTCGCACAGACCTTCTGGGCATAATCATTGATCGCACGCTTGTTAAGCATATCAAGCATGGCATCCTTGTCGCTCGAACGTCTGTATTCCGGGATCACGTTTCCTACAAGCTCCTGACCGGACGGGATAAGCACACCATAGCTTTTGTCATCCTCTGCGGGATATGTTCTGAAACTGACCGTATACCTGCCCGATATCAGATCGAGAAAAGAAACACTTTCTTTTCTTCTTTCTCTCAGTGCCTTATAGAACGCTTCCAGCTGCTTGGGTGCCGCTTCGGTTCCCGAAAGCCTGACGTTTATGTCCCATTTGTCCAGCTCGCCCTCATACATTATTTCTTTTTCGGGTGTAAACTTAAATACAGTGATTTTGTCTGAAGCTGCTTCATAGACAAATTCAATGATTCCGGATATATTAAGAAAGCGTTTTAATTCCAAAGACTGATCTTCAGTCTTATTTCCTGCTGTCATTTCGTCCTCCTTAGGCAGACTGATAAACATCAAATCTTCCCATATATATCTTTACCATAAAACTCACCATATTGCAAGTATTTTTTGTAAAATATGCTCAAACGGAAAGCAGGTATCTGTCTATCGCTTTGGCAGCACGCTTCCCTGCTCCCATGGCGCTGATAACGGTTTTGGGACCGGTCACGGTATCTCCTCCGGCAAAAACGCCGGGTCTGCTTGTCATGCCGGTTTCGGGATCCGCCGTAAAATAGCCTTTCAGGTCTGAATCAACACCCTTCACCGAGTCATTGTCACTGCCGCTTCCTATTGCTTCGATTATAAGATCGGCTTCGACGGTAAACTCAGAGTCAGGTATTGCGACCGGCTTTCTTCTTCCGGATTCGTCAGGGTCGGAAAGCTGCATTTTCACACATTTAAGCCCCGCTGCCCTGTTATCCTTTATTTCAACAGCAACCGGTGCCGTAAGATACATTACTTCAACACCCTCATCCGCTGCTTCCTTTAGTTCTTTCGGATCTGCGGGCATTTCCTTTTCGGAACGCCTGTAGATTATCATAACCTTTTCTGCACCCGGGATACGTGCAGCACATCTGCAGGCATCCATTGCGACATTTCCGCCGCCGACTATTGCGATGTTCTTGGCTTCGGGCAGTTTTTTCTCCAGATTTATCTTTTCCAGAAAATCCGAAGCACTTACGACGCCGTCTGCCTCCTGTCCCGGAATGCCAAGCCTTACCGCCCTGCCTGCGCCGTTTGCGATAAATACCGCATCAAAACCCAGGCTGTCCAAAAGATCATCCACTGAAAAATCCCTTCCGAGTGCTTTTTCTGTTTCGGCCTTAACGCCCTTTGCATAAAGACCTTCTATTTCCTTTTCAAGTATGTCTTTAGGAAGCCTGAACTCAGGGATACCATATGCAAGCACTCCGCCGAGCACCTTTTCCTTTTCGAATACTGTTACCCGGTAATCGAGGTCCAGAAGGTCTCCGGCACAAGCGATTCCCGCAGGGCCGGAGCCGATTACTGCGACCTTTTTCCCATTATCCGTATTTTCTTTTTCAATGTCATTACCGGCATTTTCCCTGTGATAGTCCGCCACAAAGCGTTCAAGTGCACCAATAGCAACCGGACGTCCGGTTTTTGCACGTACGCATTTGCCTTCGCACTGAAGGTACTGAGGGCAAACTCTTCCGCAGACTGCCGGAAGCGATGTTGTTTCCCTGAGTATCCTGTACGCCTCATCGAATTCACCCTCAGATACCTTTGCGATGAATTCCGGAATATTGTTATGTACCGGACAGCCGTCGGTCTGACAGGGATGTTTTCTGCAGCGCAGGCATCTCATGGCCTCGCGTATCGCCATGTCCTCAGTATATCCGAGGGCCGCCTCGTCAAAATTCTGTTTTCTGACCACCGGATCCTGCATCGGCATCCTTGTGGCTTCCTTACTCATATTAATCATAAGCTGCCTCCTGCCTGTTCCTTCGATTTCATCACAAGCTCATCATATCTGTCCTTTGCAGTCTGTTCAGCCTTTGTAAACAAAGCCTCAGCTTCTTCAGGGAACTTGAGCTTCAGTGAATTGTAACGTACCTCTCCCATCAGGAAGTCACGGTAATTCTCAGTAGGTCTTCCGCTGTCGAGAGACAAAGGATTAAGGCCTTTCTCTGCAAGCTCCGGATTATAACGGAGCAGGTTCCAGTAACCTGCACGGACTGCATTTCTCATTTCGAGCATGGACTTGTTCATGCCGGCCTTTACGCCATGGTTAATGCACGGTGCATAGGCAATGATGAGTGAAGGTCCGTCATAGCTTTCCGCTTCCTTAAGTGCCTGTATGGTCTGCGCAGGATTTGCTCCCATTGCAATCTGGGCAACATATACATAACCGTACTGCATTGCAATCTGCGCCAGATCCTTTTTCTTTACTTTCTTTCCTGATGCGGCAAATTTTGCCACAGCACCGATGGGCGTTGCCTTTGATGACTGTCCGCCTGTGTTTGAATATACCTCGGTATCGAATACAAGCACATTTACATTCTCACCCGATGCAAGCACATGGTCAAGTCCGCCGTAACCGATATCATAGGCCCAACCGTCACCGCCGAATATCCACATGGAAGGCTTTGTAAGAAGGTCTGCATTTTCAACCACATAAGCAGCATCAGCATTTTCCGCTGCAACCCCCTTACATTTTTCAAGCAACATTTCTCCTGTTATCTTTGAAGCATCGGCATTGTCCATGAACATAAGCCAGTTGTCCGCTGCCGCACCGACAGTTTCCTTAAGCCTTTCGACTGCAGACTTAAGTTCGGTCCTTCTTGCTTTTACGGCAGTTGCCATACCATAACCGAACTCTGCATTATCCTCAAACAGTGAGTTTGCCCATGCAGGACCCTTGCCTTCCTTATTTACGGTATAAGGTGTCGAAGGTGCCGAGCATCCCCATATCATTGAACAGCCTGTCGCATTTGCAACAAACATCCTGTCACCATAAAGCTGGGTTACAAGCTTTGCATAGGGTGACTCGCCGCAGCCCGGACATGCGCCCGAGAATTCAAGAAGAGGCTGAACGAACTGGCTGCCCTTTACAGTATCCGTTGAGAAAGGTATCTTTCTGTCTTCATTATGGACCGTAGCGAATAATTTATCATATTTGGCCTGCTGCTCTTCCATGAATGCTATATTGGTAGCTGCCATTTCAAGTGCTTTCTTCCTTGCAGGGCAGACATTTGCACATGAACCGCAGCCCGTGCAGTCCTTTGCCGAAAAGCCGAGCACGAAATACATATTCTTCATGCCCTTCATCGGCTGTGCCTCCGGATAGTCCTTTGCCTCTTCCTCTGTCAGTACGAAAGGTCTTATCGCACCGTGAGGACATACAAGCGAGCACATATTGCACTGCATGCAGTTTCCTGAGCACCAGTGAGGAAGGTCAGCCGCAATGCCTCGCTTTTCAAATGCTGCTGTACCGGAAGGCAGCACGCCGTTTGCTGTCTCAAGGAAGGAGGAAACAGGACAGTTGTCGCCGGTAAGAGTATTGGTCGGAACCAGAATGTTATTAAGGTAATCGGTTGTGAACTTATCACGTCCCACAAGACTAACGGGCGCGGGATCATCCGGTGCGTTCTTCCAGCTTTCGGGAACGCTAACTTCATGAACACTTTCTACACCACCGTCAATTGCAGCACAGTTCATGTCAACGATGTTCTGGCCCTTCTTGGAATAAGTCTTTACGATCGCATCCTTCATATATGCAACAGCATCATTGATATCAATAATCTGTGCGATCTTGAAATATGCGGCCTGCAGTACCGAATTGGTACGCCTTGCGCCGAGTCCGACTTTCTTTGCAAGCTCTACGGCATTGCAGGTATAGAAATGGATATTGTTGTTTGCTATATATCTTTTTACGGTTGCAGGCAGATGCTTTTCAAGCTCCTCGTCGGTCCATACGCAGTTAAGAAGGAAGGAACCGCCTGGCTTTACATCCTGCACCATCTCATACCTTGTCAGATATGCACTGTTGTGACAGGCAACAAAATCAGCCTGTTTTACATAATATGAAGACTTTATCGGTTTGTCACCGAAACGGAGGTGCGAAATAGTCACACCACCTGATTTCTTCGAATCATACTGGAAATATGCCTGAACAAACTTGTCCGTGTGGTCTCCGATGATCTTGACTGAATTCTTGTTTGCACCGACAGTACCGTCGGCACCGAGACCCCAGAATTTGCAGGCTTTTGTTCCTTCGGGAGTGACATCCGGATGAGTTGTTACCGGGAGTGAAAGGAAGGTTACATCGTCTGTTATAGAGAGCGTGAACTCCCTCTTCGGTGCATCGCTCCAGAGGTTTTCATAGGCTGCAAGGATATCTCCGGGCTGAACGTCCTTTGAACCGAGGCCGTAACGTCCACCGCAGATCAGGCAATTCTCCCACTTTGTGCCTCTGAGTGCCGAGCAGATGTCAAGGAAAAGCGGCTCGCCGATACTTCCGGGCTCCTTTGTTCGGTCAAGCACAGCAATTTTCTTAACAGTTTCCGGAATAACCGCCGTCAGATGCTTAACTGAGAAAGGTCTGTAAAGATGGACTTCAACAATTCCGACCTTTTTTCCTTGGGCATTCAGATAATCCACAACTTCTTCCGCTGCGTCGCAGACCGAACCCATGGCTACGAGTATCTCTGTTGCATCCTCCGCTCCATAGTAATTGAAAGGCTTATAGGATGAGCCGATTCTTTCGTTCACCATGTCCATATATTTAACGATTATGTCGGTAGTATCATTATATGCCTTGTTGCAGGCCTCCCTGTGCTGGAAGAAAGTCTCAGGCTGCTCTGCACTTCCGATAAGATGGGGATGGTTGGGATTAAGTGCCCCGCGCCTGAAGGCCTTTACAGCCTCCCAGTCCACCATGTCTTTAAGTTCCTCATAGTCCCATACCTCAATCTTCTGATACTCATGTGAGGTTCTGAAACCGTCGAAAAAGTGCATCATCGGAAGCTTTCCTGCGATAGTTGCAAGATGTGCAACCGCTGAAATATCCATTACCTGCTGCACATTGTTCGAACACAGCATTACAAAACCTGTCTGGCGGCAGCCCATAACGTCGGAGTGGTCTCCGAATATTGAAAGCGCATGTGTTGCCAGAGCTCTTGCCGCAACATGAAAGACAGTCGGAGTCTGCTCACCTGCGAGCTTGTACATATTGGGGATCATAAGAAGCAGACCCTGGGATGCTGTAAAGGTCGTTGTATATGCACCTGCCGCAACACCGCCGTGAACTGCACCTGCAGCACCGCCCTCGGACTCCATCTCTATTATTTTAACCTGCTCTCCGAAAATATTCTTTCTTCCCTGAGCTTCCCACTCGTCCATGTTCTCCGCCATCGGAGACGAAGGAGTGATGGGATAGATTGCGGACACCTCGGAAAATGCATATGCAACATGAGCCGCTGCCATATTTCCGTCCATGGTTTTTTGTTTTCTCATCTCTTACTCCTCCTTTAATCCTTCTTCTGCCTTAAGAAGTGCCTCACGCTGCAGATAAATATATTCCGGAACGCTCATTGCCTTTATACAGTTATTTCTGCACACATACTGGCACATGTTGCAGTCCTCGCACAGTGAAGTATCTATCACCGCATGTTTTTCTTCCATATATATAGCCTGGTTCGGACAGTTTTTCACGCAGTCCTCACAGCCGACACATGCACTGTCGCACACCTTCAGCTTATCTTCATAGTCATCTGTCGACATACAAGGCACAAGCTTCTGTCCCTGGTACGGAACGATAGTGATAAGCCCTCTCGGACATGCATAGGTACAATCGCGACAGCCTACACATTTGTCAGGATTTACGTAAGCCGTGCCATCAACTATGCTTATGGCATCATACCTGCAGACCGCGGTACAGCTTCCCTGACCGAGGCAGCCTGTGGTACAAAGCCCAAGAGCCTTGAAGTCAAGTTTTGCCGCCGAAACGCAGTCCTGTATGCCAAGAGCCTTTATTTTTTCCGAAGCCTTCTTACCGCCACTGCAACGTACAAAAGCTACCTTATCTTTAAGTACTGTTAAATCATGAAGGGTATCCACAATGATCTTTTTCTTGCATTTTACAGTGCAGGCACTACAGCCAACGCACTTTTCATAATCGATCACTGCGTGGTTGTCAATAATAGAAACCGCTCCCTGCGGGCACGCTCTCGTGCACTCGCCACAGGCAATGCAGCCGAAGCCGCAGGTTTTCCTTACGGTATCCTCATCTTCTTCCTTTGATGAGCACGGAATGAAATTTGTTGCATCGTCGGGTATCATCCTGATAAGTCCCTGAGGGCATACACCCTCTTTTGCACAGTCTCCGCAGCCATCGCATTTTTCACGGTCAATAACAACCTTTCCGTTTTCAATGCTCATGGCACCCTGTTTGCAGACTGTAACGCAGGAACCTGCTCCCACACATCCGTTTTTACATTCACCCCTTAAAAAGCCGGACGCCACTGCTTCGGCACAGCCCGTAACTTTTCCCGCAAAACGCTCTTTTCCGGCCGCGCAGCCGGAACATGCGATAAATGCTTTCATACTGTTCCTCCTTTATTTGAAAAAAATACAAAAATTTCAAAATACATGTATACAATTATAATGTTTTTTGGTATGATTGTAATGACCAGAATTTGTAAATTTAAGCAGGTCAGATTTTCTTTTGAAGAATCAGGAGGGTTAGCAGATGCTTACATATGATCTTTCTAAACGTAAGGGCTCGTCAATATATGAATATCTATATAAATGCATCAAAGAGGATATACTTAACGGCAAAATCCTGGCAGGTGACAAGCTGCCGTCAAAAAGGACCTTCGCCAAGCATCTCGGTGTCAGCACTGCTACGGTTGAGAATGCCTATTCCCAGCTTCTTCTCGAAGGTTATGTGACCAGTGTTGAAAAAAGCGGTTTCTATGTCAACCAACTGGATAATTCCAAACAAAAGGCAAAAGAAAAGAGGCCCAAGCCCCTTGAAGAAGAATTTGAGTATTCATTTTTCTCGGATTTACGTTCAAACAGGCTTCAGAGAGCCAATTTCCCGTTTTCAACCTGGGCAAGACTGATGCGCTACACCATCTCCTCCCATGACGAAGCTCTTCTAAAAACTGTTCCTTTCAACGGCATATATGAGCTCCGCGAAGCCCTTTGTAATTATCTTGCAGATAACAAGGGCATGAAGGTCGAGCCCTACCAGATATTTGTAGGCTCCGGAACCGAATATCTCTATGCACGTCTTATTCTCCTGTTCCGCTCGGAGAAATGGGCAATAGAAAATATCGGCAATCAGAAAATTGCTAATATATATGATATGTACAATGCTGCCTGGTCCTTTGTTGATACAGACGAAAACGGTCCTCTGATCGACAGCCTTGTAAAAGAGAATTCCAATATTGTTCACATCTCACCCGCGAACAATTTCCCTTTAGGTAATATCATGCAGGTAAAACGCCGTCAGGAGCTGCTCGCATGGGCGGCCGCCGGTTCCGACCGTTTCATACTCGAGGACGACTACGATAGTGAGTTCCGTTACAAAGGAGCCCCTATTCTTCCTGTATATTCAATGGATACCGAAGGCAAAGTGATCTACATGAACACCTTTTCCAAAACCCTGATTCCGTCGCTCCGTATCAGCTTCATGGTGCTTCCGCCCGCACTGGTTGAAAGATACCTGAAAAAACTCAGCTTCTATTCCGGTACGGTATCGAGCATCGAGCAGTACACCCTTGCACATTTCATACGCGACGGTTACTATGAACGTCACATAAACCATATGCGCAACTACTTCCGTTCGATCCGTGACGACCTTATCAGCGAGATCGAGCATTCTCCCATAAAGGAAATTGCAACCATCATCGAACCAAGCGCCGGAACACATTTCTTATTAAAGCTTGATACAGAGAAACCCGACTGCCGCCTGAAAGCAGAAATCAAGGCAAAAGACATTGACGTCGCTGCCCTCTCGGATTATCTGCTTACCAAAAACCGGGATACCCACACCCTTGTCATCAATTACTGCGGAATACACCGCGACAGGATACATGAGACCGTAATGCGTCTTTCAGAAGCGGTTCTGGCACCATTTACGTAACATTTCTTTTCAATACGGTTTCACGGACTACAAGCCTTCCCGGGATGATCATAATTCCCTTTCTTCCCTCCGGCTCGTTGTCTTTATTTTCAATTACCCGGATGCACTGGTTTATCATTTCTTCTGTGTTTACGTGATAGGTTGTAAGTGAAACCCCCGGAAGAACATTGTCGGCATAGTCGTCGTATCCCACAACAGCTATGTCCTCGGGAACCCTGTACCCTGCCTGATTCAGCTGTGCTATCAGCTTGTATGCTGCTTCATCACAGTTACATACAAAAGCTTCAGGCATTTCCTCCGGAAATACAAGCGGTATAAATCTTCCGTCCTTGTCCCTGTCGGAAATTATCCACTTTTCCTCCATTCTCAGATCCCTGGCTATCAGATATTTCATATAACCTGTAAACCTGTCAAGTATGCTGCGGGTCGCCTTATAATTTCCGATAAAACCAATTTTTCTGTAACCGTTCTTTACAAGATGTCGGGTCAGGGTATAGCCACCGTTAATGCTGTCGCCTGCAATACAGTCCACATCATACTCTTCGTTTTCGAAATCGAAGAATATCACTTTGATACCTGTTGACACCACACTTTCAAGGAAATGATTTTTCATCTCGCCGATGATTACTATCTGCGAGATAGATTCCATTCTGAATATCTTCGGCAGATTGCTTGCTTCCTCATCTTCCTTACGGACAATCTCCAGAATTCCGATATGACCTCGTAATGAAAGACTCTTTATCATTTTCTGGTAAATCTGGAAATAAAATGAATTATCATTGTTAAGATAACGCTCAGACATTATAATGGCAACTATCTGGTTTTTTCCTTCCGAATTGGCACCATTGTTTTTCGGAACATATCCTATTTCATCAGCCGTTGCAATGATTTTTTCCCGAAGCTCGCTTCCGACGCCATCTTTTCCTGCCAATGCCTTGGATACCGTCACTATACTGACATTCAGCCTTTTTGCAATATCCTTCATGGTTACATTTTTCACGCTCATAGAAGTCATCCTCTCGGTTAATTAAACTTTATCTGTTATTATAAAGTAAATTCTTGCTAATTTCAACCTAATTTATTAAATAATCTCCAAAAAATGTGGATTTAGCTAAACTCAGCGCATTATATGATTGCTTAGCTAAATCCACAAAGGAACGGCTTATTTATTTTCAAGGATCTTTTCTGTATATTCCCTGCAAAACCCTTTATTGTCAGCATTTATCGGATATACAAGTATCATTTCTTCTCCTGCATTATCCTCAATGAATTCCAGTTCCATCTCCTTTATATATGGAAGATCAGTAACCCTGAGTCCGCATGCGAAAACATCTCCGTCACTGTTTTCGTCCACAAGCAGTCTCTCATTATTACTTTTTAACTGG
The DNA here is from genome assembly GCA_017437965.1 of Lachnospiraceae bacterium. Lineage (GTDB taxonomy): Bacteria > Bacillota > Clostridia > Lachnospirales > Lachnospiraceae > UBA3775. Next base: position 33,509 of record JAFRWN010000139.1, read on the forward strand.
TCTTCCGAAAGAATATCGTTTACGTTCTTAAAAATCGCATCCACATCGTTGCAGTAAGAAAGAAAGCTTTCGGGAACAAGAGCACAATCAATCTGGCCCACTGAAATCATGATAAAAAACTTTTCATAATCACTATAATCAACTGCACCACCGGTATGTTCTTCATATCGTATCCTGCAGATTTCCGGTTTTTCCTCGGCTTTTTCATTCCCGAGAAATGCATTGACCGCCATCACATGTGGTTCTGTATTCTGCTTCTGTTTCAGAACATCATGCATTATGATCAACACAAACATCAGTGAAATCATTACCACTCCGACAGCTTTTCCATAATAATGAAAAAGATACGATAGTTTTTCCCTTGTATTCATTTTCGACAAACGATATCTGATAAGTTCTTTTCCGGTAAGACACTCTTCTGCCGGATCATGCAGGCGGGGCAGATCATAATCTTTCGACTCTTCACTTAAGTATATTGTTTCCTTTTCACGTGAACTTATATACTTCATATAGCAATTATCAAAATAAACCGCCTTTGGATAAATGATGACTCCAATTCCGCCGACGATCACCAGAAAAAGAAACGGCATGGAAATGTTGAAAAGAAGTAAAACTACTATCTCAGCCAAAAGTATTCCAATCGACGGCAAAAGATTTATCATCATGAATCCGTACGAACATCTGAACGAACCTTTTATGGTGTCTTTAAATCTTGCCCTGTAGGATAAATACCATGAAAGAAAGGTCGTAAACATTGCAAGCATTGACAGCATACAGCCAAAGCCAAAAGAGAATATCCCTGTGTTTTTAACCCTGAAACAAAAGAGATTAAAAACAAGAAGCGCCAGAATACACAACAATAATATCCAGCCCCCAAGGGATTCCTTCAGGTTTTTCCGGAAGGACCGGAGAAATTCGGAAACCACCGGTCCTTCCTCATTTCTGTGCATCTTCATGCACGCGTCATATGCAGCCGTAAGGGAAGCTCCCGCAGTTATAAGGGGGAGGGAAAATACAAATACAAATATTCCAAGTATAAACAGATCACCCAATCTGTTCATAAACCTGTTAAATGGATTTTCATATGAGAAAATGTTTTGCATGGAGTTTCCCTTTCGTTTTATGCTTTTACCGAACCGGCCGTAAGACCGCTGTAAATCTGCTTCTGACAGGTAATAAAGATAACAAGTGCCGGAAGCAGTGAAATGATCACGCCCGCACATATCAGGTTATATTTGCTTCCCAGAGGTCCTACAAAGGTATATAATGAGGTTGCAACGGTAGCATATTTCGTCTTATCCTGCAGATAAAGATTTGCAGCATAATATTCATTATAGGTTGCAACACCCTTTAGAATGCAGCTTGTGACTATGGCCGGTTTTAGAAGCGGGAGCAGAATGCTTCTGTAAATCCTGAAATAGCTTGCTCCGTCAACAATGGCGGATTCATCAAGTGAAACCGAAATATTCTCAAAATACTGTATATAAATATATATCGATATTATGTCCGTACCACACATCATTATCACGTAACCAAGTATCGAATTAATGAGTCCCAGCTTGAACATCATCTGATAAACTGCTATCTGCATCGCAATGCCGGGCAGAAGGGTTGCAAAAAGAAACATATTCCTTACTATCGTATTACCCGGAAATTTGAAACGGCTGAGAACATAGGCCAGCTGTGTTCCTATGATTGTTGAAATCGTCAGGACACACACAAGAATAATAAAGGAATTGAGAAAAGCCCTTCCCATACCGGCCTGTTTGAATGCATCCGTAAAGTTACTGAAATTCAGCCAATTCTTCGGAAGCGTCATAACATTTGTTGTATTGTATTCTTTTTCTGTTTTGAATGCGGTTATAACACAGGATACAATAGGGAGTACCGAAATAAAGGAAAAGAACAAAAGCGACAGATACTTGAGTAGTGAAAGTATCTTCTTCATAATCTTATTTTTTTCTATTTTTCTGTCTGTCATTTTACCACCCTGCCCTCAGGCATCCTTTGTATCTTTGAAAACGTATTTGAAGAAAAGCTTCTGCAGTATCGTTGCCGCTATTATAATAAGCAAAAGCACTATATCCATTGCACTTGCCAGTCCTACCTTATCATGATTATGTTCAATCTGATGCATGATAACAAAATAAGTTCCGGTTCCGTTTGCACCACTGGTGATTACATAAGGTGGTTCGAATGCGCTCAGACTTCCTGTAATCGAGAGAATAACATTGAGTACCACTATTGTTTTTATGCTTGGCAGGATAATATAGCGGAACTGCTGAAAACGTGTTGCCCCGTCAAGCATCGAAGCCTCATAAAGTGTAGGATCCACCGACATTATCGCACCAATGAACAGTACCGTATTCTGACCGACATAACGCCAGATTGACGTTGCAACAAGTGACCAGTTGTTGATTCTCTGATCCCTGAGCCAGAAGGGAAGATTTTTAGGGTCAAAGCCACACCACTGAAGTACAGTGTCAAAAACAAAGCCTCTTGTATAGAAAAACTTGAAGATGAAACCGACAGCAATACCATTTATCAGATAAGGGAAGAATATCATTCCTTTATAGATATTGCCTCCCTTTACTTTAAAGCTGAGAACCGTAGCCAGATACAGTGCAAGGACCAGCTGTATAACAGATCCTGCCATATAATAAAGACTGAGCTTCAAAGCTTTAAAGCAGTCATCTCTTTGAAATACTTTTATATAGTTTTTCAGTCCTACATAACCTTTTACCCTGGTATAGCTCATATTGTAGAAGCTGTAGCCAAACATTTTTCCGAAGGGTATATAGGTAAACACGAGCAGCAGACAAAGCGGGATCATCATAAATGCCGCTCCCGTAATGACCTTTTCCTTTTTCCGACCGATCATCTTTTCCTCCTGTTTTTCAGGCTGTTTTCGGTCCGGGTTTTATCCCGGACCAAAGCCACATGCCTGAATATGTGTATAACGTATCAATAAAGAATATCGATATCAAGTTCTTCCTGTGCGTTGTTCCACTTTGTTGTCCACTCCTTCATTATGTCATCAAAGCTCTTGGAACCGTCAAATGCTGCTTCAATAATAGCCTGAACTCTTGCATCGCCACCGGCATTGAATCCGAGCTCGCTTTCTGCATTCATTTCATTCATGTAGTCTTCTTCTCCTGCAAGTGCAGCATCATTTTCTACTACTTCTACGCCTGTGAAAGAGAAAGTTGTGAAGGCTGTCTTCGAGATAGGATAACCGCCCTCAAGCTCACACCATCCTGACTTTTCAACCATCCATTTAACAAATACCATAGCTGCCTTCTGCTTGCTCTCGGTAGTTGTTGCGGAAATACCATAGCAGTAATCTGCGCCAGCGGTAGCATACTGCTTTCCATCTACTGTTATAGGGAAAGGAATATATGAAATATCATCGGCATGATCTCCTGCTGCCTTCATCTGTGCAACGGCCCATGATCCGAGAACCATACATCCGATCTCTCCGTTATTGATTTTTGCCTTGCAGCCTTCCCAGTCAGTTGTAGTATAATCTTCTTCAATAAGCTTGTTTGCAACCGCATCATAAAGTATCTTGTACAATGCATAAGCACCAGTACCGTTTCCGTTATCCTTAAAAGGCTCCTTGGTATGAACGAACTTCTGGTTCATCCACTTTGTATCACCTGTGGTTATCGCACCAAGATATGCATCCCATGCACCCATGGTCCAGCCTGCTGCATAGTTGGTATAAAGAGGAATTGCATCAGTTTTTTCCTTGATTGCCTTTAAAGCATCGATGAATTCATCGGGTGTCTTTGGCATCTCGGTAATTCCAGCATCTTTAAACACCTTGCTGTTGATAAGGATACCCTGGGCATTACCCATGTAAGCAATACCATAGCAGTTTCCTCCTGTCTTCCAGTTATTTGCAAAATTGATAAGGCCATCCATTTCCTCGGTTGTTCCGTAAGGAATAAAATATGTAGGAAGCTCTGCCTTATCGATTGAAGGGATGAACATTACATCACCCCAATCCTTGGTTGTAAGACGAAGCTTTGCATCCTCTGCATAATCTGTGATTGCCTCCATCTCAACCTTGATGTCAGGGTACTCCTTGTTGAATTCCGCTACGAGCTTTTCCATCGTTCCGTCAGCTGCACGGTCTGTCTTGTGATGGAGAAACTTGATTGTTTCCTTTAAATCCTTGTAATCCTCTCCTAATTTGATTGAAGCATAAGTAAGCCCTTTTTCAGTGTCCGTACTTCCCGAACTGTCAGAACCTACCGTCTTTGAAGAAGACGAATCCGAGCCTGAACTACTGCTATTGCTGCTTCCTGAACAGCCGATTGTTGAAAACATCATTGCTGCACTTAAGGCAAACATTGCTGCTTTTTTGAATCTGATCATTGTTGATCCTCCTTTATGGTTTTTTCTGTTAAGCACATTTACTTAACGTATGCTGGTTTTTAGTTTAATGTCTTTAAATCAAAAAGTCATCGGTAAATCTTGCGTTTTATATGTATATATTGACATTTTTAAGCATTTTTATCAATTTTTACATTTGAGTTCGCAACAAATTTGATATTTTTTACAAAAGCTATTGACTTGCAAACATTTAAGTGTTATGATTTTGTATGGATTTAGGTAATTTCACGCCTTGCATTTAGGTAATTTGTAATATTGTGGAGGATAACTATATGTATGATGTTAGAAAAGCTGCGAATTTTTCTGCAAACTATCTGCCATGTCTTCTTTTTGCAGAAAGAAAATCATATCCCGCTGAATGTGAAACCAGATTTAAGGAAGGATCGGAACAACTACTGATTTATGTAATCTCCGGACGTACTATAATAAGGAACAAAAAACAGTTATTTTCAGTGCCGGCAGGTTATGTCTGCCGTTTTGATCAGACCTCTGAAACCACACTTTCTTTTGACATGGATTCAGAACTGTTTATCGTCAGATTTACCGGTTCTGTTGCTAATAATACTAATGCTCTCATATCCGGTAAGCCATTAAAGATTGAGGATATGCTATCACCTTCAGTCATTTTTTATTTTGAAAGGCTATTAAAAGAAAAAACACATAATGATGAAGAACTTAATACCGGAAATCTCAGCGATCTGCTTACACTTCTGTCAGACATTTATAGTAAAACAACAAAGCAGATAAAAAAAGTACCCATGCAGGCATTAAGTATAAGAGAATATATAAGAATGCATTACAGAGAGCAGATAAGTCTTGACAGTTTATCGGAAATATTTCATATCAACAAGTTCCAGATCTGCAGAAAATTCAAGGAAGCTTTTTCTCTTTCTGTTCTTCAGTATCAGTTCGAACTTCGTCTGGCTACAGCATCCGAGCTTTTAAAGAATACTGATATGACCATTAACGAAATCAGCTGTTACCTTGGATTTGATGAATCTTCTTCCATGATAAGACTGTTCAAAAAAAAATACAGCTGCACTCCCGGTTCTTTCCGGAAGAGCAGCCAGTTATTGTGCATAGTTTAATAATCATTTCACCTCGCGTTCAACCTGACCCACACGGTGCAGAGCCCATTCATACTGGTTCATGTACTCTCCTTCGTAAAGCGAAAGGGCTGCAGGATTTCTTTTTAAAGCAAAATAATAGTCGCAGGGGATTTTTTCGGGTATTATCGCATATGAATCTCTGTTCTGTATCATGATATCCGAAATGCCCAGTTTTTCAAGCAATATGCGGAATTCATATACTATCTGCGCGAAGTATTTTCTCTGCTTCTCACCGTCATTCACCTCGTCGCACCAGAGGGCAGCCCGTAGTTCTGCATTGCTTGCGGTTGAGCCCCTGCGGTCGATAAGATAGGCAAAAAGCTCCTTCACCTTTGCCCTGCCGAAATGTATAGGCTCACCGTCAAAGAAAGCCTCGAAATTGCCGAAGCAGCGTACATAAAGCCCTTTTCTTTCCTGAACAACCGGATTACGCAGGTTAGCGATTGCATTTCTTACATCATTTACCATTGCGGGTTTAAGTATATAGTCGCTTACATATATTTTAACAGCGTCCAGAGCATACTGAGGATAGGCCGTTACCATCACTATATTGATCATCGGCCTGATACTTTTGAACTCTTTGGCAAGAGTAAGTCCGTCCTTTCCGGGCATATTGATATCCAGAAATGCCACATCATATGCATTCTCCCTGCAAAGCCTTACTGCATCTTCACTGTCATCGGTCTTATCAATTTCCGCGTCTTCCACTGCCCTTTTCATCACTCTTTCAAGATCTTTAAGAGCAGTAATTTCGTCATCAACAAGAAGTATTTTCACAACCAGTTACCCCCCCCGATTTTTTCCGGTCCGGAATACAGTGGTATCAGGATTTTTACCAATGTACCCTCTCCAGGTCTGCTTTCTATTTCAAGTCGTCCGTTACACATCAGCGCCAGCCTTTTTTCAAGGTTCGAAATGCCGATATGCGACCTGTCATCTTCATTATCATTTCTTTTATTATCCGGCAGCGGGTATATCATTCCCACACCGTCATCCTTAACCTCAACCACATGATCCATTTCGGTTTTATAGCTTTTTATCACAAGGCTTCCCTGTCCGTCCGGTTTCTTTCTGATACCATGGTTTATCGCATTTTCAACAAGAGTCTGTACCGAAAATGCGGGGAGCATAAAATCCGTATCATTAAGTTCCATCTTCACATCAAGCTTTTCTCCGAATCGTTCCTTTGCCATGTAAAGATAATCCTCACAGGTAGCGAACTCCCTGTCTGCCCTTATGCAATCCTTCTCGGAAAGCATATCAATACTTCCCCTGAGAAAGCCCGCAAAATGATTAAGTACCTCTTCGGCTTTTTCCGGCTCATCAAGATATGACCTGATTGCGGTAAGGCTGTTATATATGAAATGGGGCTTGATCTGTGCCATAAGCACATCAACCTTCAGTTTTTCATTTTCCGCCTGCTGTCTGTAATAATGTTCGGTCTGGTCCTTAACAATATATGTAAAAATGAAAAAGGCGGCTATGATCGTTCCGAGAAGTATCGTGTTTACACCATAGAACGTCATCTGGATAAGCATCGAAATCATGGGTACCAGAAGATAGATAAAAAACGCTTTTCTCAGCCTTTTGCTGAGTTTCTGTCTGTAAAAATAAAGCGCAAAAAGATTCAAAAGCATTAAAAGTACCGTAGGCACCAAAAGAACCGGGTAAAACGGTCCTCTTGAATAGGTATTGTCAGAACTTATTGTGTATATGACGGTTGAAAACTGGGTGAATATGAGAAGGTCGATGTAAACAAACCATAATCCCATGGAAATAATGAAAAACCTGTTTTTCCTTATATTCTTTTCACCGGCACATTCCAGAAGAAAAGCTACGAGTATAGGCATCAGAAGTGATGAAAATGCCGATTCCGTAAATATCGAAATTCTCTCCCAGAATGCACCTGTTTCATTCTTGACCAGATATGAAAACTGTGAGACAAGGCTCGATGAAACATATAAAATTATAAATGCAAAAATGATGATAAAATACTGTCTCGTCTTTTTTCCGAGCTGACGAAACATGATTGCCTGAATAAGTCCAAGTATACTTAAAGCCATTCCGGCAACCGTAATCATAAGGTCTATTATGGATAAGGGATCATTCAAAATCCAAATCTCCTTTTCCTACATTTTTCTCCTGTCAACACCGATTTCACGGTAATAATTTGTTTTTTCAACATACATTTCAAGATCCGCCTCTTTGGTAAGTTCCTCGGGAGACAGTCCTTCATGCTCCGAAAGCAGTGCAAAACCAGCCGAAACACTTAAAGTTTTTGCCTTCTTTCCGGTCCACTCGGAAGCCACGGCGTACAATTCCTTAATTGCTCTCTCGGCTTCACCTCGTACCATGCTTGTAAATACAACAAATTCGTCACCACCGATACGGAAGGTCTCGCCATAACTGCCGACAGTTTCAAGTATGCAGTTTGCAGCGCCGCAAATAAGCTCGTCACCTGCCTCATGGCTCATTTTGTCATTTACAGCCTTAAGTCCGTTGATATCAATAAGAAATACAGCAAAATCCTCGGGCATTTCACCTTTTGCCATATAATTCTTCATGGTCTGTGAATAAGCATATCTGCTTTTCACTCCGGTAAGGGCATCCGTGGTAATTGCTATCTGCTGTTCCTTAAGGCGCTCATCGCTCATAAGCTGCGTATATTCAGCATAATGTATGAAAATCATGGCAGCACATATCGTAAGTGTGATATATGCCGTTCTGTGCTCTCCGCCGAGCACCTCCTGTATTCCGATACCGGTAATCATCAGAACAAGAATGGAATACAGAGATATCCTGTTATGCTTGCTGAATTTCATTCCGTATATGATAAATTCAATAATTACTATAGCAATTATTATAAGATACATGATCACATATACCAGGTAAAGCGGCCCATGAGAATAATTATGACTATCGTCTACCTTTACCATCCAGCCGGTAAATACCGAAATGATCTGGAAAAACGCATTAAAGCACATCGTCCCCACAAGAAACTTGTGCCAGCGGTTTCTGATCTTTATCTGGCCGATAATTGCTCCGCCCGCCATCGGAGTAAGCATATAATCAAACATTTTGATAACACGCAGAAACCACACGGGGACATCGTCATTTCCGCAGAGCTTAAGCCCCGTCCATTCGGCAAAAGACGAAACGGCAATAAGAAAATAGGTAAGATAAAAGATTTTCTTATCCTTTCTATTTATACGGTTGTTTTCCCATACCAGAATACAGAGTGTGAGCAGCGACAGCCATGACAATATCAATATCGATGTATAGTAATCAGACATTCTTTAATCCTCTCATAATCCATTTCTCTTACAAACAAAATTAAGTCAGTCAAATATTACCATACAGACTATCACATATATATCACATGAAAAACCCGGTCCATGATTTTTTATTGTTTTTTGAAAACGTAATATGCTCCGGCACCGAGGAATATTCCGCTGCCAAGTGTCAGTAGGACACCCGATACAAAGCATATTATCATCGGAATATTTCCGGATGACGTAATGTCTGCCGGATTATCCGGATTGTACTTGATCTTTACACTTTTTCCAACTTTATACTTTGAACTGTATTCGTCAAGCTCCTCATTATATTCCTTGCCGTCCACCGTATATTTTACATACACATGATGGGTGTCAGAATCATCGCCGGTACCCGCTTCTACGGTTATTTCGGTAATTTCTGCAGTTGTTTCGGTATAATCGCTCTGCTTATGCTTCTGTACAAATCCAAGGACAATAAGGATAATTCCGAAAATAAGGCCCAAAATGGCAAGTATCAGTTGCTTCATGGCATAGTATCCCTTCTGTTACTTTTTTATAGAAATATTTTACCATATGTCCGGATTAACATCAACCCATTATCTTTTTCTTCTGAAAAATCTCACAAAGAGCAAAGCAGCGAACATGTAAAAAATAATGTTGCGATTATTATTGAAATGTGGTATAAATTAAGTATATATGTGATTAAAATTTATACAGCGAGGTATAAATCATGGATATAGAACGAGAAATCGAACTGATGAATCATGTTATCGCCAACGCTATCATCCATGGCGGCGACTGGGAAGGACCTTATGAGTCAAATACTGTCGGACTTGTTAAAGCTGTCAACAACTGGCTTCGCGAGAAGGGTATCAAAGATAAATACCATGTTGTTGAGGATGCTTATAATGCGACAATAACAACCGATCCTTTCCCTCTTTACCGTGGTGAAGATGCAGAAAAGCCTTACACGACCCAAAGCGGCAATTTCCCTTTTTTGAAGATTGCCCCTATTGATGAAAATGGCTATGCCTACGGCCGTTACAGAAACAACGAGCTTGATGACATTGAATAAAGCCCGTTTTACTTCACATAGTCCGGATCTATTCTGATCATTTCAGCAAGAGCTTTGTTCCTGTAATTCAGATCTTCACGAAGCGTAAAGCCCTGCGCTTCCCAGAAGGCATTTCCGCCTTCGTTCTTTTTGAATGCAACGAGAAGGACCTTGTTGATCCCCTCTTTTTCTAGTGCGTCAAGAGCAAGGTCAACAAGTTTATTTCCTATTCCCATACGTCTGCAATCCGGCGATACACATGCATGCTGGATGATTCCTCTTCTTCCGTCATGCCCGCAAAGAATGACACCAACTACCTTTTTGTCCAGTACGGCAACATAGGACGTGCTTGGATTCCGCTTCAGATATTTATCAATTCCTTCGCGTGAATCATCCTTATTGTTCAAACCGTTTCCGCATCTGATCCAAAGTTCATATGCTTCCTCATAGTCATCAATTGTCATAATTCTGTATTCAATCATGTTTTTTACCTTTTTCCTTTCGTTTGAATTTATTTCCATGGTCTTACCTTGCCGATCCAGCCGTTCTCATTCCAGTACTTAAAGTCAGTATATTCGGGATCCTGTTTACCAAGACTTGTCTGCAGCATCCTTACGGCATAGAACTTTGCTTTCACAGTAGTGTTTGTATGACCCGGTTTACTATAATCAATGTTTCGCATTTTCCTTGCAACACTGCTAAGCTTCTTTTGGAAGGAATCTCTCTTCTTTTCATCGATTTTGTTCCAGTCAATTTCTGACATCAATTTAAAGCTTACAACCTTTATCGATGAAATACCCCACCATGAAAGACTGTCTTTAATATCCTTTGCAGTGGATTTTGCGCCTGCTCCAAGGCATTGTGTAATGATCACCGCACGCTTTCCGAACATTTCTTTTGCAGGACGGTGAGGCATCCATCGGTAACCGAAATGATCCAGCATTGCCTTCATTGCGCCGGTGGTATGAAATACATAAGCAGGGGATGTAAATACCAAAAGATCCGCTTCAAGCATAGACTTTTCAATCTTCTGAACTTTTTCTGCATCCTTACATAGATTCTGTTTCTCGCGGAAACATGCTGTGCAACCCGTACAAAATCCCGGACCGTCCTTCGGAAGATAATACTCTGTTATTTCCGCATTATCCCTGAACGATTCCAGAAATATTTCTTTCATCCTGTATGTCACACCGTGTTTTTCGGTTCCGTTGATGACTGTAATCTTCATTATCATTTTCCTCCGTTATTTCCTGCATACAACCTGTTAAACTGCCTTATATGTGCTTCCAGCGTTTTAAGTGCTTCATCCTCACGTTCCGGATCCCGATCGCACATGGTCAGAAGCATGTAAATCGGAGCGTAAAAATGCAGGGTCATAATTTCCACATTCTCCGCCAGCAAAACGCCTGCGGAAACCATCAGTCCCAGAAGCATTCCCTGATAGGAAAGCGGATCATCTACATACTGTTTCATATATAGATCCGCAAGCTTCTTATCATGGAACTGCTCAATGGTCAGCATCTTTCGAAACCGCCTTGTATAGTCATCATGTAAGAAATAAAGGAACAAATTGTTTCCGATAACAATCAGCTGCTCTTCCGATATATTCTTATAGATTTCGGCATCCGCAGAAGCGTCAGCACCATTTATCTGTAATGCGCCGGCCTCCTCCAAAAACCGTCTGTTCATCTCTTCGATGATCGCATCGAAAATAGCCTGCTTGCTTTTATAATGCTTGTAAATGGACGGAGCCTTAATTCCTACTCTCTCAGCAATATTTTCCACAAAAACATTTGCATATCCTTTTTCGGAAAACAGAGTCAATGCTTCGTCCATTATCCTTTGTTTAGTATCCATTTCTTTTCCTCTCCGGCTAATTCAAATTAGCTATATTATAAGCTAATTCAAATTAGCTGTCAAGAGCAAAAATAAAAAAATCCGAAAGCAGCTGTTTGCTGCCTCCGGACTATTATAAAGCCCTGACATTAATTTCTGTATGCGGCCGGCGATACGCCGACCGTCTTTTTAAAAACTGTGCTGAAATAACAGGGATCGTTATAACCGCAGGTCTTACTGATCTCGGCAACCGTCATCCCGCTCTCTCTTAAAAGTCTTTTTGCCTCGTCTATCCTTCTTCCTGTCAGATAAGCGCCCGGACTCATATTAAGGCTGCTTTTGAAAAGCCTGCAAAGATGCTGGTGGGTAATGCCCGACAGAGAAGCCAGATAAGTAACGGGTATATCGCTGCCGTAATTTTCGTTTATATATTTAAGAGCAGGCACAAGCATTGACAGATTCCTGCTCCTTTTGTTGTCCTCTTCCGTCACAAAGAGCCTTCTGAAGCCTATGATATAATCATATACGAGACAGGAACAGCTGTAACCGCTGAACATTATATCCCCCTGCTGTGAGGCTATCATTCTGTCAAAAATATGTCTCATATTGGCAGGATCAACGGCTGTAACGGTCATTATCCCCGTCATACCAAGCTTTTTTAACGTCTCGTCACAGGCGCTGCCGTCAAATGCGATCCAGTCAACCTCCCAGATCCCGTTCACAGGATAATATTCATGTCCGGTTTCCTTCGGAAGAAAGATAAAAGTATTTTCCGCTGTCTCCACTGTCTTTTCTCCAAACCTCAGGATTCCCTTGCCTTCGCGGCAGAACAAAATCTGATGCCATCTGTATCCGTCAGGCCTTGTTATATGTCCCTGATATCTTGTTCCTCCTATCCCCTTAAGCAAAAACGGCAGGCCGGCAAGTTCCGGGTCATATGGATAGATTCCGGTATCCTTTTTCATTTTTTTAACCTCTTACTAATTATTCCAGAATTTTTGGCAGCTTCGGTTATAGCATGGCCAAGCCCCATAAAACGCTTGCTGTTTCTGGCATTTTCTCGTCTGACTACATTGTAAACCGGAGTCATATCAAAGTCAATATATTGTTTTGTCTGTTATCACTTGTAATTTCTGAACATTTTCAGGAAAGCCTTTTTTCATATTATGATATTGAACATTGCAGTGTAAAATGCTATCATTTAATCAGGATCCGGCACTACAATTTTTCAGGAGGTTTATCATGAAAATAAAAAGAAAACTCGCTCTTTTACTTGCATCGGCAATGCTTTTTTGTCTGACCGGCTGCAATTCTTCAAAAAATGATCAATCCGGTTCTTCCGGCGATTCCCAAGCAACACCCCAGGAGTCCATAAGCGAAACACCGGTTCCAAACGATCCGGCAAGCAGCTCGGAAAATAAAAAAGAGGAGGCTCAGAGCGTGGCCGAAAAGAAAAACCTGATCTACGATTACATATGCGATAATTTCGGGAAAGTAATGATCTCCTGCCAGCAGGAATCCACCTGGATGGGTTCTCCGGATTATGAAATGAACTATATCAAAGATACCACGGGAAAGCTTCCGGCCATGCGCGGACTTGACTTCATGAACAATGATTTCAAAGGCGTGGTTTCCCGTTCAAAAGCCTGGGATGCCAAGGGCGGACTTGTCACTATATGCTGGCATACCGGAGTAAACGGAAGCGGCTATCAGGAAAGCCTTGATGACAACCCCGATTTTTCAAAACTTCTCACCGAAGGCACTCCTGAATATGAAGCAATGATGAAGAGCTGGGACCAGGCTGCAAATGCGCTTGCCGAGCTTCGCGACGCAAATGTCCCCGTGCTCTGGAGACCTTTCCATGAATTCGACGGACAATGGTTCTGGTGGGGCAAAGGCGGAAAAGACAATTTCATAAAGCTATGGCGTCTGATGCATGACAAATTTACGAACGAATACAAGCTTGACAATCTTATCTGGGTTCTCGGTTACTCCGGAGAAGTAAAAGACGACTGGTATCCCGGCGACGAATATGTCGATATCATCGGTTCGGACACCTACGATAATTCAACCAATCTGAGAGCCTGGAGAAAACTCAAAAAAGTCGCCGAAAAACCGATGGCTTTCCACGAATGCGGCAATGTCCCTCCGGTTGAAAAATTTGAAAGCGATAAAGATCTCTGGTCCTGGTTTATGATATGGCATACCGATTATATAACCAAGAACGATAAGGAAAACCTGAAGAAAGTCTATCTGAGCGACAAGGTTATCACCCTCGATGAACTGCCGGACTTCGGCAAAGGCAGTTCGGATTCCGAAAAAAGCTCAGACAAACAGGAGGCAAGAATGACAAAATATGAAGAAATGATAACAACCGTTCCCGAAGCAGGTTATGATGCATCGCGCGAAGGAGTTATCTATCCTGAATTCAAAAAATACACCTACTACTCCAATACGGCAGAAAGAGACACCGGCGTTAATGTTCTTCTCCCCATCGATTACTCTGCCGAAAAAGAATATCCTGTACTCTATATCCTGCATGGCTTCTACGACAGCGAAGACTGGATGGCAAGAGATGTCGTCGGCCTCAGCAGGATACTTACCAATCTGCAGCTTGACGGCAAAGCAAAGGAAATGATAGTTGTTCTCCCCTATATATACTGCAGCAAGGAAAATGCTTATGTTACAGGAATGGATCTTAAGAACTGTCTTGCCTACGACAATTTCATCAATGACCTTACAACAGATCTGATGCCCTTTATCGAAAAGACATTCTCTGTTGCAAAAGGACGCGAAAATACTGCGATCACCGGTTTCTCGATGGGCGGACGGGAATCCCTGTTCATCGGATTTATACATCCCGAACTTTTTTCATATATCGCTGCAGTATGCCCCGCGCCCGGTCTTGTAAGCGTCAGCGGATCAGGCATGCATCCCGGCCAGATGAAAGACAGCGAAATGACTTTTCCGGAAGACAAAAAGCCCGCCTTGCTTTTGATCTCTTCATCAAAAGCAGACGGGACAGTAACAACATTTCCTGACAGCTACAGAAACATACTAAAGGCCAACAACGAGGAATTTCTTTCTCAGGTCATGGCGACAACAGGACATGACCACACAAGTGTCAAGCCTCATTTATATGTTTTGTTTAAAATGCTTTTCAGTTAACGGCAAACTTAACTATTTGCCCATTTCGAGCTGGGCGCTTACAAGGCGGTAATAGATTCCCTTCTTTTCCATCAGTTCACTGTGGCTTCCCACCTCCGCTATCTCATGTCCGTCGATGACCATGAGCCTGTCGGCATCCTTAAGCGTGGAAAGCCTGTGAGCGATCGCAAAGGTCGTACAGTTTTTCCTCAGTCTTTCGATGGCCTTCTGTATCAGGTATTCGCTTTCTGTATCAAGATTCGAGCTGGCCTCATCAAGTATCAGTATCCTGGGATCAACAAGCACCGCCCTCGCGATAGCGAGTCTCTGCCTCTCTCCTCCCGAAATGTTAAAGCCGTGCTCGCCAACATAGGTATTGTAGCCGTCGGGGGTTTTCATGATAAAATCATGGGCATTGGCAAGCTTTGCCGCCCTGATGATCTCCTCCTTTGTCGCATCGGGTTTTGCAAATTTCAGATTGTTGTAAATGGTTCCGGCGAAGAGAAAATTCTCCTGAAGAACGATTCCGAGTTGCGCATGGTACTCATCCTTCTTGTATTTCTTTATGTCTATGCCGTCGATCTCTATGCTTCCGGCATTTACATCGTACAGCCTCATGATAAGGTTGATAAGCGTCGATTTTCCCGTTCCGCTTGCGCCGACCAGGCCTATCATCTCGCCCGGCTTTGCCGTGAAACTGATGTTCTCAAGCACCGGCGAATAGGAATGATAACCGAAACAGACATTCCTGAATTCGACCTTTCCTTCTATCCTGTGGGAAAGAGGTTCCTCGCTTTCCGGTATCAGCGGTTCCTCGTCCATGATATCGTAAATACGTTCAAGGCTTGTAAGCAGCGCAGTGATCCTTCTCGGCAGGAAGGTCATCCACTCAAGAGGACCGTAAAGTATCCAGGCATAGGCGATGAGCTGCGTAAGCTGACCTAAAGTCAGATCGCCGTCAAATACGCGCAGTCCGCCGTAAAGAGTGATCGCATATATACCCATGCTCATCGTAAAGGTAAGAATGGGATAGAAAACAGCGAAGAAAACCTCGTTTTTGACCGAGACCTCTGCGAAATCGTTTGTAAGCTTCTTAAATTTTCCGGCTTCCTCCTTTTCGGTACCGAAGCTCTTTACCACCCTCATTCCGCCGAGCACATCCTGAAGTCCGGAGTTCAGCTTGTCGCTTTTGGTCCACTGCATATGGAAGCGCCTGTGGACATTTTTCCAGAAGGATATCGAAAGCCCAAGTGCCACGGGTACAAATATAACGGATATGAGCGTCAGCTTTACATTTATGCTCAGCATCACGACAATTGCCGCTATCATGTTAAAAATGCAGGACAGCATGCCCGAGAAGGCCTCCTCCATGAAGCCGCTGACTTCCTTTGTGTCCCTTGAAATGCGGTTGATGATGGCTCCCGCCCTTCTTTCGTCGATGAAGGACATCGAAAGTAACTGCACCTTGCGGTAAAGCATATGTCTCATGTCAAGCGAGATTTTTGTTCCTACCGTGTTGCAGAGCCAGTATTTTGCAACGCCTGCGGCAACTCCCACCGCCGTCACGCCAAGCATGGCTGCGGCAAAGATGCCGATCACCTTAAGATCCGCCTTTCCCGTAACCAGATATTTATCGATAAAAACCTGCTGGAATTTCGGTCTTAAAAGCTCGACTGCCGCCACTACAAACATTGTCAGGGCGATCACAAGCATATACAGCCTGTAGGAAAAACACAGCTTTGCGAATTTCCTGAGCACGCCCATATGCGAAGCGCTTTTATGCTCGCCGTGAGCACAGTAAGGACATATCGTCCTGCCCCGCATCGGCCTTCCGCATTCCGGACAGGTCTTTTCTCTTTCAAGGCTCACGATCCTCTCGCTTCCCTTATCGCGAAGTATCTCGACAGCCCTTGCAATATATGCCATACGGCTGATATGCTTGTGCGAAAAGCGAAGGAAAAGCTCGTCATAGTCCCTGTCCCTTCTTTTTAGTACAAGCATGCCCTGTCCCACACCGGGCTCGCATTTAAGCCTTTCGATATCGGATATTCCTATCCTCTCCCTGACGCTTCCGGCCTCGATCACACAGAGCTCATCGGCACTGACCGCCAGAAAGGAATCCCTCTGAGTGATGCTGCCGTCACCTCTTATATCAAAGGGCGAGCAGTATTTTATCTTTTCTTTTGTCATTCCCGATGACGTCTTCAACGGCAGAGGAATCGCAACATTTAAATTCATCTTCCGTCCTTCTTTTTATCCTATAAAAACAGATCCAGCTTTTTCAGTTCCCTGCCGCTAAGCCTGGTATAATCGGGGATTTCAAAGCGGTTTTCGTCAAGGTCTGTGATCAAAAGCCTCACATCGTTTAGATATATCACGCTGTTTGAATTCAGCCTGATGGTAAAGCGGCATCTGCCCTGCTTCGTTTCCACATCCCAGTAAGCAAAGCCGTGCTGCTCCTTTATATTGTTTATCTTCGTGATCACAGGCGTAAAATATCTGATGGCAAGCTGTTCCTTTACCATTTTTATGCTCTCTGCATCCAGATCCTTTTCAATATCCTTTATCACACCTATTTCCGGAGCCTTTTCGCTTGCCTCGCGCACGGAAATGTAACGGCCCGGATCCGTGAACGGAAAGCCGCTGAAAAAGTTTACCCTTTTGTAGAACTCTGTAATGTTTCCAACCTCGTCGCTTCCGTCTATCCTCGTTGTTTCCTGACCGTACAGCCCTTTATTTTTCTGTTTTTCCCCGGTCTTTACCAACAGCGAAACAAAGCCTCCCTTTGTTCGTTCAAAATGGGCGTTTGAACTGTCGAGATATCTTAATCTCAGCATCATCTTAGTTTCTTCTTCCATCTGCTCCATGGAAAATTCTTCGTTTTTATTATCCTCCATCTTGCCCTCTTTTCTAATCTCTTAAAGCAAGTGCCTTGGTCTGAAGCTCGCGAAGCTTATAGTAGGTACCCTTAAGCTCTTCAAGCTCCTTGTGGCTTCCTTCTTCGACAACCTTGCCGTCGTCTATTACTATAAGATGATCCGCATCCCTTAAAGTCGAAAGACGGTGGGCTATCGATATGGTAGTCCTGTCCTTTATCAGCATATTGATCGACGACTGTATCGCAAGCTCTGTTTCGGTATCGACAGATGCGGTCGCCTCGTCAAGTATCAGTATCTTAGGATCGGCAAGTATAGCCCTGGCAATGGAAATCCTCTGCTTTTCGCCTCCCGAAAGAGACCTTCCGGTTGCCCCGACTATCGTATCATAACCGTCCGGAAGCTTGCATATGAAATCATGGGCGGAGGCAAGCACCGCTGCCCTTACCACCTCTTCTATGCTCGCGTTTTTATTGGTGTAACGGATATTATCCGCCACGCTTCCGACAAAAATATAGGTTTCCTGCGAAACCATGGCGATATTTCCGCGAAGCGTGTCGAACGAAAGGTCCTTTAGGTCGTACCCGTCGATCTTCACCACGCCCTCATCGGGATCGTACAGCCTGTTGATGAGGCTTACGATGGTGGTCTTTCCCGCGCCGCTTCTTCCGACTATGCCAAGCATTTCTCCGTCCTTTACCTTAAAGCTTACGTTCTTTAACACGGGCTTATGCTCCTCATAGCCGAAGGTCACATTGTCAAGCTCCACATCTCCCTTAAGCCTTTCTATCCTTACCGGATTCTCTTTCTCAACTATATCGGGCTTGGCATCGATTATCTCAAAAATCCTCTCCGACGCGTTCATGCAGTTTGTAAACCATCTGATGCAGTTAGAAAAGAAATCCATCGGACCGTTTAACTGCTGGACATATCCGGCAAAGGTGATAAGAAGACCGAGCGAAAAGTTCTGCCTGTAAATGACAAGATAAGAACCGACAAGCCAGACCATCAGCCCCGCAAGGCCTTCTGCCGCCGTATATATCTCATAGAATTTGCTGTCATATTCGACAACAGCCATCTCGGCCTCTCTGAGCCTTCCGTTCGCTTTATCGAATCTTTCCGTTTCGTTTTCTTCCTTGCCGAAGGCCTTTACGACCCTTGCTCCGTTAAGATTGTCGTTTACCCTTGAATTAAGCGTCCTGTTTGCCCTGTGCCTTCTTCCGTAACGGTGCCACAGGACAGGCCTCATAAACCAGCTGATCATAAATGTAACAGGAATGAAAATCATCGAAAACAAAGCCAGAGTCACATTCAGCCTTAGCATGATCACGATAGTTGCGATAAGAGTAAAACTGTTTATGATAAAATAAGGCAGGGCATCGGTAAAAAAGCCCATGACCTCGTCTGCGTCCGATAGCACCCTTGTCATTAACGAGCCCGTCTGTTTACTGTTATAAAATTTGATGGAAAGCCTGCCCATTGATGTAAATACATCGTTTTTCAGATTTCTTACCAGTCTCGGAGTGATTTTTGCCGTCAGCACTCCCTGCAGTATTCCCGTCAGCTGTATCGTAAGCTTGGTAAGTATCATCGTCAGCACCACAAGGGCCAGAGCAAGGACATAATCTTCAGGATCGAGCCCCAGTATCCCCATGAACTTTTCATCCTTTTTCAGCACCCTGTCATATAAAATCGTACCGTTAAGGTAGGGCCACACCAGATTTAAAAGTGCCGTGACGATGTAACACATGAACTTTACCGCTATCTTTGCCGTGTTGCCTCTAAGATATGAAACAGTCCTGATAAACAGAGAGCGCTTGTTCATGCACTTTGGGCATACCTTACGGTCCTTGTCGGGATACATCGTTCCGCATTTTTCGCAGTAAAGGCCCTCGTTTTCATCCTCTAACGACTCTTCCTTTATCTTCCCGTTTCCCTTGTATTCGTTCACCAGCTTTTCGAGCTTTAAAACACCGTGTATGCACCTGTTTGACAATATTGCAAGCCTTTCCTCGCTACCGTCCTTATTTACGGCGATCACGACGGCACCGGCAACCAGTCTCTCAATTTTCAGCCTGTCAATATCGTCAAGCATCACAAAACGATACTGCCACTGTCTTTTGAAATCGACCTGCCTTTCCCTGCGGTTAAGATTTCCCTTATAAAATCTTATCTCGTCCTTCCCGCAGACCGCACTTGCAATCAAAAGACGCGCTCCGGGCTTTTCATTTTCAAACAGACCGATCCATCCTGCCGTAAAACGGCACTCCCCGTCGCAGTCCGTTTCCGTAAAAAAGGAAGCGCTTTTGTAGTCTATGTTCTCTCTTTCCAGCAGTTCAAGAAAATCGAGGCTGAATTTTTTGTCACCGAAAATATACATTTTTCTTTCCCAAAATATCATGATTTTAATGTAATAACCATAATATAATATCAGTGCTCTTTATGTCAAGTTTTATTAGTTATTACAAATGTTTTAAATTTAAATATACATTATTCCGGATTAGTGTTATAATATAGATTAATGACCAATCATTCTGTATCAATTGGTTTGAAAGGATCAAGCTGAAATAATGAAGAAAATAAAAACTTTCTTTTTATCTATAAGAACCAGGCTGGTTTTGCTTGTAATCGTAGGGATTATAATACTTGCTGCCAGCCTTGTTGTGATAAGCGTTCTGCTTTCGAGCAAAATACTTACCAAGGGTGCAACAACCCAGATGAACTTGTTTTGTGAGGAACGTGCCGATGATATCAATACGGAGTTTCTCAGGATTGAAGATGCTGTCGGAGCGCTTTCAAGATGGACTAAAAGCAAGATAAAAAACATAAATTCAATAACCGAAGACGAAAAGCTTCGCGACTCGATAGTCAAGGATGCAGATGACCTCATCCATTTTATGACTGAGGACAACAAATTCATCCAGGGAGCATATATTCATTACACTCTCGATATCACCGGTGTTACAGACCGCGATGAGGGTGTATATTATTCGCGCAACAAAAATGGCGGATTCGAAATAATACCTTTTACCCAGTCAGAGATTGAAAAAGATCCTGTTGCGGATTACTGGTATTATGATCCGATAAAAGCTAAAACTGCCCTCTGGACCAAGCCCTATTATGACGGAAGCGTTGATGATTACCTTATCTCATATGTCCAGCCGATTTTTATGGAAGAAATTCCCGTTGCAATCATCGGAATAGACATAAACTTCAGAACGCTCACTGAATGGGTTGATTCCATGAGTTATCGCGAAACAGGTTATATGTATCTTAAGGAAGCTGACGGGAGTGTTCATTATCATTTTGATGAGCTCAGGCAAGAAGAACTGCATGGTGACGGCGAAGATCATATTGTTGAAAATGCAAAACTCATGAATATGGCGTCTACCGATGATGAACTGATCCGCTATAATTACAACAATCAGGATCGCGTAATGGCATTTGTCACACTTCGAAACGGAATGAAATTTGTTTTGTGCGATGATTATGACAGTATTTATAAAGAAAGAAACCATGCGACCATTCTGATGATTTCAGTGTCTGTAATACTTACTGCAGTGCTTGCCATCATAACAATTATAATGGTATCGCGTATTACTAATCCTTTAAGAAAACTTACTTCCGCTGCTACAGAAATAAGCAGCGGTGATTATGATGTGGTGCTTTCTCCTGAGAAGAACAACGAGGTAGGCGAACTTTCCAAGGCCTTCAGACTTGCAATAGACAAGATACGTGCAAGGGAAGAAGACAACAAGGCTTTAGTAGCCGCTCAGAACCAGCGTATAGAGAGAGCTGCGGAAACGTTAAAAAAACAAAGCGGGGATATTATCACCCTTAAGAATCTGGCATATGTGGATTCTCTTACTAAAGTAAAAAACAAGACCGCATATGATGACACAACAAAATATATAGACAGCCAGATCAAAAACGGTATGGCTGAGTTTGCTGTCATAATGTGCGATCTTAACTACCTTAAAATAATAAACGATAATTATGGCCATCAGGCCGGAGACCTGGCGCTTAAGCGGGCGGCAGAATTGCTTTGTACTGCATTTCCGATGAGCTCGGTATTCCGGATCGGCGGAGATGAATTTGTCATCATCCCGTCAGGTATCGAATATGCAAGGCTTGATGAGCATCTCCGCAACATAAAAAATATGCTCGATGCAGAAAGAGCTTCATCGGATGAACTGGATAAACGCATTTCAATCTCTGTGGGAAGTGCTGTGTTTAACCATAATACCGATCACTCATACCGCGATGTTTATGAACGTGCAGACATGATGATGTATGAGGAAAAACAGAGGATACATGCCCTTGACGGATATGATGCCCGGTAAATCAATGTATCAAAGTGTCTTACCAGCAAAAATCATATACGGGCATCAATCTTTCGATACGCCATTTCCAAAAGACTGATATTCAATGCAGCAAATATCAGCAGATAAAACGGCATGATGCCGATTCCGATAATCTGCTGCAATATTCCGAACACCATGGGCATGAAAGTGCTTCCTACGTAAGCCGATGCCATCTGCAGTCCTATTACCGCTGCAGAATACCTTTTTCCGAAGTTTGACGGTGCCATATGCTGTATAGCCGGGTATACAGGTCCCATTCCGGTTCCGATGACAACAAATCCAACTGCGGTAAAAACATAATGCGTATCCGGTATGATAATCATAATTATGCCAAGCAGTTCAACCGCGATTCCGATCCGGATAAGCAGTCTGTCTCCAAGCCTGTTGGAAACAAATCCGGATATCAGCCTTCCTATCATCAGGCCACCGAAAACAAGCGACCCGAATGATGCGATCATGCCGTCGCTAAGTCCTGTTCTGGTTCCCGCAAAATAACTGGGTGTCCACAAAAAGCATGTGCACTCTCCCGAACAATAGGCATAAAACGCTATCAATGTCAGGATCACACCGGGCACCTTAAGTGTTTCCTTAATACCGGCACTTTCCTTAATTTCTTCATCATCGGAAGCATTCTCATTCTTTTTCCAAAGAGGCAGAGATATGATGCATACCAAAAGTATTCCTGTCTGCAGAAAGGCAGTCCAGCGGTATCCTTCATTCCATCCGGCACGGCTCAGTGCCAGCGCCATGATATACGGGCTTATAACCGCTCCCACACCATAAAAGCAATGCAGAAAATTCATTGCGGAGCCCGAATAATGATTCGCGACATAATGATTGACCGATGCATCAATCGCTCCGGCTCCAAGCCCGTATGGAATTGCGATTACAAACAGCATCCAGTACTCTGTTGATACTGAAAACCCAAGTAATCCCAGTATCGTAAAAAAGATAGACACTATCACTATCCATTTCGTATGGAACTTCTTTATGATGCGCGGGCTCAAAAGTGCCGATATGATCGTCATGAAGGATATGGTCATGGATACATAGCCAGCATATGATGAAGGAACGTTAAAAGCCTCCTGCATCTTTGGCCAGCCCGATCCCAGAAGTGAATCAGGCAGACCCAGACTCACAAATATCAGATATATTACTGCTAAAAGCAAAGAACCCATTTTCTAGTTCTACCTTTCATCCACCAATTTTCAAATGTCATAATTTTTTTATCGTGTCATTATCAAAATAATCTTTCATCCCTCAGAATTGAGAAATACATCCTGTCTTCATAAGTTCCATTCATTAAGAACCATCATCATGTCTTACGTAAACAACTTCGATTCCGTTTTTACGAGCCTCATCTATGAGTCTTGCCTCATTATTCCTGAATTCATCAAAAGCATATAGTTTCTCGTTCGTTATGCCTTTCTGTACATGGTTTATATAGCTTTTCCGCCTGATACTTTGATCACCTGTCCGGTAATCATTCTTGCCTGCTCACTTGCCAAAAACAAAATAGTTTCGGCAATATCTTGCGGTTGAATTAACTTTCCCATCGGAATCAACGGAATAACTACTTTTTCAAAATCGGAATCGATCCATCCAGTCTGTGTCGGACCGGGTGCCACACAATTCACAGTAATCCCGTACTGTGCCACCTCAAGAGCAATACTGTGGGTAAGTGCTTCCAAAGTCGCTTTGCTTGCTCCGTAAGTAATCTGTCCTGCAAAAGCCTGGGCGGCATCGGTAGAAATATTGATAATCCTTCCATAATCACCACGATGCTTAATAAATTCCCGAATCATCAGAATACTTCCACGGACATTGACCGCAAAAGTATCATCAATCACACTTTGTGTAATCGTTTCTATCGTATCGCAACCGGTTTCGTCATCTGTTGCTGCATTATTAAGCAAAATATCAACTCGTCCGTATTTTTCAAGGACTGTGGAATATATTTCCTTTACAGCATCTTCATTCGAAATATCGCTCTCTAAAACTATGTATTCAGCACCTATTTCCTTAAGCTTATCTTCTACAGCTTCTGCCGTTCCTGCATTTGCCCCGTAATATCTGTCTACGCCATTCCTGTCGGTCTTAGAAGCATCAAATGGCCTTGATATTTTTTTATATACCAACACCACCTTTGCTCCTTCACGGGCAAAAGCCAATGCTGTCGTTGCACCGATTCCCCACGGATTATTCGCTCCGGTAATAATGGCAACCTTTCCGGTCAATCCATAACTTATCATGAGGGATTTACAATTAATGCCAAACACTCTGAGCATCGTCTTTTCATAATCATCTTCGATTATTGTAACGTTCTCGCCGGCACGCCGAAATCCATCTATGATATTCCGGTTGTCCATCGATACTCTTTCAAATGTGCAGTCTTCATCCTCTATTCTGGACTCGATTTCTGAAGCATGTCCTGTGATATCGTCCCAATGGTTCCTTATATACTCATCCGACATAGCCAGACAGATAAATCTGATTGACCTTAAATAATGATCCTCGAAATCCTGTCTCCATTTAAACGGTACATAACAGCCCTCGACAACAAGGTTCTGTTCATTCTCTATCGCCGTCTTTATAGTCTCACAAACAATAGGCCAAAGATATCGGGTAAGCTCTTCGTCATCTTCTGGTGTGAGGTCGGTATTACCGCTCCGAATCAGTCCCATTTTCAGATGATCTATGGAAAGATAAGGATATTTATACTTTTCAAGCATCCTCTGTGCCAACACTGTTTTTCCTGTATGAGATGCACCTGTTATTATTATGATCATAGCCTTGTTTTCAACTCCGTTCTTATTTTTTCAAGATTATTGTATTAGTTCTTCTTTTCTCTATAACATCATAAAACTCCATACATTATCTTCTTATCATATTTATAAATCCATTTATTTTCTGATTTAATTTGCTAATCTTTTTCAATAGAATCTAATTCGTTCAGAGCCGTTATTTTACTATGTTTCATCAGGGTAATCCCAGAATCCACCGGTATGGAAGTTTTCGTTTCCCAGCGGCTTTGCAGTCAGTTTGAAGATCACACATCCGTCCGGACACACTACCGTTTTGGAGTATTTCCCATCTCCACCGACTTTGGTAAGATCGCCACCACTTCTGACAGCTTCCATCAAAGGAAACAACATCATCATTGTCTTTGAACAGATTCCGTAACCATCCGCGCTAACCGGACATCCATAAGTACATTTATAAACATCACCGATTTCTTCACCATTACGACAATATCTCTCTGTATGATCTCCATGCAGAAAACCTGTTACTTCTACCGTAAATTCATATTCTTCGTCATACCACTTTTTCATATTTATCCTCCGTTTGTCAACCCTTTAAACTTGAATTCAGCGAACTAATCTTATCGTCTGAGCATCTGCGTCAAGCTCAGCTGTGGTACCAATTGGGATAGTCAACATGGGCGCACAGTGGCTGAAATCACACTCCGCCAGTACCGGGATATCAGGTCTGCCGATATAGTCATACTGCATCACATCAATAATGGATTATCACAGTTTCCAAACACTTTTACTTATTACATATACTCCATCGTGATATTCTCCTTCTCCTTCAAAGAAGGTTTCAAATCCACACTTTTCCAAAACACGTCCTGAGGAAACATTTTCCAGGAGTCGAAT